>JANNSB010000202.1:0-18393 GCA_031402175.1 Planctomycetaceae bacterium
CCAGCGCTCGCCGTAATGCGTCGTGCCGAGCAGATGGTCGGCGAGGCGCGCGATGGCGTCGGCATTGAGTGGTCCGTCTTGATTGACACCTGCAGCGAGCTGTGCCGTCCAGTCCTGCATCTCTTCCGGAGTCGGCGGCAGGCCGACGACGTCGAAGTACATTCGCCGAACCAGTGGGCGTGCATCAGCTGGTCGGCTCGGCTGCAACGGCTTCGCCTCGAGAACGGCGAGAATGAAGCGATCGATCTCGTTCTGCACCCATGTGTCATCCGCAACTTGTGGCGGAGCCACTTCCCGCAACGGTTGAAACGCCCAATGGTCACGCGCCCGTTCGGTGCGCGGATCGAGTACATCAGCTCCGCTGGGCCAATCGGCCCCCTGATCGATCCACGCCCGCAGGATGCCGACCTGCTCGGCCGTCAGTCGTTCGCCATCCGGCGGCATGACGGCTTCTTCTTCGATGCCGGAGACCAGATGAATCAATCTGCTGTCGACGCTCTGTCCGCGAACAAGAACCTGGCCGTGCGCGCCACCTTCCATCACGCGGGAACGAATGCCGAGATTCAGGCCACCTTCTTCGTTCCCCTGGGCATGGCACTCAAAACATCGTTCACGCAGGATCGGCTGCACATCGACCACAAAGTCGACCTGCCGTTCGACCGCTGGCGGCAGGAGAGCCTGATAGTCGATCGCGGGCTTGAGACCGGCGGCGAAGTTCTGACTGACTTCTTCACTCGACAGCGCCCGGCTGTAGAGGGCGACGAGATGATACTCCCCCAACCAGGAACGATCACCGGTCTGCTCATTGGCCAGCAACAGATGAAAGCCGTCGTCCCAACCCGAGAAGTCGCCGTCGACACTTCCCTCTGCCACAGACTCGCCATTGACGTAGATGGTCGCAGTTCCCTCCGCGTCGCGGCTAAAGACAAAGTGCGTCAGTTCCGAGACGCACGCCCCTTCGGCAGTCGGCGTGGAGGGAATGCCGTTCTCGTTCGTCGTGGTAGTTCTCAAGCGGACATCGAATTTGTTGCCATCCTGTCCGAGCGTGAAGTTGCGCTGGCCGGTGTCGGCCGACAGCGACACGATTCGCGCCGGCCCGTTCTGATTGTCGTTCGCCGGCGTCACCCACGCTTCGATCGTCAGCTCGCCGGAGGCTTGAACGGCGTCACTGAGCCGGGTTGCCGGTTCGCTCGACCGGATGATGACGCCAGACTCAACAAGGAGCGATCCATTCCGCCATTGCACCGCGCCGGGCGAATCAATCTGCAGATCGATCGCCTGGCCGGCATCGGCCGTATCGTGCACGACATCGCCGTCACGTTCGTTGAATTCGTACTGAACTTGCAGTCCGTCCTGCACGCGGTCGGCCGCCAACATGACATCGCCGCAGCCCCACAGGAGCAATGCGGCCCATACGATGCGGATCGAATTTCTGTGCATGGTTCTGTCGCTCCGGTTCATGCATTACAGCTTACTCCGAGCCGAGTGAAAAGTCGCCTTGAAGCCGCGTTGTCGCGGCGGCTCTCCGAGACGCCGAGGAACGGAGGAATTCGCGTGCTTCTCTGTAGCTCCGCGAAATCGGATTCCGTCAACTCCCATCGCCTCGGCGGCTGGAGACAGCCGCCGCTACGAGAACTGCAAGCACTGCCTTTCCGCGCGGTGACAGCGTGTAACCCGGATGATGGCTGACCGTCAGCCCCAGGTTCTTGAGCTTGCGGACATTCGTCTTGAGCCAGTCCTTCTCGAAGCCCGTCGTCTCGGCCAGCTTGACGGCGGGCAACATGGGATGTCGCTTGATCGCCCGCAGCACCTTTCGCGTCCAAGGCCCAACGCGTGAGGCCGCGTCGAGCCGATCGAGCCGGGCTGTAATCGCTGCCAACTCGTCGTCACTCAAGTCATCCAGTTGTCGCAACGCAACACGCGGGTCGGCTCCAATGTACTTGAGCGCGATGCGGTAAATGTTCCCTTCTCGCTGCCCCAACTCGGCAAGCAGCGCCTCGCGGTTGTCGAATCCCGCTCGCCGCGCATCGGCCGCGGTGATGTCGCGCACGGCAATTTTCTTCACGCGTTCGATCGCCAGCACGCCGACAGCCGTCTTGAGTGTGCCCCCTTGTTGCACCGTCGGTTTCTTCCAGCGGCGAAACGCCAGCGTCACTTCGCCGGACTGGATGAGATCGAGGATGGGTTTGCGGATGAGCATGTTTCAAAGTCGCCTTTCGCTCCGCGAAAGCTTGACGCGGATTCGAGCGGCGGGGTTGAACCCCGCCGCTCTCTTTTGCCGAAGTGCCGCTGCATGCTGGTCATTGCGCTCCTTGACAGTTGCGGTGGGTCAAAATGTGGTGGTCATGTCGGTTCACCCGTGCGGCACATTCAACTGTTTATCCCAGGCCGGCGTCGGCTGACTCTGTCCATCGCTCTGCCAGGGCATCCAGAGCAACATCACGTCTTCCACGGTGATGTCGCATTTGCGGGGGGTGACTGCATAGGGCGTCAGCGTCAGGCGGTCTGCTTCGTACTTGACGCGGATGGCGTTCATCTCTTGCTCGACTTGAGTCTGCAGCGTTTGGATCTCCTGCTGCAGGGTGTCGACATCGTCTTCGGCTCGTTCGACATCGGTTCCCTGTTGCGCGGCACGGCCGGCGGCGCGGGCGGAAGAGCTGGCGCGGGTGACGTTCGTCACGCTCGCCACCTTGCGGCCCATGATCGCGCCGAGCACGGTCTGGCCGAACGACACGATGGCCGACGTCTTCGCCGCGCTGGCCTGGGCCTGCTCGCGATCGACCCGTTGCTGGGCCTTGCGGAGTTTTTCCTGCAATCGCTCGGCATCCTTAACGTGCTTTGCGCGCAGCTTCTCCACTTCGGCATCCCGTTGCTCGCGGGCGCGCTGCGAGAGACGCACTCGCAAGTCCCCCTCGATCTCGCCGGGCTTCGAGTACTCCTTGAGTTCCTCGCAGTAAAATAACCCCAATCGCTCGGCTTGATAGAGATGTGTCTTGAAGGTCGCTCGCCAACTGATGTAGCTCTTGGCCTTCATCAATTCGGGTGGCAATTCGACATAAGCCGCATCACCCGCAGGCTGATCGTCGGATTGAAAGATGTCATGGTTCCAGGCTTCGGCATCCTCCCACGGATCGCGGGCGAGAGCCGCGTCGCCGACGGTGATGACTCGCACCAGATCAGCCCAGCAGTCGACGTGGGACTTCGAGTCGACGAAGTGCAGCCGGCCTTGACCGAGCAGGGCGGGGCGATAGTCGATATGGGCCTGCGCAGGCACATCCCCAGCGATCGCGAGATACTTCTGAATGACGGATGGCGGCAGGATCGGCCCGGCCGACAATACTGCGGCGACGTGCGATGACGGGAGTGCACTCGTTGCGGGCGCGACAACCTTTGCCGTCTGTTGAGTCGAGGCGGATGATGCAACAGCAGGCGCCCCTTCAACCGCAGCCGGTTTCCGCGAGGCCATCAACCCACTGATCTGATCGCGCGTTAGCGGCCCGCGGAGGAATGACAACGCCCAACGCGTCTGGAACACGACCGGCGCATCTTCGTGCACGTTGTTCATCAAGAACAGGCGATTGCCCAGCCCGGAGAGAATCTGCTCGGTCGTCTGGCGATCGAACACCTTGCCGGATGCGGCCGTTGCGCCTTCCAGTCCATCCAACACGCGAGCCTTGTCGCGCTCCGTCTGCAGGCGGCCGAGGAACCACGTTCCCGCGTTCGACAATGCCTTGTAATCGAGATCGACTGGGTTCTGTGTGGCGAGGATCAGGCCCAATCCGAACGCGCGGGCCTGCTTGAGCAGCGTGAGCATCGGCAGCTTGCTCGGCGGATTGGCCGTCGGTGGCAGGTAGCCGAAGACCTCGTCCATGTAGAGCAAAGCCCGCAGACTGGTGGTGCCGGTTTGCGATCGCATCCACGAGACGACTTCATTAAGCAGGATCGTCACGAAGAACATCCGTTCGGCGTCTCCGAGATGTGCGATCGAGATCACCGCCAGTCGCGGCTTGCCTTCGGGGGTGTAGAGCAATCGCTGAATTTGCAGCGGCTCCCCTTCCAGCCAGGCCGCGAAGCCGGGTGAAGCCAGCAGGTTGTTGACTGCCATCGCCAGTTCGAGCCGATCGGATGGTGGGAAGACGCTGTCGAGTTCCATCACGCCAATCTTGGCGAAGGGGGGCGATTGAATCTCGCGAATCAGCGACGCCATATCGAGCGTCTGACCCTTCTGCCAGGCATGACTCAGAATGTTCGACAGCAGAATGTGCTCCCGGCTGCGAATCGGGTCGGCATCGATCCCCAATAGAGCCAAGATGCCGGAGACAGTCGCCATCACCCGCTCGCGAAACGCATCGGCACTGTTGATGACTTCTGCGGATGGAGCCGCGAACGACTTGAGCACCGACAACGGAATGCCTGCGGTGCTGCCTGGGGTGTAGATCGTCATGTCGGCGGCATCACGCAGTTTCGCGATGCGCTCGATCGGCTGTTCCCATTCGGCAAGACCGGTACGCCACTGTTCCGACATGGCCGCCGCCTGCTCGTCGACGGTGCGCCCCTTGCGGACGGCTTCGCTTTCCTCGATCCAGGGTGCGAGATCCTCGGGAGCCATCTGCGGGAAGTTGAGCAGCAGATTCCCCATGTCCCCCTTGGGATCGATGATGATCGCGGGGATGCCGTCGATCGCGGCCTCTTCCAGCAGCGTAATACCCAGCCCCGTTTTGCCGCTGCCCGTCATGCCGACGATGACGGCATGCGTCGTGAGATCCTTGGAGTCATATAGGATGAGATCGCCGGAGCTCTCGGCCGCCCCCAGGTCGCGTTGCCTGCCCAGGTAGAAGACGCCGAGCTTTTCGTAGTCGAGCATTGGGAATGGTCTAGGGACGAGGGACCAGGAGACTGAAAGATAAGAGTTACATGAGACTGCGGTGCAGGCAAGTTAGTCGTCTTTCGCGGAGCGAAAGGGGACTATTCCCGTTCAAAGACTTTCACGCCGCCCACATACGTCGCGAGCACCTGAATGTCCTGCACCTCGTCCAGCGGGCAATCGAGATAGTCGCGGTCGATGATGATGAAGTCGGCTAGTTTGCCCGGCTCCAGGCTGCCGCGACCCTCTTCCACGAACATGATGTACGCGTTTTGCGTCGTGTACAGCCGTAGGGCCTGCTCGCGAGTGATGAGCTGCTCGCGATGCACGGCTGCGTCCATCCCGCGCGCCTGACGCACCAGCGTGATCCACATGCCCAACCAGGGGTTGTACGGGTTCACCGATCGCAGGCTGCCTATCTTCTGCATGTGGTCGCTGCCGCCCCCCACAATGACACCGGCATCGAACAGCGACCGGTACGGCTGGAACCACGTCAACCTCTCTTCGCCGAACTGATCGGCAAGAGTCTTACCGTCGAGATGGAGCCAGATCGGTTGCAGGTCGGCCACAATCCCCAGTTCGCGCATCGAGTCGATCGCCTCAGCGCTCATGAAGTTGCAATGCGTGATACACGGCCGGTGCTCGCGCACGGGGAAGTCTGCGTTGATCCGCCGATACGTATCGATCAACAGATGCACGGCCCCGTCGCCGACGGAGTGAGCCGTGAATTGCAGTTCGTTCTCCAGCGAGAGCTTCGCCACTTCATAGAGTCGTTCGGGTTCGATCTGCAGCACCCCCTGATAGGTCGGGTCATCGATGGCATAGATGCGGCTCACGCCCCAGGGCTGCCGCATGTAGGCGCTCCCCGTCAGCATGCCCCCGTCGAGAAAGACCTTCACCCCGCGCAGCCAGACCCAGTCGTTGCGCAGGTGCGCAGGATGATTCGCGGCCTGCAGCACCGACTCGCGCACCGTCTCCCATTCGCCGCCGGGGCTGACGCTCCAACTCAGAAATGCTCGGCACGTGAGTTCGCCCGTGGCGTGCAGGCTCTCGTAGAGTTCGAGGTCCGTCGCATTAGCGTTGCGTTCGGCGATGCTGGTGATGCCGACCGAGTTGTAGTCGACCAGCAGTTGCCGCAAGTGCTCGCGATGCTCCTCGGTCGTGGGACTGCTGGCCGATGATTGCGGTTTCACGAAACGGTTGGCAGCCCGCATGATGCCGGTCGGCTCGCCGTTCTCGTCCCTTTCGATTTTGCCGGGATCGCCGTCTGGGATCTGAAAGTCGCGATCGATGCCGCTGAGTTCGAGGGCCAGCGAATTGAGCGATGCATCCGGCCCGGTGCGGAAGCAGACGGGATGTTTCGGCGCCACGCTGTCGAGTTCGGCCCGCGTGGGAAACCGCTGATCGCGCAGGCGCGTGATGAAGACCTGATCGACAACGATCCATTCCCCTTCGGGCAGCGATTGCGCCCGGATACCAATGTAGGTGAGCACATCGGCCACCGTCTCCATGACGGGGATGGGGTGATCGAACTCATACACCGAGGCCGCGCTGGCATGGACGTGCGAGTCCATCAGCCCAGGCAACACCATTCGGCCGGCAAGATCGATTTGTTCGGTGTCGGGTCCGGCAGTCGCCAGGACTTCGGCGTTGGAACCGACCGCCAGAATGCGATCGCCGCGAACGGCGATCGCCGCGCCGACTTCAAAGTCGTCGTTGACGGTGACGACGCGGCCGTTGTGGAGGATGAGGTCGGCGTCCTGAGCCAATGCAGAAACGGACACACCCAGCACAACGACACCAAACAGACAATGGCAAGAGATTCCCCGCACTGCTCAAGACCCCCTATTCGAATGCGCGCTGACTTGAATGACTCACGCGGTCAATTGCGGCCTCTAGTTCCCGTACTCGGTTATAAAAGCGTCTCCGGTAATCATCGTCGAAGTTGAGTCGATCGAAATCGGTTTCGACGCACGCGCAAAACTCACGCATCGTTGGAACGGCCGCCATTACCGCTTCTTTGTCGTGGTCGAGTCGATGGCGAAATGTTGAAGGCATGAAATACGCAAAATGCATGTCCATGTCCGACTCTTTACTTCTCAGGTACTCGACGAGTGCGGGAGCGTAGTAGCAGAACGCGGTCGGTCCCATCCAAGAATAGTCCTCTCCATAGCACATACTATTCACCTTCAGGAGATTCGCTGCTTCTCGCACGTCCTTCCCGACCAAGTTCGCGGCGGCCTTGCGACCATCGAGGTCGTCAAATGGATTGATCTCCTTCTCAGTAGGCAGCGGTGGGAGCGGTGACATGATAGATCCTCAGGGAGTCCGTGAACTCATTCTGTTCAATCGCGGCATCGCCCCGCTCGAACAAGGAGCCGAGGCGATCTTCCAGCTCGTCGCGATCAGCATCCGCCTGATAGCAGAACAACAGCACGCTGCAGGCGGCGATCAGACAGTTCATCGCGGATGCCTCCCGAACAGGTGGACTGGGAATGTTGGCGGCAGCTTTTGAAAGCTTACCATCCGCGTCTTCAACTCGCTGCTCACTCCTCGTTGTCCGATTTCTTCCTCTTATACGTCATCCGAATCTCGCCTCATACGGCATCCAGCCAGTTGTCGCCGACTTTAACATCCACTTCGATCGGCACGCTCACTTCCAGGGCGTGTTCCATTTCGTGCCGGGCCAGGGCGACTATGTCGGCGACTTTGTCGGCGGGGGACTCGAAGACCAGTTCGTCGTGAATCTGCAGCAGCATTGAGCCGAGACCAGGCGATGCCTGCAAGCGCCGGTGCACGTTGATCATCGCCTGCTTGATGAGGTCGGCCGCCGAACCTTGAATGACCGTATTGACAGCCGTTCGTTCGGGCAGGTTGAGATTGCGAGGCCGATTTCCGCGGATGCCGACGATCTCGCGTCGTCGGCCCAGGATCGTGCGGGCGTAGCCGGAGGTGCGGCATTCATCGAGCGTCTGGTTCACCCACGATTCGACGCCCGCGTACTTCTGAAAATAGCCTTCGATGAAGGCGGCCGCGTCTTCCTTTGGGATGCGCAATGCGGCGGCCAGTCCGAAGGCGGTCTGTCCGTAGATCACGCCAAAGTTGACGGCCTTGGCGACGCGCCGCATGTCGGAAGTAACGTCAGCGACATCGACGCCGTAGACCTGCGCGGCGACGGAGGCGTGAATGTCGCGACCTTCGTCGAACGCGGAGAGCAGCGCGGGATCGCGACAGAAGTGGGCCAGCATCCGCAGTTCAATCTGCGAGTAATCGAGACAAATCAGTTTCCAGCCTGCTTCGCCTGGAATAAAGGCCCGGCGGACGAGCCTGCCTTCGGGCGTGCGGACGGGAATGTTCTGCAGATTGGGATCGCTCGAACTGAGCCTGCCGGTGGCCGCCACGACTTGATTGAACGAGCAATGAATCCGTCCGGTGCGTGGATGCACGAGCCTGGGAAGCGTATCGAGATACGTCCCCTTAAGTTTCGACAACATACGATGCTCGATGATCTTCGCGGGAAGTGAGTGGTCCGCCGCGAGTCGTTCGAGCACGTCCTGATCGGTGCTGGGTCCGGTCTTCGTGCGTTTGAGGACCGGGAGCTTCAGTTCATTGTAGAGCAGCGACGCCAGTTGCTTGGGAGAATCGATGTTGAACACTCGACCAGCCTCCGCATGAATGTCGGCAACCAGTGCTTCCAGGCGACGTTGGGCCTCGACGCTCTGGCGTTTGAGTTCCTCACTATCGATGCGAATGCCCGTCCATTCCATATCGGCCAGCACAGGGATAAGTGGCCGTTCGACGTTCCAATAGAGATCCCACAGGTCGGCGTCCTTGAGCTTTTCCTGGATGATCGCGCTCACCTGCCAGGCGACGTCGGCGTCTTCACTCGCATACTCGGCCGCGCGATCGACATCGACCTCGAACATCTTGAGCTGCTGCTTGCCCGTCCCGATGAGGTCGGTGATCGGGATCATCTTGCGGACGAGATACCGCTTGGCGAGGTCTTCGAGTCCGTGCGTGCGTGCGCCGGCGTCGAGCAGATAGTCCCCGACCATGGGGTCGAGACCGATATTGGCGACTTCGATCCCCGCGCGGCGAAGCACGAGAAAGTCGTACTTGATGTTCTGGTTGATGATTTCCCGATCAGGGTCTTCCAGGATCGGCTTGAGAGCGTGCACTGCCACGACGGCGCTGATTTCGCAGTCGGGAGGACCATCGACCGGCAGATACCAGGCATGATCGTTTTCCCAGCAGACCGCCCAGCCGACGATGTCGGCATCGTGCGGACTGAGGCTCGAAGTTTCGAGGTCGAGGCAAAACGACTTCTGTTGGGCGAGTTCACTGATGAACTGTTCGAACTGCCGGCGCGTGCGCACGACTTCCCAACGCCTTTCATGCGGGGCGGACTCGGCGACTTTTGTTTCGTTGACGTTGACTCGAAACTCTTCGGAGTACCTGCGGAATCCGAAATCGGTGAAGAGCTCGAGCAGCCGTTCGTGGTTCGGCTCATGAACTCTCGCAATGTCCCAGTCGATGACGATCGGCAGGTCGGTGCGCAGGGTGACGAGCTGGCGGCACATCAGGGCCTGCTCGGCGAATTTCTTGAGGTTTTCCTGCACCTTCTTGCCGGGAGCTTCATCGGGGTGGGCCAGCACTTCCTCCAATGTTTGAAAGCGCTGCAGCAGAGTCGTCGCGGTCTTGGGGCCAATCTGCGGCACACCCGGCACGTTGTCGACGCTATCCCCCACAAGAGATTGAAAGTCGATCACCTGGTCCGGCCGCACGCCCCAATCGGCGAGCAGCGATTGCTCGTCGTAATACTGCTTCTTGCGGATGCTGTAAATTTTCGTGCGCGGTCCGAGCAGTTGGCGGGCGTCTTTGTCGTTGGTGACGATGCGAACTTCCATCCCGCGCTCGACCGCCTGACGCGACAAGGTGGCGATCACATCGTCGGCCTCCCATCCGGAGTAGCTGACGATGGGTATGCGGTAGCCTTCGATCACATCGAAGATGAGCGGAATCTGCGGCCTCAGATCGTCGGGCATCTCCTCGCGGTTGGCCTTGTACTCTGTGTACATCTGCAAGCGTTCGCCGGCCTCGGGAGACTCCATCGCGCAGATCAAGTGCGTCGGCTTGCGATCCTTGATGAGATGTTGAATGTCTCCGGTGAACCCAAACACTGCATTCGTTGGTTGACCGCGCGTGCCGGTCATCGGCTGACGGATCGCGAAGTAGACCTGAAACACCAGCGAGAACGTGTCGACGAGATACAGGGTCTCTTGCATGGTGCAGTGTCAGACGTGGGATGAATCGAGTGCTGAAGAGTTGCCGGTTGCGCAGGTGTCAGTCTCACGCAATGCGGTCAATGACTGAGCGAAGTCGTCCGGCAACGGAGCGACGAACGTTCGCCAATGATCGGTGATCGGATGGTTGAATGACAGCTTGGCGGCGTGTAGTGCGTGTCTGCGGATGGGGAGTCCGGTTTCGACGCCGTCCGTCTCCAGTTCGTCTGCGTCCTCGTCGGTGACCGACTCCAGTCGTATGGGCTTCAAATTGCCGAATGCCTCGTAGAACTCATCCCCCACGAGAGGGAAGCCGATCTGTGCCAGATGGACGCGAATCTGATGGTTCCGGCCTGTCAACGGTCGGCACTCGACGAGCGTGTGGGCCGAGAATCGCTCGCAGACACGGTAATGCGTCTGGGCCGGCTTGGGATCCTGGGCGTCGCCACGGGCCGACATCAGGACGCAGCGCTTCAGGTTGGCCCTGCCGATTGGCAGACGGATCGTGTCGGAGTCCTTCGGCATGACCCCTTCGACGAGGGCCATATATATCTTGCTGACCCGGCTGGCCTCGAACGAGGCGGAGAGGTTGCGATGAGAGAGATGGGTGTTGGCGGTGACCATCAGCCCGCTGGTGTACCGGTCGAGGCGATGGACGATGCCTGGCCTGAGCAGCCCTCGAATGGAGGAGCGGCCGTCCAGATGGGCCTGCAGGACGTTGGCCAGTGTCTGTCCCTGGTGCTCGCCGGTCGGGTGAGCGATCAAGCCCGCGGGCTTATCAACCACCGTAATCCATTGGTCCTCATAGACTATGGAGATTGGCTCGGGCATGGACTTGAGCAGCTTGTCGGGCGGCTCGAGCAATCGCACCCGCACGGTCTGCCCGGCCCTGACCCGCTGGATCATCTCGGCGGCGTTGTCATCGATCCAGACACAACCGGCCTGGACCAGTCGGTGCAATCGCCAGGGGTTGTAGTTCCGCAGATGGCAGGACAAGAACGTGTCGATCCTCATCCCCTTGAGGCACGGTTCGACGGCGAATTCGCAGGTGAACATGGGGATGGGAGGGAGTAGGCAGGCGGCAATAGGGCCGAGTTCTTTGTCCTTGGTCATTTGTCACTTGGATCTGAATCATGCCCCCATAACAGACGACACTTCATTGCTGCGAACTGCCTGCCTCCACTCCGTTGCATCTCTATTCTCGCGGCGGCAAGTTGTGCTACACTCACTGTTTGCTTCCGACGGCCCCGCTGTTGTCAGGAGGATCGGGTGATCCTTCGCAGACGGGGACATCGTATTGAAATCCAACGAAAGGCTCCAAGGGTCGGATCGGTTCCACCCTGGAGGCGGCGGCGGGACGACTCGCGGCTGTGCGCTCAAGGTAACTCATGGTTGACCGTAATCTCATTCGCGATTTTCAAATTGACGACGACGAACTTATTTCCGCGTTCGGCGACACACTCTCACAGATTGATATCGATGAATCGGCGTTCGATCGGCTGATCGATGTCCGCTCGAATCCCTACGACGAAAATCAGATCATCAAGGGGACGATCCTCAGCGTCGACGGCGACGACGTGATGGTCGACTTGGGCTTCAAGAGTGAAGGCATCGTCCCGCTTTCGGAATGGGACGACGACGACAACAAACCTGAGCCGGGACAGACGATCGAAGTCCTGATGGAGGACATGGACGATCGCAACAGCCTGATCCTGCTGTCGAAGAAGAAGGCCGACCGTCAGCGCGACTGGGAACGCGTCATCTCCAATTGCAGGGAAGGCGAGATCGTCGAAGGCGTGGTCGTCAAGAAGATCAAGGGCGGTTTGCTCGTCAAGATCGGCGACGACACTCCGTCGGACGAACGCGGCGTGAATGTGTTTCTGCCGGCCAGTCAGGTCGACATCCGCCGTCCGCACGACATCGGCGACTTTATCAACCAGAAGATCAAGTGCGTGATCCTCAAGATCGATGAGTCGCGTCGCAACATCGTGGTATCACGCCGGCGGCTGATTGAAGATCAGCGGGCCGAGCTCAAGCGCAAGCTGCTCAGCGAACTGCACGAAGGAGACGTGCGCAAGGGCATCGTCAAGAACATTGCCGACTTCGGCGCGTTCGTCGATCTCGGCGGCATCGACGGCCTGCTGCACATCACCGACATGAGCTGGGGCCGCATCAACCATCCGTCGGAGATTGTGCAGATCGACCAGGAATTGGAAGTGAAGATTCTCAATGTCGATCGTGATCGCGAGAAGATCGCGCTCGGCATGAAGCAACTCCAGCCCAGCCCGTGGGAACACGTCGAGTCGAAGTATCCTGTCGGCTCGCGAGTGCAGGGAGAGGTCGTGAACATCATGACCTACGGAGCCTTCGTGAAGCTCGAGGACGGCATCGAAGGCCTCGTGCACATCAGCGAAATGTCGTGGACGCGGCGCATCAACCACCCCAGCGAACTCGTCAAGCAGGGAGATATGGTCGACGTGGTCGTGCTCGCGATCAACACGCAGAAGCAGGAAATCTCCCTCGGCATGAAGCAGACTCAGCCGAACCCGTGGGACAACGTCACCCAGAAATACCCCGTGGGGAGCACTGTGGCCGGCGTGGTGCGGAACCTCACCAACTACGGGGCCTTCATCGAGCTCGAGGAAGGCGTGGACGGCTTGCTGCACGTTTCGGACATGTCATGGACACGCAAGGTCTCGCATGCCAGCGAACTGCTCAAGAAGGGTGACGAAGTCACCTGCCAGATCGTCTCGGTCGACGAGAACCGCAAGCGCATCGCCCTGGGTCTTAAGCAACTCGACGAGGATCCCTGGGAGACGCAGATTCCCGACAAGTATCAGCCGGGCACCATCGTCAAGGGCAAGGTCACGAAGATCACCAACTTCGGAGTGTTCGTGGAACTCGAGTCCGAACTCGAAGGTCTGCTGCACGTCTCGGAACTGTCGGACCAGAAAGTGACCAGCCCCGAGGAAGTGGTGAAGGTCGGCGACGAACTCGAAGTGAAAGTGCTCCGCGTCGACACTCACGAACGCAAGATCGGCCTTAGCCGCCGGCTGGACGTCCCCGTCGAGGTACTCGTCGAGGAACAGGCCGCCGGCCGTGCGGCCCGCGAGGAACTCAAGGGAGGCACGGAAGGCAGCGCCGGTCCGCTGTTTGGTTTCGGCAGCGTTCCGGATGAGGAAGATGCCGACGACGAGTGAAGCACACGAAGCGCGGCAGCGAGTGTGAATCGACCGCCTGAATGATTTCAACGGCCTGTTCGATGATTCGAGCGGGCCGTTGCCGTAGATGCGGTAGGTTCGACGGCTAGTACTGCCCAATGCCGCGGGCCAGCGCGCAAACACGAACGTCCTCGGCTCCGCCTTGTCGAATCAACAGTGATGCCACGCGATGTGCCGTGCTACCTGTCGTCAGGACATCATCCACCAGCATGACTCGCTTACCCTTCAGCCGACTGGTCTTTCGCAATCGAAATGCACCGGACAGGTTCTTTCGGCGATCAGTTGCGTTCAGTGTAACCTGCTTGCGCGTTCGGCGCTGCTTTAGGACGAAGCCGCTCAACAGCGGGCGGTTTAGCCGCGATGCCAACCGCATGGCGGCCGTCTGCGATGCGTGATGGGCGTTTCCCAGCCGTTCGGTCCAGTGATGCGGCACTGCTATCACAAGGTCGGGAGGATCACTCGCTATCTCCTCCTGATGCAACTCGAAAAGCAAGTTGGCCAGCGCGACCGTCAGCAGTTCTCCCTGTTTGGACTTTGCTTTCAGAATCGCCAGCCTCAGATCGCCTTCGAACTTGCCGAGCGACCAGACCCGGGAAAATGCAAACCGGTCGCGATAGCAATGGATGCATTGGCTCGCCGGACGCTGATAAGGCCCCAGCGGAGCGCCGCATCCGAGACACAGTGCCAACTTTCCCGGTACCAGTTTCACTCTGCAGCTCGTGCACAGGCCGTCGGACACACAGTCTTCGTCACCGCGATGTACATGGCACAACGGACATTCCGGTGGAAACAAAAAATCCAGCAGTGAACGGCTGGATCGCTGCCAGGATTCCGCTATTCGCATCGGTCGACCCTTCGCGGTTGAAGGGCCTGGAAGCATTCACGAACGCAGCAGGTTCCCGTGAACGGGAAATGGGTTGCGGGCTGCATGGGGAGTGTTATCATCGCGGCGCAACTCCCTATCATTTAGAGACTCACGCGAATTGTTCGTGCAGCAGGATTGCCGTCATGCGAGAATGGTTTCGTAACATCTGGGTCGCCGTCTCAACTGTCCTCTACGGGCTGTCCGTGACGATTCGCACGATGTGGAAAACCTATGGCCGCCGTACCTTTACCGAAGTGTACGAGTATCCCGAGGTTCCCGTGCCCGTCAAGGCGCGCTACCGGGGTTTTCACCGCTTTGACCTGACGACCTGCATCGGCTGCGAGAAATGCGCCGTCGCTTGTCCGGTCGACTGCATCTACATCGAGAAGGAAAAGAGTCCGGTCGGCAAGGGCTTTCGCATCGATGGATTTACGATCGATTACACCAAGTGCATGTTCTGTGCCTTGTGCGTCGATCCGGGCCCGGTCGACTGCATCTTCATGGGATCGAATCACGACCTGAGCTGCTACAGCCGCGATGGCTGCATCGTCGATTATGCGAAACTGCCGTTGGAAACGGCCTGGGGTCAATCGACACTGACGCCGACAGCCGTCGCGGAGTCGAAGGTGCTGTACGAACCGGTCTGGATCAAGGGGGAGCCGTCTCCCTTTGAGTTCGCCGGGGCCGAGCACGATTGATAGAGCGGCAATAGGGAGTTGGCAGTAGGCAGTAGAGTGGTGTCATTCGTCACTTGTCATTAGTTATTCAGACCTTGATGCAACTCAGACTTCGGATTCCTGAACGCAAACTCCTGACCCCTGATTCCTGACCCCTGATTCCTGACTGCAGATGCCCAATCTCGCACTTCACTTTCTGTTGTTCATCATTGCGGGATCATTCCTCGTTCTGCTGCCGATGCTGATCGGCCGGCTGGTGCGTCCCAATCTGCCGACTGCGGAGAAGCTAGCGGTTTACGAATGTGGCGAACCCGCCATCGGTTCGAGCTATGTGCAGTTCGACCTGCGGTTTTACGTGGTGGCGCTGCTGTTCATTATCTTCGACGTGGAAGTGGCATTCTTCTTTCCGTGGGCGATTGTCTACGGGAACACGACGCAACTGGCCGATCCACGCTTGTCGGAGGCCGCTCGCACGGAACTGAGCGCCCGTCTGATGAATGTGCCCACAGAGTCGGTCTCGGCCGACATGGTGATTGCCGCCGACCAGGCCGCCCGGATGAGTTGGATGGGGCTCGCCGACATCGCCGTTTTCTTCGGCGTCTTGCTGGTGGGCTTCGCCTATGTCTGGAAGCGCGGCGATCTCGACTGGGTGCGGGCGATGATCGCCCAGGCCAAGGAGACAGCCGCCAGTCGGCCGCGTACGTCGCTTGGCGCCATCACCACTCCAGCGGTACATCCCGAAACGCAACATGTGGCCGGCTGATGACGCTATCGTGCCACAGCTCGACATCCTCGATCAATCATGACCATTCAGGACATCCACCAAAGACTGTTGCAGCAGTTCGGCTCCGGCGATATCACCGGCCAGAATTTCGATGCGATCGATCCCTGGATTGAAGTTGCGCCAGACGCGACGGCTCGGGTTTGTGGATACCTCCAGTCGAATCCCGATCTCGCATTCGACCATCTCTGCAACTTGTCTGGCGTCGATTACCTGGAGACCGATGCCAAGCTCGCCGCGAAGTTTCCATATGAGGTTCACCTGGAGGTCGTGTATCACCTGCACAGCCTCAAACGGGGGCACCGGTTGACGGTCAAGGTCATACTGCCGCGCTGGAAGAACGACACACCTGGTCAATTACCCGAGGTGCCGACTGTTTCGCACATCTGGGGGATTGCCGACTGGCATGAGCGCGAGACTTACGATCTCGTCGGCATCAACTTCGTCGGGCATCCGAATCTGGTGCGCATTCTGTGCCCCGACGACTGGGAAGGGCATGGGCTCCGCAAGGACTACGAATTCCCGCTCGAGTATCACGGGATCAGAGCCAAGTAAACGCGATCGCAAGTTTCACGATATCGAGTTTGAATCACATGGCCACCGCGGAACTGCAAGATCAACGCATCGTCGAGTTCGACGTTCGCACCGACGAGATGCTCGTCAACATGGGGCCGCAGCACCCCTCGACGCACGGCGTGCTGCGATTGCTGCTCAAGACCGACGGCGAGGTCGTGCACGAATGCATCCCGCACATCGGCTATCTGCATCGCTGTGCCGAAAAGATCGGCGAGAACCTGAACGGCCCGCAGTGGGTGCCCTATACCGACCGCATGGATTACCTCGCAGGGATGAACATGAATCTCGGCATGGCCCTCACCTTCGAGAAGCTGCTCGGCATCGAAGTCCCCGAGCGGGCCATGACGCTGCGATTGATCATTGCCGAGTTGGGTCGCATCGCCAGCCACCTCGTCGGCATGGGGGCTTATGGCCTGGACCTCGGCACGTTCAGTCCGTTCCTGTATGCGTTTCGCGAACGCGAGATCATTCTCGACCTGTTCGAGGAGGCCTGCGGCGCGAGGCTCACCTACAGCTACATCACGATCGGCGGCGCGACGCACGACTTGCCTGGAATGATCCCCATTCCTCCCGGTCTCGCCGCGCTAACCAGGCGCAGCCCGAAGGAAAAAATGCTCTGGGCCGACGCGCTGCGGCTGTTCCTCAACTGGCTGGAGGAACGGATCAAGGAATATCACACGCTGCTGACGCGGAATTCGATCTTCATCAAGCGCACCGCCGGTCTGGGAGCGATGTCGGGCGAGATGGCCGTCTCCTACGGCTGCACGGGTCCAGTGCTGCGCGGCAGCGGCGTCGACTTCGATCTGCGCCGCGACGGCGAGCCGATCTATACGCGAATGTACCAGGGCTACGACTACAAAGTTATCGTGGCGCCGTTCACCGAGTTCGGTCGCATTCCCCCCGAAGTCGTGCTGGGCGACAACTGGTGCCGGTTCTTCGTGCGGATGCTCGAGGTGGCCGAAGCGATCAAACTCGTCCGGCAGGGCCTCGACCGGTATCCGAAGACGGAGGGCGAGTATCGCGTGCCGTACAAGATGAGCACGAAACTCCCCGTCAACGAATGCTATCTGGAGACGGAATGTCCGCGCGGCCAGATGGGCTTCTACCTCGTTGGCGACGGGCAGGCCGAACCGCTTCGTGCCCGGGCCAAGAGCAGTTGCTTCTGCAACCTGTCGATCACGGAGCCATTGTGCCGAGGCGTGCTGCTGGCCGACGTGCCGGCGATCGTCGGTTCGCTCGACATCGTGATGGGCGAGATCGACAGGTAACGCGTGGCGACCCTCGCCTTCCATTTCCCGCAGCATTGAGTGGTCCGCAACCGGCCGGCGTTCTTAACAGAATCGGGTTGATCGCTCACTCGGCTTGTTGAACAATGTTCGGTCTGACGAATTCATCCCAACCTCTTTTCGCGGCTGCCGAATCGTGCTGGAGTTTGCTTCGCGTCCCCCTTCGACTGAGTGGGAATCTGTCGACCTGATTCCCGGCCGATCGACGCCGATCTGGCTGTGGCTAAAGCCCGCGCATGCCCCGCTCGGAATGGTCGTGCGCGTGCCATTCGCGACCCTGCAGGTTCAACCTGTGGCGGCTTCCACTCGCAATCTGATTGCCGCCGCGGGAATCGATATCCGGCAAGTGGTAAGCTGGAGCGTACACGGCGCAGCGTACCCTTGCGCGGCCGGGACGAATCCCTATCTCGATATTCCGCTCATGCCGCTGGCACCAAGCGGCGATGTCGAGGTGTTGCTGCACATGTTGCCGCCGGTGCAAGTCGCCGCGCCTGCGGCGATGGTGCCGAGTGCCACGGTGGTCGCGACAATGGCGATCTCTCCCCATGCGAGCAGAGCAGGTGGAGGAAATGCCGATTCGCTCTTTGCCGCCATCGATGCCGACTGGCTGTCGATGCTGCAGATCGAACGGCAATCTCAGGCACTGCGGAAGCAGCTTGGCACGCTGCACGTGCGCCTACAGTCGCTCAATCGCGACCTCAACGCCGACGAACATCGAGCCGCCGACAATCAAGACCGCAAAGACTGGCAGGATGCTCGCCGCTTTCTGCGCGAAGCGGCCGCCAATGTTTCGCGATTCATGCGTGAGCACGACATCGGCATCACGAGCAATGCCGGCAAC
>JANNSB010000203.1:0-13071 GCA_031402175.1 Planctomycetaceae bacterium
GAGAACCGGGAATGCGGGTCGATTTGGCCATGGTGGGCAGTTGCTGTCGTGCAGAATTGCAACGCGGAAGGAAGTGAGTGACAGGAGACAGGGAGTTCAGGTTCGTTCAACGGGTAATCTCAGGAGGCCCAACGACTGGAGTGTTTCGAGCACTAACTGGCCGACTTGTTCGATGCCATCGGCGTTGCCAACGGTGAAATCCGCCAATCGCCGCTTCTCGTCGACCGACAACTGGCTGGCCTCGCGGCGGCGATGAGTTTCGGCGTCCCAGCCGCGCGATGCCGTCCTCTGACGACGCAACTCGACCGGTGCATCCACAAAAATCACATAGTCGCAGCGATTCTGCCAACCCGCCTCGAACAGGATCGCGGCGTCGAGCAAGATGCACGGGCAGTCGGGATCGGCCTGGAATTCTCGTATCTGTGATTCGATCGTTTCGTGAATCACCGGATGCACGATCGACTCGAGCTTCAGACGCGACTTTTGATGCGCATCGGAATCGCCGAACACGACCGCCGCCAGCCGGGGCCGATCGACCTGTCCCGATGCATTGAAAACGGCGTCTCCAAATGCCGCACGCAGTTGGTCACGCACCCGATCGTCACACAAAACCTGATGTCCAATCGCGTCGACGTCGATCAAGCCGGCAAAGATGCGAGCAGCCATCCAGCGGGCCAGCGTCGACTTGCCCGATCCCACGCCGCCGACCAGCCCGATCACCGGGGCATGCGCCGTGCGTGCGGAGCGAGTTGAATCCGAAATGGCGGGATTGACGACCATGAAGGTCTCGCGAAAACAATTCCCGAACGTGGAGATGAATGGAATGCGAGTGGAGGTTCAGCCTTCGAGGCAGGCTACGCGAGCCTCAAATGCAAACGAGGTGGGACGAAAACCGAATCAACGATTCGCGGCGCGAAAGATTTGTGGCAATTGAATGAATCTGGACGTGAAATCCGTTTGTGGAGGAGAGTCAGAGAATCCGATTCTCTGCGAAAAGCCGACGAGAACTGATCCGTGGGTGTGAATCAAGAAGTGAAGATGGGTGAGGCAGGCTCCTGCATTTATCGTGCACTCTGGGATTGTCTTTGTCAACGGTTCCCCGTTCATTTCCCGCGAAACCCGCGGAGATTCAGGCATTCAAACACACGCCGCCCGGCTGTACCGCGACGATGCAAATGTTGACAAATATGATGTGTCGATGCAGCAATTGTGCTGCCGAGACATTGGGTGGAGTCGGCGCGGCGGGTGCGTTAGGATTCGCAATTCGCGCAGGCGACGCATCGAAATCTACTTGAGGAAAGCTCGACATGGCCCGCAGGACGACCAGTATTAAGGATAAGAGGCAGGAGGCGGAAGCCGCCGAGGCCCGTGGCATCAAGCCGAAAGAGAAAGCCAAGGCCACCCCGCGCGCCCGGACCACGCGCAAAAAGAGCAAGGCGCCCGAACGCAAACGGTTGAGCTGGGTGATCTACAGCGGTACCCAGAAGGAGTTCGCGAGATTCCGATACGACCAGAAAGACGAAGCCCAGGCGAAGCTCGAAGAAATGAAGGCCAAGGGTCGCAAGAACTACTATATGCAGCCCGTGAAGGAACTGTTGTCATCGCAGGGCGCGGGCGCCGAGGCCGCTGAGTCTAACGACGACGAATGATGTCGCGCGGAGACTGCTCGTTGGTCGGCGGCGGCTCGATATCGCCGGTCCCCGACATCTGCAAGTTGCTGGATGGATCGAACACTGCCAGGCGGACGCATTGCGACGAATGACTCATGGTTGAATCCGACGCACTCGAACAGGATGTCGAGGCCGCCACGCAACGCATCGGGCGCGACCTCTGGCATCGGCTGCAGCGCCGACAGCCCGGCATCTTCCACTCCCGCTGGTGGCTCGACCACGTCCTCGAATGGGCGATGGAGGATGAATCGGTCAAGGTGCAGATGTTCCGGTTCGTCGATGTCCTGCCGATGCTCAAGACGCACGATCAGGTCACCCGGCACCTCGAAGAGTACTTCGACGAAGTCCGCACGCATCTGCCTTGGGCGGTGCGCCTGGGACTCAGCATCTCGCAGCCTAACACCTTGTTGGGCAAGGCGCTCGCCATCACGGCGAGAGCGAATGCCCGCAAGATGGGTGAGCGGTTCATCGCCGGTTCGAAGGTGGACGAAGTCCTGACCAGCGTGACGAGACTCCGCCAGCATGGCTTGGCATTCACACTCGATCTACTCGGCGAAGCCGTCATCAGCGAACCCGAAGCCGAACAATACCAGCAGCAGTATCTGGAACTGATCGCAGAATTGGCTCCGATCATCAATGACTGGCCGGAGGACGCGCATCTCGACCGCGACGAACAGACCTGGATTCCGCGCGTCAACGTGTCGCTCAAGATGTCGGCCCTCTACAGCCGGTTCAAGCCGATTGATCCCATAGGGACCGCTGAAGGCGTAAAGGCGAGACTCAGGCCGATTCTGCGGGCGGCGCGACAGCACGATGCCTACGTGCACATCGACATGGAGCACTACGCCTACAAGAACCTAACGCTCGACATCTTCAAACAAGTCTTCATGGAGGAGGAGTTTCGCGACTATCCCGACTGCGGCATTGTCATT
The DNA here is from genome assembly GCA_031402175.1 of Planctomycetaceae bacterium. Taxonomy (GTDB): domain Bacteria; phylum Planctomycetota; class Planctomycetia; order Planctomycetales; family Planctomycetaceae; genus JANNSB01. Next base: position 2,603 of record JANNSB010000203.1, read on the forward strand.
CAGGCCTACCTTCCCGAAGCGGGTCGCGACCTCGAAAACCTTTTGGAATGGGTGAAAAAACGCGGCACGCCGATCTGGGTCCGCCTCGTCAAGGGGGCCTACTGGGACTATGAAACAGTGAGCGCCAGGTCTCGCGGCTGGCCGGTGCCGGTCTATCTGCGAAAGTGGCAATCGGATGAGAACTTCGAGCGGCAGACTCGCTTCCTGATGGAGAACAGCCGCTGGCTGCGTCCGGCGATCGCCAGTCACAACATGCGCAGCCTGGCGCACGCCGTGGCCTGGGCCGAGCGTTTCAAACTCCCGCCGAATGCGTGGGAGATTCAGATGTTGTACGGCATGGCTGATGCGCAGGCTCAACTGCTGACGGAGTGCGGGCATCGTGTTCGCATCTATACGCCGTTCGGAGAACTCCTCCCCGGAATGGCGTATCTCGTTCGCCGTTTGCTGGAGAATACTTCGAATGATTCCTTTCTGCGGCACAGCTACGACCGCAACGTACGAATTGAGGATCTGTTCATGAATCCCACCCTCGCCGGAGCACAATCCGGGCCCGCCGTCGATGCCGAATGGATCGGGTTTCTCAACGAACCTCCCGCCGATTTCTCGCAGGCGGATGTGCGCGAGAAGATGCAAAACGCGATTGATGAAGTGCGCTCGCAGCTTGGTCAGGAGTATTCGCTGGTCATCGGCGGCAAGGCCTACGACACACGTCTGACGATCGGTTCGATCAACCCCTCCGACAAGAAGCAACTGGTGGGGCGCGTCGCTTCCGCTCGAGTGGAGCAGGCCGAGATGGCGATCGATACCGCGCGCCGCGCGTGGAAGGACTGGTCACGAACGGAATCGAGCGAGCGCATCCAGCTCATTGAGACCGTCGGCAACGAACTGCGCAGCCGGCGCTTTGAACTCACAGCCTGGCAGATCTTCGAATGTGGCAAGCCCTGGGCCGAAGCGGACGCCGACGTGGCCGAGGCGATCGACTTTTGCATGTATTACGCACAGGAGATGCGTCGACTGTGCGAACCGATTTCGGCCGATGTCCCCGGAGAAGAGAACTCGTATTCGTACCGGTCGCGTGGGGTCGTCGTCGTGATCGCACCCTGGAATTTTCCGCTCGCGATCCTGTGCGGCATGACGGTGGCCGCCCTCGTCACCGGTAATACGGTCATCATGAAGCCGGCGGAGCAGTCTTCCGTCGTCGCCGCCAAGTTCATGGAGGTGTTGCAGACGGCAGGCATTCCCGACGGTGTCGTCAACTTTCTGCCGGGAGCGGGTGAAGAAATCGGGCCGGTGCTGGTCGGCAGCCCCAACGTCGATCTGGTGGCGTTCACCGGTTCGAGGCCCGTCGGCCTGGCGATCAACCAGCAGGCATCCGTCACCCCGGCCAAGCAACCATCCGTGAAGCGTGTGATCGCCGAGATGGGAGGTAAGAACGCGATCATCATCGATGAAGACGCGGACCTGGATGAAGCCGTGCAAGGAGTGATCTACTCGGCCTTCGGGTACGCAGGGCAGAAATGCTCAGCCTGCTCGCGAGTGATCGTCCTCAAGTCCGTGTACGACGCTTTCATGAACAGGCTGAAGCAGGCGGCCGAGAGCATTGTAATCGGCCCGGCCGAATCGCCGGCAAGCTTTATGGGGCCGGTCATTGATCAGGAAGCGTACAAGCGCATTCAGGACTACATCGCCATCGGACGCGACGAATGCGAGACAGTACTGGCGAGCGACACGAGCGAGCACGCCAAGAAGGGGTTCTTCGTCGGTCCGCACATTTTCGCGAATGTCGAGCCCGAGTCGCGACTGGCCCAGCACGAGATCTTTGGACCCGTGTTGGCCGTGATGCAGGCGGCTTCACTGAATGAGGCTTTCGAAATCGCCAACAACACCGACTACGCCCTGACCGGCGGCATGTACAGCCGCAGTCCGCGAAACCTGGAACGGGCAAGGCAGGAGTTCGAAGTCGGCAACCTCTATCTGAACCGGTCGATCACCGGTGCGCTGGTGCATCGGCATCCGTTCGGAGGCTTCCGCATGTCGGGCATCGGCACCAAGGCCGGCGGCCCAGACTATCTGCTACAGTTTCTGATTCCCGTGAGCGTATCGGAGAATACCCTGCGCCGGGGCTTCGCGCCGCAGTCGGACTCGGCCGACAAAGACTCTCAGGAAGAACCACAGGAGTGAACGGTTGCGGGAAATGCGGAACCCGGAATCGATTAGCGATCCCGCCAGCCGCCGCCTCCACCCCCGCCGCGACGACCACCACCACCACCGCCGCCGCCACCACGCGGTTCCTTGGGACGTGCTTCGTTGACGACGATTCGACGCCCCTGCAGTTCCGCGCCGTTCAAAGCCTCGATGGCGGCTTCCATGCCCGACTCGACCTCGACAAACGCAAAGCCGCGCGGCTGCCCCGAATCACGGTCCTTCACCACGTCAATCGCGGAGACTTCGGCATGCTGCTCGAACAGTGCCTTCAAGTCCTCGGGCGTGGTCTTGAACGGGATGTTTCCGACGTAGAGTCTTTTGGTCATGATTCAACCGGCGCAATGCGCTCGTCGTTGCCCAATGTTCCTCCCGCCGCGGCATACCGGTCGAATCCAACAACCAGGAATCCACATCTTTGCCTGGAGGCAGCCTTCTGTCCTCCGCCGGACGCCTTCATCCGGAACTGCGGAGCACCATCGGCTTCACTCTCGGTGAGGGGATTCGACGGCCTTGCCGGGCAACATGCGACGAGACGGCCATTCGTCTCGACGGTGCGCGGCCTCGATTCCCTCACATGAATACCTGAAATCCTCAGAGACTCACGTTCGCAGTGTATCGAGTCGGGGTCGATTCCAGAATTCACGCATTGTGAAACTTTGATAAGTTTCCCAAATGGCATTCCGGCCTGTTTCGGTGGCAAGTTCGGGGAGCCGAGGCATTGCGGCATTCGAGGTCGGCAGTTGCGCGGCACGTGCCGTCGCACATGATTACACTTACAATCTTTCGTTAGCTCACTAACTTCGTCGCGATCATCTCGCGTCCGCGCCTTCACCCTCCCTGGAAATGACGCAAATCATCGAAGGTCATCTGGTGGCATCTCTCGACGACCGGTACGCCATTGTCGTCTCACGGTTCAATGAGGCCATCACCGAACGACTTCTGCAGGGAGCGCTCGACACCCTGCGGCGGCACGGCGTGCAGGAAGGCAACGTGCAGGTTGCGCGGGTGCCCGGCTCGTTCGAACTGCCAGTCGTGGCGGCCGCATTCGCCCGCTCCGGAGAGTTCGCGGCAGTGATCTGCCTGGGGGCGGTGATTCAGGGAGAGACCACGCATCACGAATACATCAACTCATCGATGGCGTCGGGCCTGATGAGCCTGGGTGTCGAAACCGGTATTCCGGTCGCGTTTGGAGTGTTGACGTGCCAGTCGACCGATCAGGCGATCGAACGCTCCGGCGGCAAGGCAGGGAACAAGGGAGTCGAAGCCGCCCTCGCCGCGCTGGAGACGGTGAGCGTGCTGCGGCAGTTGAAGAAATGAACTGCGGAAGACATTGACGTGGCCACTCACGAATGCATGCCCTGCGAAACAAAATGAAGGCTCTCGTACCATCGCGAATGGTTCTGGCGATCGTGTGCGTGATTGCGCTGGCTGTTGTTTCTGGTATTGGGCGATGACACAGATTCTGTCGTTTCCATTTGTCTGGGAAGAGCAGTTGCGAGTCACATCACCGTCAGGCTCGACCGACATCGTTATGTTCGAAGGTAACCCCGGAGCGATGAGTTCCTTTCACTACTCCTATGTTTTGACCAAGCGAGGTGAGACGGGCGATCCCAATGCGTATGACAAACATGGTTTGGTGTTGGTATGCAGTCGCCAACCTGCTGCAACGCCGCAATGGATCGATGACCGTAATCTTGTGATCCCTGACGATGGTGGACATATCTTCTACTTCCAGCCGCACCCCGAGGGATTCGACATAGTAGCTGAGATGGTCTCCTCAGAGGCGAATCCGGAGCAATGAACCGGCGAGGTGGCGTGTTTTCGTCCATCGTCCCACTTACAGTTTGGCACGCTGATTCAACTCTGACCGATTGAAAGGAAAGGGACTACTGATGTCGCTACCCGAATTGAACCGCCGCCAGTTTCTTGCAGCCGGGGGATGGTCGACGTTGGCCGCGGGACTGCCCGTCTGGGCTGTGGCGAATAGCGCTCGTGCGACTGCGGTTCAGGGCGAGGCGTGGTACGAGAGCGCCTACCGCCGGGCCGTCATCGACATGCACATCCCCGACTGGGATCCGGCGTTCCTGTCGCAGTTCGATCCGCAGCAGTACGCGGAGATGCTGGTCAAGTCGAAGGCGCAGTCGGTCGTCTGCTACTGTCAGTCGCATGTGGGGCTGTTCAACTTTCCGACCGAAGTGGGCACGCCGCACGCCGCGTTCGCCGAGCGCAACATGCTCGGCGAAATGATCGACGCCTGCCACGAACGCGACATCGCCGTCCAGCTTTACACGAGTCTGATCTTCGACCGCACGGCGGCCGATCAGCATCCCGAATGGCGGATGCGCACCTGGGACGGCAAGATTCAGGGTGAAGGGGGTCGACACGGTGTGTTGTGTGTCAACTCGCCGTACCGTGAATATGTGCGCCAGTTCGTGACGGAGATCTGCCAGAAGTTCGAGTTCGAAGGCATTCGCTTCGACATGACGTTCTGGCCGTGGCTCTGCTTCTGTGAACATTGTCAGTCGCGTTTCGACAGCGAAGTCGGCGGCGAGATTCCGCAGACGATCGACTGGTTCGATCCGCGCTGGGTGGCGTTCCAACGGAAGCGCGAGGCGTGGCTCGTCGAGTTCGCCAAGATCGCCACCGACACCGTACGAGAGCACCGGCCGGTCGCCACCGTCGAGCATCAGTCTTCGACGTTTCCGCTCAACTGGATGTTCGGTGTTACGGCCCCGCTGGCGGCACAGAACGACTTCCTGCAGGGGGACTTCTACGGCGACTCGCTACAGGGTTCGTTCGTCCGCAAGCTGCTGGAGGATCTGACGCCGAACCGCCCGTTCGGATACGAAACCAGTTTCTCAGTCAGCCTGCAGGATCACACGGCCCGCAAGCCCGCGCCGTTGCTGGCGGCGAAGGCGGCGGCCGCGATCGCGGATCAGGCGGCGTTCGTATTCATCGACGCCATCGATCCGATCGGCACCGTGAACCCCAATCCCCACGAACGGATGGGGCAGGTCTTCGAGCAGTTCATGCCCTACTACTCCGTACTGGGCGGCGAGCGGGTGGCCGACATCGGGATCTACTATTCGCCCGAATCAAAGTTCGATCCCGCGACGAGCGGTCGGCCGGTTTCCAATCCCGACACGGGCGACAGCCACACATCAAGTTCGATGCAGGTGGCGCGGGCGTTGCTGCGTCACCATCTGCCGTGGCGAGTGGTGACTCGCGGATCGCTCGAAGAAGTGATCGAGGCCGGAAAGGTCAAACTGCTCATTCTCTCGAACGTCCACATGCTCGATGCAGACGAGTGTGCATCACTGCGGCGGTTCGTCGAGAACGGCGGCTCGCTCTACGTCAGCGGCGGGACTTCGATACTTGATCCCGCAGGTGTGAAGCACGATGACTTCCAACTGGCTGATGTGCTCGGTGTGTCGTTGATTGAAGCGAATTGGCAGCCCTACAACCACTACATCGCGCCGACGACGACTGATTGGCAGCCGATGTTTGACGGAATCGACGCCACCTATCCGGCGTTTCAAACCGGGTACGGCATGCGCATCGCGCCGCATGACGGAACAACGGTGCTGGCGACGACGACGCTGCCGTGGCCAACCGATGATCCCAGCCGCTTCGCATCCATCCACTCCAATCCGCCGTGGGTGACAACCGATCAGGCGGAGATTGTGTTGCATGAGTTCGGCAATGGCCGCACGATCTACTCGGCGAGCGTGATCGAAAACTCCGAGATCATGGAAGGGCCGCTCATTTCGCTGCTCCAGTCGTTGGCCGGCCCGCCCACATGCACCGTCGACGCGCCGCCGTTTGTCGAAATGACGCTGTTCCATCAGCCGAGCGGTGCCCGCTTCCTGCTGTCGCTGGTGAACTTTCCCAGCGAGCTTCCCGGCGTGCCGATTCACGACATCCGCGTCACGTTGCGGATTGCGCCCGGAGTGTTCGCAATAACCCAACTGCCCGATAGCACGCCGCTGGATTTCGTCGCGGATGATGACGGCACCATCAACTTCACGATTCCCAAGCTGGAGACGCTCGCGATGATCGAAGTGTTCTGGGCCGTGTGATGTCACTGCGGCTCATCATCCACCACTTGCGGGTCGTCCTCGTGCAGTCGCAGCGGATCGACGATGGCGTAGTCGCCGTGCATCCAGCGGTAGAGGTCCGCCTGCTTGCAGCGCAGCGAGCAGAAGGGGAAGTGCGCCGCTTCCGGCGCCTCGAGTGCCGGTTCGCGTTCACAGATCGGGCAGGTTCGCGGTCGAATCATGGTGCTGACCTCTTTGACGCTGGCCGATTTGCGACAGCCTTCCGGATGATGGCGAGAATCTGCTCGCGCTCGACTCCTTCCAGTTTCAATCGCGGAGCACGAACCGTTTCGCTCCCCAGCCCCACTTCCGCCATCGCCAACTTGATGTACTGCACCAGCTTCGGATGCGTGTCGAGGTGCAACAGTGGCGTGTACCAGCGATAGATCTCGACCGCCTCGGCGTATCGCCCGGCCGTCGCCAGATCCCACAGCAGCCGGTTCTCGGCGGGGAAGGCATTGACGAGACCCGACACCCAGCCGATCGCGCCGAGCATCAGACTTTCGAGGGCGAGATCGTCGACGCCGCCGAAGAGGAGATAGCGATCGCCACAGACGTTTCTGAGGTCGGTGATCCGTCGCACGTTCTCGGAGGATTCCTTGATCGCCACGAGCGTCGGCTCATCGGCCAGTTCGGCGAACATCTCCGGTGTGATATCGACGCCGTACGAGACGGGATTGTTGTAGCACATGATCGGCAAGTCGGTGGCCCGCGCGACTCGCCGAAAGTGCGTCGCGGTCTCCCGGGCATCGGATTTGTAGACCATCGCCGGCAGCACCATCAGGCCGTCGACGCCGGCCTGCTTGGCGGAAGATGCGAAATCGCACGCCAGTCCGGTCGTGTATTCGGCCACGCCGGTCAGCACGGGAACGCGATGTCTCACATGTTCGACCGTTGCGCGAAGCACGTCGATTTTTTCAGAAGGTCGCAGTGAGCAGTTCTCACCGACGGTTCCCAGCATGATGATCCCGTGGACCCCTGCTTCGAGCAGACACTCGAGATGCCTCAGGGTCGCCGGGATGTCGAGCGATTCGTCGGCGCGAAACTGAGTCGTGACGGCGGGTAAGACGCCGCTCCAGGACGTGCGATTCATAAGATGTGTGTCGGTCGTGTGTTGCGACGGCAACCGGATGAAAGGCGCCTTTCCAGGTTGAATGGAACCCGCCGAGAACAGTGCCGTACCAAGGAGATTCGTAAACGCGTTACAATCGTCGCCATAGGTAAATATGGTATCAACGGCGTCACCCAATCTAAACCGGACATTCGCTGCATTTGGCCCGACGATTTTTCGGTTTCAACGCAAGATGCAGCGATTCGTAAAGTAGGAGTTTAATGAAGGACTGTTCGATTCTCCCCTCACATCTTGCAGGGAATCGTTCGTCAGGTGCACTCATGCAGAAGACAAATCCGTGCTTCACGCTGCCGCAGACCGGTCTTGATGCTTCCGTCGAGGACGCAAGGCGAGTGCCTTCGTGTCTGGTGCGCATCCACCCCGCCGGCCTCAGCGGTTCGCACATCCCGCTGGGGCGCGAATCGGTAACATTTGGCCGCGCGCACGACAGCACGATCGAGATCGCCGACGACTTCATCTCGCGCAATCACGCGGTGATCGAGGTGCGCGGCGCGGATTATCTGCTGCGCGATCTCGGCAGCATGAACGGCACGTTCGTGAACGATCTGCGGATCGTCGAGAAACGCCTCGCGCCCGGCGACCAGATTCGCGTCGGCACGAATATCTTCAAGTTTCTCTCGTCGGATGATGTCGAGGCGCAGTACCACGAAGCGGTCTATCAGATGATGACCACGGACGGCCTCACCGGTGTCTATAACCGCCGGTATTTTCAGGAGAGCCTCAGCCGCGAAATGATGCGCGCTCAGCGTCACTGGCGGCCGATCGGGCTCATGCTGTTCGACATCGATCACTTCAAGAACGTGAACGATTCCTACGGGCATGTGGTCGGTGACGAGGTGCTACGCGGTCTTTGCCGGCGAGTGAAGTCGAGAGTGCGGGCCGATGAACTCTTCGCGCGCATCGGCGGCGAGGAATTCGGCATCGCCCTCATGGAGATCTCCACTGAAAAGCTCGTGGTCGTGGCCGAGGAAGTCCGGAATCTCGTGGCTGCCCACCCGTTCGACACGATCGCGGGATCGGTGCGGATCACGATCAGTCTGGGCCTGGGACACACGACCGGCCAGGAGCCGCTGACCATCGACGAACTGTTTCAACGGGCCGACGAGAAGCTTTACGAGGCCAAACGCAACGGGCGGAATCAGTACCGCATCTAGCTGGAAGCCACCACGGCCTGCGGTTGACCATACAGAAATTCGAGCTGCAACAGCTTGCGCTCGATCAGTCGGTCGACGAATGTCGGCAAGTATCCAGTCGCGCTCAGTGACTCGCCGTTGCGGTAATTGAAGATGTCGTGAATGACGATCTCCTTGCGCTCGGCATCGTAACCGGCGACTTCGGAGACCTGCGTCACGACGCGACGACCGCCCGGCATGCGCGTGATCTGCACGATCACATCGAGTGCTGATGCGATCTGCCGGTAGATGCTCTGCACAGGGAGGTCGACCGCCATCAGCACGAGGACTTCGAGCCGCTTGATGACCTCCTCCGAACTGTTCGAGTGTACGGTCGTCATCGATCCATCGTGGCCGGTGTTCATGGCCTGCAGCATGTCGAGGGCTTCGCCTGAACGACACTCGCCGACCACGATGCGGTCGGGCCGCATGCGGAGGGCGTTCTTCACTAAGTCGCGAATCGTGTATTCCCCCGCCCCTTCGACGTTGGGGGGCTTCGATTCGAGCGTGACGACGTGATCCTGGTGCAGTTGCAACTCCTGCGTGTCCTCGATCGTGACGACTCGCTCGCGATGGGGAATAAAGCTCGATAGAACGTTAAGCATCGTCGTCTTGCCGGTGCCTGTTCCGCCGGAGACGAGAATGTTTCGCTTGTCCTCGACGCACGCCCGCAGAAACATGGCGGCCGCCGCGGTGATTGTCCCCATCTCGACGAAGTCGTCCATGCTGAAGCGGTAGACCGGGAACTTCCGCACGGTCAGACAAGGGCCCCGGACAGCCAGTGGCGGGATGATCGCGTTCACGCGGCTGCCGTCCGGCAGGCGGGCGTCGACCAAGGGCTGGCTCTTATCGATGCGCCTTCCCACCTGTGCCACGATGCGCTCGATGATCGACTCGGTCACCTTGTCGGAAATAAATCGCCGCCCGGAGAGTTCCACGACGCCGTCCCGCTCCACATAGATCTGGTCGCTTTTGACGACCATGATTTCGGAGATCGTCGGCGCGCGAAGCAAATCCTGGAGTGGACCATAGCCAAAGACAGTGTCCTTCAGGTCTTTCTTCAGTGTGCGGAGCATCAGGTAGCGGCGCAGCTCGTTGTGGAGATGCGGCCTGACGAGCGGGAACACTTCTGAAAAACTCTTCTCAGTCTGCCGAATGCGGGCCGACAGGTCGGGCTGCTTGTCGAGCTGCAGCTTCTCGCGCATCAGGCGGAGCAAGTCCTGCAGTTCGGTCTCACGTTCGGGTACCAGCGTGGCCGGCACGTCGAACTCGTTCCAGGTGAGCCGATTCGTTTTGAACCGCTCGTCATCGCTCTCCAGAATGAGTTGATTGACGACATAGTCCTTCAGGGTCAGACCAATCACTTCCTCCAGCAGCGGGGCGTTGTCCTCGTTGAACAGTCCCAACTCGCGGCAGACGTCCTCGATGTGCTTTTCGAGCAGGAGAATGCTCTCCTTGGTGCCAAGCTGATTGTTCTCCAGTTCGTAGAGGTCGAATCGCTCCAGCAGTTTCTGGTGCAGCTTCGTCTCCAGATCGCACATCAGCGACCGCAAATGGGTATCTAACTCCTGTCGAGTGATGGGGGCCGCTTCGTTCGACTCGAACGTAACGGTGAACGGCCAGATGCGAACTGTCTCGCCTGCGGTAAACGTCACTCGTTCGCCGCCGCGAATTTCGCGCTCGCCGATCATGCACGAGTTGATGCCGACGTTTTCGAGTTCGAGCTTGCCGTTCTGCCGGCGAACGACGGCCTGCTTCTTGGAGACCAGCGGGCTCTTGAGCACCAGCCGATTGGAAGGGTCACGGCCGATAGTGATCTCATCGACCTCCACTTCCAGCAGGAAGCGTTTCGACTCGTGGACC
>JANNSB010000204.1:0-24391 GCA_031402175.1 Planctomycetaceae bacterium
TCGACCCAGACCACGCGATCGAGGTCGGCTTCGAACCGTGCCTTCCAGCCAGTGGCATTGCCGTGGTCGTGTCCATCGAAGTGATAGACCCCCGCCAGCACGCGGCTGCGCGTGTTGAGGACTTCGGGGAGATTGATTCCAACTTCGAAGTCGCCCCCCGTCATGCCGACATCGGCCCGGTTGATGATCAGCGTGTGGGCGATGAACTCGTTCGGCAAAGGTCCGCGAACCTCGAAGGCATCGGGGATGTAGAAGTTGAGGTGGAAGTCGAAGATCGGCCCCAGGCTTTCCAGACCGAGTCCGACCTGCTGCATGCGGTTCTCTTCGGTCTGCCGGTAGTCGAGAAAGACCGATCCGCCGTAGATACGATTCGACGGCAGATGATACCGCCGATAACCGAGACCGGCGTTCGATCCCATCAGCCCATCGTTACGGGCCATGTAGCGCAGCTCGGCGAAGCAGTTGTCCCAGTCGAGATCGCCGCGAATGGGGATGTACCATTCGACATTGGAGTAGTTCGAATCGAACCCCGGCCCGTCGCCAACACGATGCCCGACTCCGAACCGCTGGATGTAAGGCGTCTCGCCATCCATCGACCACGGCTGCGGCCAGCCGCCACTCTCGGACTGCCCGCGGAGGATGGTTTCGAACGGTGAGGGCTGCGATTGATCGCGGAAATTCGTATCGAGCCACCGAGATGGATCATCAGCGCGCGCAACGTCGCCAACGGCAAGAATTGCCGCAGTCGCGAGGACGATCGAAAGGGTCGCGTTCTGCAACATAATTCACAGAAACATGTTGCACCGCGTCGGCCATGACTTGCGCGCTCCAGGTGCGCGCAGTGACCTTGCGGATGCCTCCCTGTTTATCGACTTTGCCGATTAGGCAAGTGGAGCGGAATCTGCGGGGGCGGAGATAACCAGCCGCGGTTTGTTGCCTTGATGATTGCTTCAATTTGACCGCACCGACTCTTCGATGGAATTGCGATTCAGCGCTGGTGCGTCTGCGGCGGCACGACCCTTTAGTTCTACAATCAGCTCCGGCGTGATCTCCAGCACGACACGGAAACCGATCCAAAGCGATGCTTGTTCGCGCACGGCTGGGCCGCGATAGGCCGATCGAGCCGTGTACGGAGGCTGCCGCCAGCTTCCTCCTCGTACCGCGGAGTATGTTTCTCGTCGCGACGCATCGGCGCAGTCCAGGCACCATTCACTGACATTGCCATGCATGTCGTACAGGCCCCACGGATTCGCCGCGAACGTGCCGATCGGGGCGGTGCAGACATAGCCATCACTGGTTGAAATGGGCGTCCCGCTGGCGACGCTGTTCTGATAATCCGCCGGAAACGCAGCCGCAAAGCTGCCGTCGAAGACGTTTCCGACCGAGGCGAGTGCCTCCGGATCATCGCCGCAGGTAAACATGGTTTCGATACCGGCGCGACAAGCGTACTCCCATTCTGTTTCAGTGGGCAGGCGGTACCGGAATCCATCCTGTCCGGCGAGCCAGTCACAGAATGCGACCGCATCTCCCCAATACAAGCTGACGACAGGATGCAAGTCGTCCTGTGGCATTCCGGTGTTGGCCCAGCTGAAACGCCGGTCTCCCGTGGTCACTCCTCCTCCGCTCCAATACGGCGCAAGGCCTGATTCCGTGAGCGTCTGGTAATCTTCCGCGACGGTGAATTCGCGAAAATCTCCGACAGTCGTCTCGTGTATCGCGATGTAATACGGCTGATCGATCGTCACCGGCATGTGCTCTTCATCGCTGAGTGCCGCCGGCGCCCAATTCGGCCACAGGATCAGAGCTTGTTCGCGTTCTTCGACCGTCGATCCCATCCAGTACTCTCCCGGCGGGACCAATACGAACTCCATGCCGATCGAGTTGGAGTACTCCACCGGAACGCCCAGATGCTCGGCCCATTGTCGCTGATGCTCGGCTGCCTCGTCGGCGTCGAAGGGGGCGACGGCGAGGGGTGGAGCGTCTGCGGCGGCGCGACGGTTTAGCTCCGCGATCAGTTCGGGCGTGATCTCCAGCAGGGCGCGGAATCCGATGTCGTCGATGCCGACAGACGGCATTCCGTTTCGCTCGGCGGAGCCGACGTCGTTTTCGCCGTATTCGTGCCAGCCTCCACGCAGGACTTTAACATCATTGTCAGCACTCAAAGGGCCAGGCGGGTCGATGGCGACGTTCCCCGAGTAAAAGCCATACCAGTCGGAGCACCACTCCCAAATTCGGCCATGCATGTCGTGCAGCCCCCAGGGATTTGCAGCACCCTTTCCGACTGCACCGGGTACTGTCAGATACGGGGAGTTCACAAAGCTGCGCTGCCCCGTTCGCGTCGAATCGCTGAATGGAGTCGTCGTTCCCGCCCGGCAGGCATACTCCCATTCGGCCTCGCTCGGCAGACGATACAGGCAGCCGGCCAAGCTTTCTTCCGACAACTCCGACAGCAGACGACAATAGTCGCCTGCCATGTGCCAAGAAATGCATTCGACAGGAAACGAAGACGTATCAACTCCTGACACCTCAGCGCTTTGCGAGCCATTGGGCGAAAACACACTTGGGTTCGTTCCCGATACGCTCTCATACTCGGATTGCGTCACTTCCGTAACACCCATGTAAAACGGCTTCGTGATCGTCACCTGATGCTGCGGCCCTTCATCATCGGCCCGGCCAGGTTCGGAGTCGGGAGATCCCATCAGAAACGTCCCGGGTGGAATGAGGACGAACTCCATGCCGATCGAGTTCGTGTAATGGACCGGCACACCCAAGTGCTCGGCCCAGAGACGCTGATGCTCGGCCGCCTGATCGGCGTCGAAGGGGGCGACGGCGAGCGGCGGGGCGTCGGAAGCAACACCCATCGCGCGAGTTGGCAATCGCAACAACTGCATTCCATCGCGCGTGCAGAGCAGGAAGGCATCACCGTCGGGCAGGAAGACAGCACGATGAATCTCGATCGGCAACTCACGAATCACTTCATTCCGCGTGAGATCCCAATACTCGACCAGCACACTCGACTTCGCGATCAGTGCCGTGGTCCCATCCGGTCCAAGAGCCATGCTGCCCAGATAGGGCTGACCGGGATGCGTAATCGACTGCAGCAACTCGGCTGTTCGCGCATCCCACGCGAGGATCTTGGATGTGCCGTTACGGGTGAGCAGGCGCGACCCGTCCGCGGAGACGGCCAGGCCATGAATGTCGACCATTCCATTCTCGGGCTGGCCGGATGCAGGAAAACGCAGCCGTTCCGAATCGGCAGCGAAGTCCCACAACACGATGTCCCCCGAATCGTCTCCCGCGCGGAAAAAGGCGCAGTTCGCGTCCGTGGGACAAGCCACCACGGGAGCGTGACCATCGACGACCTCGACAGGCTGCGTGAAATCGGAGGCGCTCCAGCCGGCGGCATCCGCAGCTTGCTGGTAGACGCGAACGGAGCTATTACCCGCCACAAACAAGCTCCGGTCGTCGGCAGACAAGGCGACATCGAGCCATCCGTCGCCGAGCGCGATGTCCGGCGTGATGGCGGTCGCGGCGAGAGTGTCCCAGACGCGAAATGCGCCGTTGTCTGCCGAGCCGCCGGTGACGGCGAACCGTCCGTCCCGCGAGAGCGCGATCTGATCGACGCGCCCCTGGTGTTGACCAATGGAGGTCGCCGTTTCCGACGCGAGATCCCAAAGCGTGACCTTACCGTCGAGATCAACGCTCGCCGCGCGGAGGCCGTCGGCCGTGACAGCCGCATCCATGGAGTAGCCGGCCACGAGAAACGTTTTCAGTAGTTCGGGCTCATCGCGGGTGGTCTGCGGGATGTTGTTGTCCAACGCAGCAGGTGCCGGTTCGCCATCCTCCCGTCGCAGCGGGTACACCCGGATCGGTTCGCCGAGATCGTGCCGGATCGCGTAGCCCAGGCAGCGGTCTTCCGAGTCGAACACCGGACCGACGGCAATGACGCCGCCGGAGTTCGGCCTGTAGTCTTCTGCCCCCTCGAAGTCGAATGTGCCATCGCCCGCGAACGTCCCGGCGGCGACTTCGACGCTCGCTTCGGTTTCAGCTCGGCGAACCAGGAATGCCGGCTGTGGCACACTCTCGCGCTCCGCGGGGACAGGCTCGACGAGGGGCAGGTTGTGGTCAGGGACGTCGACCCAGCAGAACGGGAACGGGGCGCGCGTGCCAACAGTCCCGGGACCGGACCAGCCGTCTGCCGACGTGACCATGACATCCGTGAAGCCGCCGGGGAGGACTGTGGCGATGCCGTCGCGCGTTACGACACCCAGCGGACTTCGGTTGTCCATGGCAACGCAGACCGAGACCACCGACGCCAGCGCCAGTTCGGAATTCGCGAGTTCCTGCACCCCTTCCTCAACCTTCTCCAAATCCACCGTCAGCGCCGTCTCTCCATCGCGGTTGAACGTGAAACTCTCGTCCGAGATCTCCGTGTCGCCGAGCTGCACGACGAGACGGTATTCGCCCTCATGCTCGCGCGTGGTGAGGGTGAATGCTTCGCCGATGGGGACTTCGACCCCTTCCACCATAATCTTCAAGTCGTGCCCGCCGTCATCCAGGTCCATTTCGCCCCGCAGGTCGGTGAAGCGGACCTCGTCTCCATTGACGGCGACTTCGAGGTCTTCGTCGTTGACCTTGATGCGGAGCGTGCCGTTGCCGGTCGTCAGGATGATAATGATGCCCCACAGCAGGCCGATGCCGCCCAGGAGTCCACCGGCGACCCACCAGCCGACCGTTCCTGACTGGCGGCGCTTGCGATCGCGCTTGATCGACGGGGGCGTGAGCAGCGTCTGCGCCTTGGGATCGACCCCCTCGAGTCGAGGAAACGCGACCGTCGGCGGTGAATGCGGCGCGGTGGTCCGCGCCACCGGCGCTTTCGTCGCGAGAGAAGCGATTGGCTGCACAGGGACGAGGCCCTGCATGGTCTCCGCGCCGTCGACTCCGGCGTTCACGCGGCGCAACCAATCCATGAGCGCCTGCTCGACTTCACTCATCGACTGAAACCGGTCGCCCGGCTGCTTGGCCATCATCTTCAGGCAGATCGACTCCAGATCGGAATCGATGTCATGTCGCAATTCGCGCGGCCGCGGAGGTTCTTGCCCGATGATCTGGCCCAGAATAGCGTTCACCGAACCTTGAAACGGAGTGCGACCCGTGAGCATCTCGAAGAGAATGACTCCCAGACTGTAGACATCGCTTGGGGGACCGACTTCCCTGATCTTTCCGAGCACTTGCTCGGGCGACATGTAGGCGGGCGTGCCGAGAATGGTTCCCTCGGTCGTGGCACGGGACTTGTCGCTGGTTTCGAGGCTGCAGGCGAGACCGAAATCCATCACGACCGGTTGCCGGTTCTCCTTGATCATGATGTTCGCAGGCTTGAGATCGCGATGCACGATCTGATGCTGATGTGCGTGCGCAAGGGCTACTGCGAGTTTGTGAATCAACTGCACCGTCGCACGCTGACGGCCGGGTTTTCTGGGCGAGATGAAGTCGGTGAGCGGCCTGCCCTCGACATATTCCATAGAAATGAAGTGCGCGCCCTGGATGTCGCCGACGTCGTAAATGGCGCAGATGTTCGGATGCTTGAGCCGGGCGGCAGCCTGCGCTTCGCGATGAAAACGTTCGAGAATCTCCCGGTCGCGCTTCTTCTCGAAGTGAGGCATCTTGAGCGCGCACTGACGATTCAGCACCGTGTCTTCGGCGAGATAGACGCTCCCCATGCCGCCTCGGCCCAGCGTCTTGAGAATGCGGTAGCGGCCAAACTGCCTGGGCGGTTCGTCGCCGACCTTGGGAGCGACGTCTGAAGACTCAATCGCGACGGCCCCTATCAAGGTCTCGTCAAGTGCGTGCGAGGTCTCGGCGACGCGGCGTTGTGTCGGTGAAGCATCCAATAGCGGCAGCACCTCTTCATCGCGGCCAGGGTATTGCTGAGCGAGATAGTCGCGACCGACTGGAGCGCCAAACTGGCGGCGAACTTCGATCTCCGTCTGGATGAGTTCGAGCGGGACAGTAGTTCGCGTTCCAAGGCGTGGATAGCGGGCAAGGTATTCCGACAGAGTGTCGCGGCGACCCGATTTCCAGGCCCGCTCGAGGTCGATCTTGACCAGTTCCGCCATCGCAGCCTCCCCAAATTCCGGCGGGCACGACTGCAGGCGCTGCTGCCACTGCGACAGTTTGTCGGGCGTCCAATCGCGTTCGAATTCGAGGAGCCAATCCTCGAGCAATCGCTGCTGCTCGCCCGACAACTGCAGGTGTAATTCCTTGAACGCCCTCATCTGAAACCCGCCAATTGATGACTGCTGGAATGGTCTCCAGTAGACTTGATTGCGCTGCCGTGCGGAAGTGTCACTCGGAATTCGGACGGAATCACGAATTCGTGGCCAACTCCTGTTCCAGCCGGTCCCGTAGGACACGGAGCGCCCGATGGACCGACTGCCGAGAGAGCTTCAACTCGAGCGCGATGTCGGTGGCGGAATGATCGTTCAGGCGCATTTCGAGCACAACGGCGTACCAGTCGGGCACGTCGCGCAGCAGGAATTCGACGGTTTCGACCAGCGCGAGCGCTTCGGACTCCTGCGGCTCTCCAAACGCGATCTGCGACAACCACTCTTCGCCATCGGGCACTTCGTGTTGAATGTTGCGTCGATCGGCGGTGTGAAATCGCCCCTTGGCCCGTGCCTTCATCACGGTGATATGGACCAGCAGTTTCCAGAGCTGCGCCGCGCCTTCGATCTGAAACTCGCCCAGGGCATTGCGGCGCAGAAACGTGCGGAAAGCCGACTGCACGACATCTTCACCATCCAGTCTGCGCTTGAGCCTGCCGTCGAGATGCCGCTGGGCTAATCGAGCCAGGCTGGCCGAGAACAAGGCCAACTGCTCATCGAGGTTCAGGGGCTGGTCCTGCTCGGCACGATGGATATCCGCCATGTTAGCCCCACCGTCGGGAATGATGCGGTCCTGCACGTTAGCAGAGCTTCGATTCGGATGCTACGCGGCTGATTCGAGTGCGTTATAGAGGGTGCAGCTTGTAAATGGTGGGCCCACTTCTGATAGACCACGGATCGGACGGATGGCACTGGTTTTCGCGGATCAGAAACAGAACCTTCTTCACTGACTCAGATCCGCGAAGATCCGCCAGATCCGTGCCATCCGTGGTCCATCAGGGCGCTCGAAACACATTGTCCGACCGAACTGTCTCCGTTGCTCCACCACCATTGAGCGGTTGCACCCCGTTATAGAGATTTTCCCTCTCACCACGTCCGTTCCACGAAACCCGTGTCTCCCTGCCCGGCGATGAACGTCGTGTGGTCGAGAATCTTGCGGGCGAGGGGGATCGTCGTTTTCACTCCTTCGACGACGAACTCATCGAGGCAGCGGCGGGTGCAGGCGATGGCTTCTTCGCGGGTCGGCTTGTAGACGATCAGCTTGCCGATCATCGAATCGTAGTACGGGCTGACGGTGTAGCCTTCGTGAATGTGCGAATCGAATCGCACTCCGTGCCCGCCGGGGATGCGGAGCTTCGTGATCTTGCCGGGGCTGCCGCGATAGCCCTGCTCGGTGTCTTCGGCGTTGATCCGCACTTCGATCGCATGGCCGGTGCATTTGACGTTCTTCTGTCGGTAGGGCAGTTTCTCCCCCGCGGCGATTTTGATCTGCTGCTGGATCAGGTCGATCCCTGTCACCATCTCCGTCACCGGGTGCTCCACCTGAATGCGGGCGTTCACCTCGATGAAAAAGAAATTGAAGTTCTGATCGACGAGAAACTCGCACGTTCCCGCGTTCGTGTAGCCGGCTTCCTTAACCAGTCGCACGGCGGCATCGCAGATCTTGTCTCGGACGGCCGGAGGAAGATTCGGCGCGGGAGATTCTTCGATCAATTTCTGATGCTTCCGTTGCATCGTGCAGTCGCGTTCCCACAGGTGGACCACGTTGCCATGCAGGTCCGCGATGATCTGCACTTCGACGTGCCGCGGTCGCTCGACGTACTTCTCGATGTAGACGCCCGCGTTCTTGAAGGCCTTCTCGGCCTCGTTGGCCGCTGCCTTGAGTTCGGCCCGCAGCGTCATTTCGTTGGACGCGGGACGAATGCCCTTCCCACCTCCGCCGGCCGTGGCTTTGATCAGCACGGGATACCCGATGGTCGACGAAACCTTGATGGCTTCTTCTTCGCTGGTGATGAGTCCTTCACTGCCGGGAACGCAGGGCACCTTGGCCTTCATCGCGATCCGACGGGCGGCGACCTTGTCACCGAGCTTCTCCATCGCCTCGTGCGAGGGGCCGATGAATTCGATGCGGGCGGCCCGACATTGCTCGGCGAACGAGGCGTTCTCGGCGAGGAAGCCGTACCCGGGATGAATCGCCTCGACGTTGCCGACTTCGGCGGCGCTGATGATGCGGTCGATGCGCAGATAACTTTCCGAGGCCGACGCCGGCCCGATGCAGTAGGCTTCGTTGGCCAGCTTGAGGTAGTGCGCGCCGCGATCAGCCTCGCTGAAGACGGCGACCGTTTCGATGCCCATTTCGCGGCAGGCTCGCATGATCCGCAGTGCGATCTCGCCGCGGTTCGCGATCAGTATCCGTTGAAACATCGTCTCACTCCGGCCGGACCTGGAAGAGCGGCTGTCCGAACTCCACGGGGTCACCTTCGTGGACGAGGATCTTGGTGATAACGCCTGCAACTTCCGCCTGCACCTGATTGAAGAACTTCATCGCCTCGACCATGCAGACGACCGTGTCGTGCTGGACCTTGTCGCCAACTTTGACGAAAGGCGGGTCGCCAGGCTGAGGCGCGGAATAGAACGTGCCGACCGTCGGGCTCTTGATGGCAGACAAGCCTTCCTCGCTCGCCGGCTTCGCCGCGGCTTGGGGCGCGGCGCTCTGCTGCGGTACGACCGGTTGCGGTTGCGGGACGAACGTCGGAACCGGCATCGGCGCTTCGGCCGCGCCGCGCCGCAGAATCCAAACCTGATCCCCCCGCTTGAGCTTGACCTCACGAAGGTTGTGCTGCTCCATCAGTTCGACCAGTTGCTGGATACGTTCCAGATCAAACGGATCGCTGGAGGAGGATGGGTCTTTGGACATGGAGTGGTTGAGTGATGAGGGACGAGAAGTGAGGGGCATGTGAGAGAGTTGCCGAACGCAATTCCTGCCTCCCTCTCCCCCGCGTCAGATGTGA
This sequence comes from Planctomycetaceae bacterium, assembly GCA_031402175.1. Classification (GTDB taxonomy): domain Bacteria; phylum Planctomycetota; class Planctomycetia; order Planctomycetales; family Planctomycetaceae; genus JANNSB01. The sequence continues at coordinate 9,176 of JANNSB010000204.1, forward strand.
TATGTAATGGAATGCTGATGCGGGGGAGAGGGTTGGGGTGAGGGGCCAAGACTGTTCCCCCCACTCGAACCCTCATCACGCCAGCGGGCAGAAGGCCGACTCAAACGAGCTTGGCAGCGAGGACAGCACTTCGTGCCCCGCGCTGGTCACCAGCACGTTGTCTTCGATCCGAACCCCTCCCCAGCCCGGAAGATAGATGCCTGGTTCGACAGTGACAACCATGCCCGGCTCCAGCACATCGTTCGACAACGGCGAAAACCGGGGTTGTTCGTGAATCTTCAGGCCGAAGCCGTGACCGAGGCCGTGTCCGAAGTAGTCTCCAAACTCCTTATCAGCGATGAAGTTGCGGGCAATCGCGTCGATTTCCTTACACGATTGGCCGGGTCCGATCGCCTGCATCGCGAGCTGTTGGGCTTCGAGCACCACGCCGTAGACAGTTGCCAGTCGATCATCGGGTTCCGCGGTAATCAGCGTACGGGTCAGATCGCAACGGTAGCGGGACATCGTTTCGGCCCCCCAGTCGATCAGCAGCAGCCTGCTCTGGCCGATCGGCTGCTGACTGGGAAAGTAATGTGGCATCGCCGCTCGGTCGCCCTTCGCGATGATGGCCGGAAACGCATGCCCCCGTGCCCCGAGCTTCCGCATCGCGTGCTCGAGTTCGTAAGAGGCTTCGAATTCCGTCATCCGTGGCGAGAGCATCGACTTGAGCTGACGGAATCCTTCCTGAGCGTACACGAGCGCCTGACGGATTTCGGCGATCTCGCCTTCGTCCTTCACCGATCGGAGCTTCGACTCGATGAGGCCGGGGCAGCCGACCCATTCGACGCCGGGAACATGCTTCGAGATCGACTCCAGCGAATCCACCGGCAGACTACTCGATTCCATCCCCAGCTTGCGGACGCCCGATTTCTGGATGACGCTCCCCGCGAGTTCCGAGAGGGCTCTGCCGGCGTCGCGAATGGCTCGGTCGAGTTCGGGGCATTCTTTCTGAAGCTGCGTTGTATAACGCGAGTCACTGATGACGACGGCGAGTTTCGGCGTCAGCAGCAGATAACTGCTGTCTCCCGAGAAGCCCGTGAGGTATGACACGTTGGTGTCGTCCGTCACCAGAATGGCATCGAGTTTCTGCTCCTGCATGAGTCGCAGCAGGCTCTGTCGTCGGGTCGCGTGTCGGGTTGGCATGGCGGATCTATGGAACGAGTTTCGTGATGTTGTAGGACCAGCAGGCCAAACCTTGCGGCGGCAGGCGTCATCGTAACCCGAAACGTAAGTGAGGGCGACGTGAGATGTTATAAGGGAATTAGCGATTGAGCGGCGCGTACAGTGCCGTAGCACGGCGTTCCCACGCCGTCCGATGGGTAATTCGATCTTGCCATGACGCCACGCTCTCTGCGGGCGGCCTGGGAAGGCCGCACTACAGCCCCCTACGGACGCGTGATGCCTTCTCCCACGTTCAGCAGCGCGCGTGTGACGGCGGTCCAGGCAGCGAGCTCCCGATGATCGACGTCATCCGGAACCGGTGCGAGGCCGACCGACAGGATACCTTCCGCTGATGCCGGGTCGGCGGCGACTCGGTCCCGGCTCTGTGCGAGCAGTGTCTGGATGACGCCGACTTCGAATACATCAGGCTGCCGCGAGAGGACTTCGCTCCAGAGCCAGTCGAGGCGGGCGGCATCATCATCTCCTCCTTCACGCAGTACCCGCGCGGCAAGCGAGCGAGCAGCCTCGACGAATGACGGGTCGTTCAGCAACACCAGGGCGGCCGACGGCGTGTTGCTCTGCGCCCGGCGGGCGGTGCATTCCTCGCGGGTCGGTGCGTCGAACGCCCGCAGCATGGGATGCAGATATGTCCGCTGCCAGTGCATGTAGACGCCGCGGCGATACTGCTGCCGGTCGCGGTCGGCCGCGTAGGTGCGCATCGGGAAGTTGAGTTCGGCGTAGTACCCCTCGGGCTGATACGGCCGCGATTCGTACCCGCCCAACTGATCGACGAGCAGACCACTGACGGCCAGCGCGTTGTCGCGAATGAACTCGGCCGGCAGGCGCCAAGTGTTCTGATGCGAAAACAATCGATTGAGCGGATCGCGTTCGTGCTGCGCGGCCGTCGCCTGTGATGAGAGACGATACGTCCGCGACAGGACGATCATGCGGACCATCTTCTTCATGTCCCAGCCGTCGCGAAACTCGGCGGCGAGCCAGTCGAGCAGTTCCGGATGGCTGGGCCATTCCCCCTGATTACCGGCGTCGTCGAGTGATCGTGACAGACCATTCCCGAAGAAGAGATACCACAGCCGATTGACGAACACCTTCGGCGTTTGCGGTTGCTCGGGCGACGTGAGCCAGCGGGCCAGGTCGAGCCGTGTGCGGCGTCGGCCGTCCCCGTCGCACGGCGGCAACGAGCCGGGAGTATTCGGCTCGACGATCTCGCCGGTTTCATCGAGCCAATTGCCTCGCGGCAGCACGCGAATGGTGCGCGGCTCGACGGCCTGCGTGATCATCGTCCGCTGTATGACGGCGGCAAGCTTCTCTCGTTCGCGCTCGATCGCAGCCTGCTCTGTCTGCAAACTCGCGATCTGATCGGCATTGGTGGTCGGGTCGGCGGTGAGAGCGGCGAGTTGCGATTGAACTTCCGTCAGCCGGGCCGTGGCGACATCCACCCGATACCGAATCAGCGGCGACTGCACATCCATTTCCGGTTCGCGCTTCGTGGGAACAGAATCGCCGCCGCTGAAGGTGCGTTCTTCATCGATGTCGGCGAAGAAGGCTTCGAGGCTGTAGAAGTCTCGCTGCGTGTACGGGTCGAACTTGTGATCGTGGCACTCGCAGCAGCCGGTGGTGGCTCCGAGCCAGACCCCGCCGAGATTTCGCACGCGGTCGGCGGAGTACTTCGCCAGATACTCGCGAGGCTGCACGCCCCCTTCATGCGACGTCTGCAGCAAACGGTTGTAGCCGGTCGCGATGAGCTGATCGGTCGTCGGCTCTTCCAGCAGATCGCCGGCAAGCTGCTCGGTCGTGAACTGGTCAAACGGCATGTTCGTCATGAAGGCGTGAATCACATAGTCGCGGTACGGCGCGATCTGATGATCCTGGTCGCCGTGATAGCCGACGGTGTCCGAAAACCGCACGAGATCGAGCCAGTAGACGGCCATCCGTTCGCCGTAGTGCGGCGATGCGAGATACTGCTCGACCAGGCGCAGATACTCGGTGTCACTGGGGTCGGCCACGAAGCGTTCGACGTCGGCCCGCGCCGGCGGCAAGCCCGTGAGATCGAAGCTGAGCCTGCGGATGAGCGACACCGGATCAGCGATAAGCGATGGTTCCAACTCTTCGTGCCGCAGCCGATCGATGATGAAGGCATCAATTGCGGCGGCATCTGCATCAAGTGATGAAACCAGCGTTGCATCGACGGCCGGCACCTCTGGTTTCGTGAGCGGCGCGAGGGACCAATGCAGTTCGTACTTGGCTCCCACTTCGATCCAGCGGGTGAGGAGTGCGATTTCTTCGGGTGACAATTCCTTGCCCGATTCAGCCGGCGGCATGCGGAGTTCGGCATCTTCACTCGTGATGCGGGCGATCAACTCGCTGGCGGCCATATCGCCCGGCACGACGGCTGCGTATCCACCGCGATCAACGAGGGCCGACTCGGCCACATCAAGCCGCAGATCCGCCTGCCGATGCCCGCTATCGGGTCCGTGACAGGCGAAACACTTGTCCGAGAGGATGGGCCGGATGTCGCGATTGAAGCGGATGGCGTCGGCATCGTCGGCGCGAGCTTCAGTCGCAGTAAGCAAGACGCAGATGATGATTAGTCGCAGCCGGAGCATGGGTCCATCGTAACGCGCCCGGTGCCGACGTTGAACGCTGCACCTGCACTACCATCCCGGATGCTCAAAGCATCCGGGATGGTTTCGCTGCACCGCTACTCTTCAGCTCTGCGAATCAACGAGATCGTGCGTGGCCACGGCCGTGATTCGACTTCGGTCATCCACGGGATGACATCAGCACTTCTCCGGCACCGGGACCGTCTTAAGCCCGATGCCCTGGTAACAGATACCGCGGGCCGCCATCTGGGCGGGCTGATAGAGATTGCGGCCGTCGAAGATCACCGGGGCCGCCATCTTGTGCTTCATGTAGTCGAAATCCGGAGTGCGGTACTCGTTCCACTCGGTGACGATGCACAGCGCATCGGCCCCGACGAGAGCATCGTAGTGATGGTCATGGAAGTGGACGGACTGCGGGTACAACTTGCGAACATTCTCCATCGCGACCGGGTCATGCGCATGCACTTCAGCGCCGGCTTTGATCAAGTGATCGATCAACACGAGCGCGGGCGCCTCGCGAATGTCGTCGGTGCGGGGCTTGAAGGCCAAGCCCCAGATCGCAATCTTGCGGCCTTTGAGCTTGCCTGCGAAGTGCTTCTTCACCTTTTCGAAGAGCACATGCTTCTGCAGATTGTTGATCTCATCGACGGCTTCCATCATACGCAGCGTCATGTTGTGTTCGCGGGCGACGGCACCAAGGGCGCGCACGTCCTTCGGGAAGCATGAACCGCCATACCCGACGCCGGGAAACAGGAACGCAAAACCGATGCGCTGATCGTGCCCGATGCCGCGACGCACGTCGTTGACGTCGGCCCCGACCCGCTCACAAAGATTCGCCATCTCGTTGATGAAGCTGATCTTCGTCGCCAGCAGGCAGTTGGCGACGTACTTCGTCATCTCGGCGCTCTCTAGACCCATCGCCAGGAAGGGATGCTCGGTGCGCAAGAAAGGCTTGTAGAGTTCCTGCATGACCTGGGCGGCCTCGGGACGATCGGAGCCGACGACCACGCGGTCGGGCTTCGTGAAGTCGTCGATCGCGCAGCCTTCCTTAAGAAACTCGGGATTCGACACCACGTTGACTTCGCGCCGGGTCAATTCCTGCAGCCGGTTCTGAACCTTGCGGTTGGTCCCCACCGGGACGGTGCTCTTGATCACCACGACGGCCTCGGCCGCCAGATGCGGCGCGATAGACTCGGCGGCCGCGAACAGGTACGAGAGATTCGCCGACCCATCGTCGGCCTGAGGCGTGCCCACCGCCAGAAAGACGCAGCGGGCATCGGCCACAGCCGGACCGACTTCGGTCGTAAAGTGCAGCCGGCGCGCTTTCGCGTTGCGCTGAATCATCTCGGTAAGTCCCGGCTCGTAGATCGGGACTTCGCCTCGATTGAGCATGTCGATCTTCTTGCGGTCGATGTCGATGCAGGTGACATCGTTGCCGTTGTCGGCAAAGCAGGTTCCCGTCACGAGACCTACGTACCCGGTCCCAATCATCACCACTTTCACAAGTCACTCCTCGCAGTAGTGCAGTCGATTCGTCGTCGGCGATGATGCAGCGCCGCCCTCTCCGCGAAGTCCGCGGGCAACGGTAGTTTATTGCACTGAGTGACGAGTGACCATTCGACGCCCTTGCGACATGTCATCAGGTCGGCGCGACGGCCCGGTGAGAGCAGATGTTACGAATCCTCTGAATGCACCGGCCTTGCGGCGATGTTTCCCGCGAGGCACGCCGTCCTCGGACAGCGTGGCAAATCGCGAGAGTCGCGGCTAATCTCGACCTGTATCGCCACACCAGTTTTCGTTGATTCACCGGCTCATGTACTTCGCGAACCCCTGGGGACTGCTCGGACTGTTGGCTCTGCCGGCGATTGTCGGCATCCATATGTTCCATCGCCGATTCCCTCCGCTGCTGGTGGGCGGGGCGTGGCTCTGGGGAGTTGAGACGCGCATTTCGAGCGCGGGGCGGCGGCGGGATCGACTGCCGATCACGGTGTCGCTCATTCTGGAGCTGCTCGCGGCGTTGTTGATTTCCCTGGCTCTCAGCGAGCCGCGTGTCTCCGACACGGGGTCGGCAAGGCATCTCATCATCGTGCTGGATGACTCGGCCTCGATGCGCGGCCTGTCGCGCGAAGGTCTCACGTTTCGCGATGTGGCGGTGGCCGAGATCGAGCAACGGGTGAATGATGAAGACCGCAATGTGCGTATGACGCTCATTCGAACCGGGATGTTTCCCACACTCATGGGGACGCGGGCCATGGACTGGAACGATGCCCAGCGCGTGCTCGCCACATGGGATCCCCGCGCGGCCAGGCACGACTTTCAACCCGCGTGGGACGAAGCCCTTCAGGTGCTCGGGAAGGAAGGCGATTTCCTGTTTCTCACCGATGATATGCCCGACCCCATCGAATCGCTGCCGGCACAGATGGAAGTGCGCGCCTTGGGCCGCAAGCTGGAAAACGCCGCGATCTCGGCGGCCCGCTGGGACTACGATTCGCAAACCGGATTGGGGTCGATCTTCTTTCGCGTTTCGAACTACGGCGAAGAGCCGATCACGCTCGCGGTGCGAGGGACCGCCGAAGATCAGACAATCTTCGAGCAGAACGTCACCGTGGGACCGGGAGACGAGACGCCGTTCGAAACGACCGTCCCCGGCGGATTGGGACGCCTGCGGATCGCGATCAGTTCGCCCGATGACGGATTGGCGACCGACAACGATGTCACATTGGTCGAACCGGCCGTGCGGATGGTGACCATTCACAACACTCTGCCCGCCGACTCGGCCGAGATGGATTTAGTTCAGCGTGCGCTGCAGGCAATCACCGAGTGGCAGCCCGGTCCGCCTGATGAGGCGCATCTATGGATCACTTCCGCGAGCGAGTTGCCTCCGTCTCGCGAAGACCTGTGGTGGCTCGGCATCGGCCCCATCGATCTCGCTGAAGAGGTCCGCGCTGCGGCGAGAGATTTATCCGGTCCATATGTCATCGAAAAACAGAACCTGCTGATGGACGGCATCGTTCTCGGTGGCGTCGTCTGGGGCGGAGTGCAGCCACTCGACCGCGCGATGGTGCCGGTCATCAGTTCCGGCTCGGCAGTGCTGATGGGTCAGCTCGTCGGGACCGACACGCTCGGCTATCTGATGAACATCGATCTTGACCGCTCGAACCTGGGAGACAGCCCCGATTGGCCCATTTTGCTCGTCAATCTGGTCGAGAACCGCCGCGAGGCGTTGCCCGGCCTGCGACGCTGGAACTATCGGCTCAACGAAGAAGTCGGCCTGCGAATCGACCCGATCGAGTCGGAAGAGGCAGCCGACCTGCAACTGGTCGAGCCCGACGGCTCGCGCCGCACGCTGATTCGCGACAGAAACTATTTCGTCGAGGTCGCTCGCCTCGACCAGACCGGCGTCTATTCGATCGAGGAAGGGGAACAGGTGCATGGGACGTTCGCCGTCAATTTCTTCGATCCGCTCGAATCGCAACTGACAACGCTGCAACCCGGCAGGCATCAACCAACGCAGACCTGGGAGCCGACCCGCATCTCGCTCGACAACCCCTACTCATGGCTGATCGTGCTGGCGATTCTCTTGATCCTCGCGTCTGTGCTGTATGACTGGTACGTGGTGAGGCCCAAGCGATCGTTCGCCGTGGGGTGAGTGTATGCGGCTCGCTGACGCCCGACTCTTTTTCACTGCGCCATTGACCTTGAACCATTCGGCGAACCGGCGATCGGCACTCCTTCGGGCAGCGGGCGGGCGGCGACTTCGAAGCCGGCTTCGCGAACGAAGCTGTTGAGTTGCTGATGCGCCTCGAAGCTGTCTGGGTAAACCCAGAAAGTGAGCGTCGCGCCGGGATGCCGCCGCAAGATGCGCAGGAATCGCGAGCCGTCCTGCACGGCCTCTTCAGCAGTTTCACCAACGAGTCCCTGATCTGGAGTGAGCAACCACTGCGTCACGCCGATACGCACGACGTTGTTCCCTCCGATGCGCAGCTCATCGAGCAGTGACAAGTCCTGCTGCTGCACGACATACTGCATGCGGTAGCCCTCTTCGGGTCCGACGCTGCCGTTGTAGTAACGCAGCTTGAGCAACAGATCCCGCTGACGCTGCACATCCTGTTGCACCAGAGCCGCGAGTTCCTCGATCGGCACATACGAAACCTTTCCATTCGCGATGCGGAAGTGAACTTCGCGCTGCGTGACCAGTCTGCCGATGGGAGTGAGGCGATGCTCCAGCACTTCGACGCTGGGATCGACCTCCAGCTCGGCATCAAGGGCGTATTGCAGTTCGTTCAGTTGATTCGCGGTTTCCAGGAGATCGGCCCGCATCTGCTCCAGGCGCGACGATTCACCCACCAGCCCGCTGCGGCGAGCGGTAATGGCCGATTCCAGATCGACGACTTGGGTCTGCGCTACCTGATGTGCCAGTCCCAACTCCGCGTACCGTCGCTCGGCGTCCGCGATCCTGTGCTGCAGGTCGGAGATCACACTCGCCAGCAACTGAGATTGCTCCACGAGTTCAGCCGGCACCTGAACTGCGGGTGGCGGCGGACGAATCGGCTCTGGCGGCGCAACGACCGCGGCGCGAGGCACCGGCAAGAAAGCGCTGGGCCACTCGACGGCCTGACCCAGTTCGGATGTCGCGGGAGCCACCTCGATGATCACGGTCGGTGCATCGGGTTCGGCCGGCTCGACCGCAACTTGAGACGTATCGATGCGCGGCGTGAAGACCGGGGCGCGGCTGACCCGCACTCCCGCGATCACTATCAAGATGATCAGGATTCCCACGACGTTCGCGATCACGTCGAGAAACGAGTCCGACCCGAAAGCCTGTTCTGTATTGCGCGGTCTACGTGCCATGTGACGATATCAGTCCGAGGTGTAGTTCGCGGTCCAGTTGATGTGCCAGTCGCTGACGATCTGGGTCATGGTTCGCAGATACTGATTGCCACCGCGCCGAATCTCGAACCGCACTCGCGGCGCCCAGGTTCCACATTCCGGCGGGTTTTCCCAAGTCGATATCTGCGACCGCAGGCTGGTTGCGAGCAGTTCCGCGACCTGCTCGCGAGTCATTTGGGGATTGATGGAAACCGCATCCATGCCTGCTACCTGGAACGACGTCCCGTCGATGTAGACATCGAGGTCTCGCCGATAGCCGATCGTGCGGCGATCTGACGGTAGTTCCTGGGAACCGCTGATGACGGGGGCCGGAGAGTGATTTGCGCTGCCCGCTCCCCCATCGGCCTGCCCGTCGCCGGAAGCCGAGTTGCCGGTCTCGATCACCAGTGGACCCGGCGAGCCGCCAGACGCGTATGGACTTGCTGCAGCCGACGGAATTCCGCTCGTCGATTGGTCGAAGAGTCCCGGATGAGTCTGATACGATGGCGAAGAGTCCGGACCGCGTCGTTGTTCGATCCAAGCGGGAGCCCCGGATTCAAAACCATCTGGCCAGGGCGACTGTGAGCCGGGTGCTGATTCTTGTCCGTCACTGTGACCCTGACTGCCGGCGTCGCCTCGAGCCGCATCACTCTGGGCGTCGCCATCGGCTGTCGCTCCACCAGTCATTTCATCGTCGGCCAACGTCTCGGTTGCCGATTCCGATTGCCCCGATGCCGTTCGCCGCTGTTGCAGCCGATGCGGTTGTTGAGGCGCCGCTGGCTGGCGCGGCCCGTCTGCCGATGATGGATTGTGAGGCGGGCCGTCGTCGGTGTGATCGTCGACCGGTTCTCCAAAGATCGACGAGAGGTCACGACGATCGGGTCGAGTGCCTCCGGATGTGCCTCCGTTCGCCGACGCGCCGCCCGATTCAACGTCCCGCAGTTCGGCAACTTCCTCGAGGAAGAAGTTGCCGCGTTCGTCCACGAACTGCAACGGCCCGGCCACCGGCATCGTGCCGCCTCCCATATGGTCGATCACGCGGTTGCGTTCCGCGATGCGCGATTCGACAGCCTCGCGGCAAGCTTGCGTCGCTTCGGGAGTCGTTGGCGGCCAGACGAATTCCTGATCCTCGCCGACCAGTTCATAGCCGTATCGATCCCCGAAATCCTCCAGCAGCTTACGGGCGATGTAGTACGAAATCGTGCCGCCGGGCCTCACGACCAGCAGGACATACGGATCGCCGTTGCTTCCCACCTCGCGGTCGTTTTCCCGCCAGTAGTCGATGAGAGCCTCGGTGCCGGCCTGCAGAGGATTGAAGGCGGGTGTGAAGCCCTCGATATCCGCCGCTCTCAGGATCACCCCTTCGGAAGCGAAGCAGAGTCTATTCTCGGTGCATTCGATGATGATGGGCCGGCGCGTCGTGCCGCTCGCGTAGTCATATGGCAGGATCGAGAACCGCGAAGCGACCGGCTTGGGAGACGTGCGGGCGGCCTCCAACAGCGCTGCGGTGGTGTCAATATCTGTCCGCAACTCGGCGTGCGACTCCATGAGACGCTGTTCGTCGGTTTGAAGCGCCGCTTCCGCGTCGAGCACTTCGCTCGACTCGCCGTCAAGCTGCTGGAGCCGGGTCTGCAGATTCTGAATGGCCAGTTCGGCCGCAGTCAGCGTGGCTTGCCAGTCGTCCCAATTCTGCTGGAACGCCGCCCACTGAGTCTCGAGACCCTCGACGTTCGACTGCCATTCGCGACGAAGTGCGGCATTTGCCTGCTCGGCCTCGGCATAGGGATCGGGTTGCGGCAAGACGGGGATCGTCGGTACCCAGGCCGCCTGGGGTGGCGACCAGCGCGGTGCATCGGTCTCGGGAACCGCCAACTCGATCGGGGGCGTCGTCGGCATCTCCGGTTCGGGTTCGGCCATGATGACGACGCCCGGCGGCGATGAATCTGCCGCTTCTGCCTCAGCCAGCGCCTGCTGCTTGATGCGGCGCGTCGTCACCAGCAGCAGCAGAATGAGCGCTCCAGTGACGCAGACGAGCACCGCCAGGAACTCGAAGAGCGAGACGGACGGCCTCGATGATCGACGGGCGGACATGAACGTGTTTCCGAAAGTGACGACAGCGAGACGGCAAACTCGATTGGCGGATCGTCGTATTGCGGCAAATCACGCCGCATGTGATCGCACGCGGGTCGTCAACAGGTGAACGGCGGCCGTCAATTGATGCAGCGTCTCGTCGAATGTGCCCGCTGCATTCACCGCTTCGAGGTTGTCGGCGAGACGAACCTGCAAGCGCGCGAGATGCTCTTCGTTCTCGACGACCTGAGCCAGCAGTTCGCCCTGATTGGTCAACGTCGTGATCTGTCGTTCAATCGCCTCGGTGGCGCCTTCGAGCCGGTCCTGCCACAGGCCGACCTGCACCGACATCGATTCGGCGAGCGCCAATTGCCGGCGTTCGAACGCCGACTGGGAATCAAGCAGATGCTCGCTAAGTTGCCGGCCCATCTGCTGCATGCTGACTGCCATCGTCTCCTGATGGACCTGCCTGCGCTGGTCGGCGGATTCCAGGCTGTCGACCAGCATCTGCGAGCAGGCATCGAAGGCCGCGAGCACTTTATGCTGGAGTTCGTCCACTAGCCGGCGATGCTCTTCGAGCGACAGCGCCACGCCGTCGGCCAGCGATCCCGACAGGTCTGATTGGCGTTCCGTCAGTGTTTCGCTCCAGCGGTCGCGCAGTTCGTTGATCGAATCATCCCACAGCTCGACATGCTTCTTCAGAAGCGATTCGGTGCCGCGCACCAGCTCTCGCGCGGCATTCGCCTCGGCTTCGATGAGCGAGCGTTGGGGCGAGGCGGCATCGCTCAGCAGAACCCAAATCTGTCGCACCGCAAGTTGCTCGACGTGAGTCAGCGTCGATTCCTCGGCCTTCTTCGCGAACAAATACGAGAAGACCAGAACCAGCGAAAAGGCAAGCGCGATGGCCGTCGTATCGAAGGCCACCGCCAGGCCCGCGGTCACGTCGTTGAGCGACTTATCCAACTGGTCGGGAGTGATATTCGCAACCGCCATGGTGATACCCATCACCGTTCCCAAAAACCCCAGGATCGGAATCGCCCAGGTGATCGTCTGCAACAGTCCGTATGAGTCGTGCAGACGGTTATAGCCCTGATCAGCATAGTGCTTGAGTTCGGCATCGAGCCCGTCGCTGCCGCCCGTGCGGCGTACGAAGCCGCAGGCGTCGAGAACCCGCTGGAACCACCAACTCTCGCGATGAATGAGCGGCGCTGCATTGACACCCGCTTCGAGATACTCGGCTCGCTCGACGGCATTTCTGTCTCCCAGACTTTCCCGCTCAGGAAGTTTGAAAGCCGACAGCGCCACGCGCTGCTGTCGCAACTGCAGCACCTTGGCCACGAGCAGCGCCAGTCCCAGAATGAACAAACCGGTCTCGACGTATTCGATCGGGTGTCCGGCGAAGTACCGGATCATGAGGTCTTCGGGGAACGGCAGGTACGGGAACGATGCGTAGAACGCGACCGTCACGACGCTCGCCCACGCGACCGGAGAGACGAGCCAGCCGACGATGTTGTTGACTACTGAGTTTCCGCGCGCTTCTGTCGGGTCGCTCGGTGAGGCCGTGGGCTGAGTTGTGAGTGAGGCAGGTCGATTCGCGGACATCGTGTCCCTCTCGGCAGGTTCCATCGGAAGGGCACTCGCCGGCAGAAACTGCCGCTCCTGGCTGGTCCGCCAGTGCGCGCGCCCGGATGCAGGCGCAATATCGCCCCATCCGCTCCCCTTATCGGCACGACCGCTACGATCGCTAAGGTCGTTTTTCGGGAAACTGTTCGATTTCTCAGTCGCAATTCGGTTGCCGGTTCCGCTCAGCGAAGTAGCGGCACGAAGGGGAGGGCGTTCTTCTTTGTTGCGACCCGCCGATCAATGCAGCTGTCTCACGTTGCCCGGCGTCTGGGGACAGACGCCGCTACAAGAACTGTCGGCGACATTGGGTCTCGATTTCCTGACACCTGACTCCTGACCTCTCTCCTACCAACTACCCACCACCAACAACTATCATCGTGTGGGTCAGTCGCTACGTCGAAGAGGCAACCATGCACGCGCTCGCACCGGGTTGGGGTTTGGAAATCGATCAGGGGGACGACTGGATGTTCGTCCGGCTTGTTTCCGTCGGCGAGCAGCCATCGACCGAGCCGCCGTTGGCCGAGGCCGTCTGGGAACTGGCTGAGCAGTCGCACAAGCACAGGGTGGCGTTCGAGATCGACAACGGCATGATGCTGCGAAGCTGGATCGTCGGGCAACTCATTCTGCTCAAGAAACGCTTCGAGATGCAGCAGGGATTCTTTCGCCTGACCGGCATCGGCGACCATAACTACAAAGTGATCGAACTGATGGGCCTCGGTGAACGCTTCCACAACTACCGCGACCGCGAAGCCGCGGTGATGGGCTGGAAGTAGCCGCCTTTCGGTCTGGACTTGCAACGTCGAAGGCAGTCACACTTCCGCGATTGCCAATCATTCCGTGCAAGGCAAGACGCTCATCAACGCCGAAACTCCGCAGATGCCCACCGCCGAGGAACTTCGACTGTCGCACGCTCGAGAGCGCACGGCCAACTGGAAGCGCTGGGGGCCGTACTTGTCCGAACGTCAATGGGGCACGGTGCGCGAGGATTACTCGGCGGCCGGGGACGCCTGGGGATACTTTCCTCACGAACAGGCGCGCAGCCGGGCGTATCGCTGGGGCGAAGACGGATTACTCGGCATCTGCGACCGCGAATGCCGACTCTGTTTCGGACTCGCGCTCTGGAACGAACGCGACCCCATTCTCAAGGAACGGCTGTTCGGACTGACGGGGCCGGAAGGCAATCACGGCGAGGACGTCAAGGAGGACTATTTCTACCTCGACTCATCGCCGACGCATTCGTATTTGAAAGGACTCTACAAGTACCCGCAGGGTGAGTATCCGTATGCGTGGCTGGTGGAGGAGAACCGCAGGCGCGGTCGGCAGGCTCCCGAGTTCGAACTGCATGACACGGGAATCTTCGGCGAGAACCGCTACTTCGATGTCTTCGCCGAATACGCCAAGGCCTCGCCTGATGACGTTCTGATTCGCATCACGGTGGCCAACCGCGGACCCGATGCCGCCACGCTCCACCTGCTGCCGACGCTCTGGTTTCGCAACACCTGGAGCTGGGGCTGCACACATGAAGGCTGCGAGATCAAACCACGCCTCGAACTGGCGGGGCCGACGGAAGTGGCGGCCGACCATCCGTCGCTGGGCCAGCTCCGCTGGTTCGTCGACTCTGCTCCCGACGGCACACCGCCGACGCTACTGTTCACCGAAAATGAAACCAACTCGCAACTCCTCTTCGGCAAGGAATCTCCCACGCCCTTTGTGAAGGATGCGTTTCATCGGTACGTCATCCACCACGAGAACGAGGCCGTCAATCCGCGCCAGGTCGGCACCAAGGCGGCCGCGCACTACGTGCTCACGTTGCCGGCCGGTGCCACGCAAACCATTCGCTTGCGTCTCGTCGCCGCACCCGAGACTCCGGCTGAACCGTTTGGGCAGTCTTTCGACAAGACTTTTGAAGACCGCATTCGCGATGCAGACGAGTTCTTCGCCGAGCATCTGCCGCAACAACTCACCGACGAAGAACGACAGATCTCTCGCCAGGCGTATGCGGGTCTGCTGTGGAGCAAGCAGTTCTATCATTACGTGGTGAAGGACTGGCTGCAGGGGGATCCCGAACAGCCGCCGCCGCCCGAGGGACATCAGCACGGACGCAACAGCGAATGGCCGCATCTGTTCAACCGCGACGTCATCTCGATGCCGGACAAATGGGAATACCCGTGGTACGCGGCGTGGGATTTGGCGTTTCACATGCTGCCGTTCTCCCGCGTCGATGGCGAATTCGCGAAGGAGCAACTCCTGCTGCTGATGCGGGAGTGGTACATGCATCCGAACGGGCAGATTCCCGCCTACGAGTTTGCGTTTGGCGATGTCAACCCGCCGGTGCATGCCTGGGCCTGCTGGCGGGTCTACAAGATGACGGGCCTCAAGGGGCATCGCGACATCGCCTTTCTCAAGCGATCGTTTCACAAGTTGATGCTCAACTTCACCTGGTGGGTGAACCGCAAAGATCCGCAGGGGAGGAATCTGTTCGCTGGCGGTTTCCTTGGTCTCGACAACATCGGCGTGTTCGATCGATCGCAGCCCCTGCCGATGGGGGGACACCTGGAGCAGGCCGATGGTACCGCGTGGATGGCCTTCTACTGCACCACCATGTTGTCGATGGCCCTGGAACTGGCCACGCATGATTCAGCCTACGAAGACATCGCCTCGAAGTTCTTCGAGCATTTCGTCGCGATCGCCGATGCGATGAACTGCCTCGGAGAGACTGGCCTCTGGGACGAACACGATGGTTTCTATTACGACGTGCTCAAGGCCAACGGCGACACGATTCCGCTGCGCATCCGCTCGATGGTCGGTCTCATTCCGCTGTTTGCGGTCGAGG
>JANNSB010000205.1:0-2040 GCA_031402175.1 Planctomycetaceae bacterium
GGCCGATTCGATCCGTGCCGACGCTGGAGCGATCACGTATCGATCGACACTTCCCCTGTCGGGCGAATGGAAGACCCATCAGGACGGTCTGACCCGCGAACTGGCCATGTCCAGGCAGAACATGCGGGTGCGGGTGTTTCCATTGAGCCTGCCACAACATGTGGCTGAAGGCGCAAACGGTCGTGTGGAGACGAGTGACGGATCGCTGCGAATGTCGGCCGAGTCCCAGCAGGCGGGACTTTGTGCCGCGGTCCTGTTGGAGTGGTCCCCTTCGCTGCGAAAATCTTCGGTCGACTGGACCGTGCTGACGATTGCGGAGGAGGGGAAACGCCTCGATGCGGGCGATGCCTTTGGTGCGCGCATCCGCATGGGAGACAAGCAGTTCGTGTTCTTCCATTCGCTCACCAAGTCCCGGATGCCCCGCACGGTGATGGGGCATCACACTCCTTACGAATCCGTGATCGCAAAGTTCGAAGCCGGGAACTTTCTGGCACTGCTCAACGTCGAAGCCGGACAGGGCGAAACCGCGTAACTGCTGCTCTTTGCCCTAATGACGAATACACTCGAACGTCGTGCATTCGTGCAGTCATTAGACACAGAGCCATGCCCGCCCAAAGTCCAACACCGAACGATGATGTTCCGCGCCCCAATGGCGTCAAGGACCAGGAGCGGTCCTCCACGTTCAGCGCGGCCCGCCAGCCAGCATATGCCGACACAGTTGTGCCGACGGCCGATGAGAGTCGTAATGGAAACCGTGCCGAGACACCGCTGCCTGTATCGTTCGGCCGTTATCGCGTCACCCGCCTGATCGGCCGCGGCGGCATGGGGAGCGTTTATCTCGGCTACGACGATCAGCTCGATCGCGCGGTCGCCATCAAAGTGCCCCACCCGGAGTTGTTTCAATCGAAGGAAGGTCGCGAGAACTTTCTGAGGGAAGCCCGCACGCTGGCGAAGCTCGATCATCCGCGCATCATCCCCGTCTACGATGCCGGCGAGACGGAGGACGGCCTGTGCTATGTCGTCTGCCGATACGTCGACGGCCAGACGCTGAAGGAGCGCATGCGGGACATCCGTATGTCGCCGCGCGAGGCGTCGAACGTGCTGGCCGAAGTGGCCGATGCATTGCACCACGCCCACAAACAGGGTTTCGTCCATCGGGACATCAAACCCTCGAACATTCTCATCGACCGCGAAGGAAGCGCCTGGGTCGCCGACTTTGGACTGGCGGTGGCCGAGTCGGCCCAGCGCCGCTTCGCCGGAGAAGTTTCCGGCACGCCGGCCTACATGACGCCCGAACAGACACGCGGCGACGTCCAATACCTCGACGGCCGGGCCGACATCTGGTCGATGGGCGTCATCCTCTACGAACTGCTGGCGGGTCGGCGTCCGTTTTCAGGAGCGAGCGTCGATGAAGTCTTCGCTGAGATCGCGCAGAAGGAGCCGCGCCCGCTCCGCATGATTGACGAAACAATTCCGCAGTCGCTCGAACGCATCGTCCTCAAGTGCCTGCGGAAGCCCGTGGCCGAGCGATACACCTCCGCCCATGATCTGGCCCGCGACCTGCGGACATGGGGCCGCAAACGCGCCCTGTCGAGGACGATGGTTGTTGTGGTGCTCGCGTCGGCGATGTCGATCGCGGCGGTGATGGCGATTCCTCCGCTGCTCAATCGTCAGGGAGCGGATGGACTCGTTACCGGCGTCGACCGCTCCCGAACCGACTTGGCGACGACGGAAACATCCGAACTCGCCCTGCTGATCGAAGAACTGCGTGGGCTGCGCAAGGATCTCGGCGAATCGAACTCGAGGATTGACGAGATCACCCAGCATCAGGATCCGGTCGAAACTCTCCCGGAAGAAATTGGCCCGCTCGCCGTCCGTTCCAGTGTTGAGCCGGAGAACAACACGGACGCCTTCCCGCCCGGGCCAGTTGAGACAGTCGAGTTGCAGCCCCCCACACCCGCGGAATGGAACCTGCCTTCTCTGCCGGAGGAGTTCGCGGAACTCGAAGTGCAGTTGCGCAGCGCCAGGGAAGCCGGTGAC
>JANNSB010000206.1:0-8203 GCA_031402175.1 Planctomycetaceae bacterium
TGAAATTCCGCCGCGTTCGTCCAGTCGACAATGGCTCCGCCCGAGAAGGCCCAGTCGCCGAACTCGCGCGGGTAGATCGCAATCGGCAGTTCTTCCCAATGGACGAGGTCGCTGCTGACGGCATGTCCCCAGTGCATGTTCCCCCAGCCCCAGCCATACGGATTGTGCTGATAGTACAGATGCCATTCGCCGGCGAAGTAGACCATGCCGTTCGGGTCGTTGTTCCAGCCGCGACGCGAGGTGAAGTGAACCTGCGGCCTGTAATGCTCGTCGTAGAGTTCGTCAGCTCCAGGAACTTCGTCGGAGAACGTCAGCGACGACAGCCCCGTCGACTCCGACGGCAAGCGTTCGACCCAGATCTTCGCCTGTTCGCCGAAGTAGGGTTCCATGTCGAGAAACACCCAGAAGTCGGGTTCGCCGTGCGCGAGTTCGATCGTGAATTCATCGACTACGTCGCCCGCGATGTTCACTCGCATGCGCACCTGCCGTTCGCCGTTCTTGACGGGAATGTGCAGATAGCGGTGGCCGATGAAGATCTCGCGTTCCGCCGGCCCCGCGCTCTGCGGCGTATCCGACTGCGTGATCTGATCGATGTTGATGTGCCCCCAGCCGCCTTGTCGATTGTCGATGATTTCGATCACTGCTGACTGACCCGTGAGTTCCGAAACATCCCACGAGGCCCAGTCGAGTGCCTCAGTGCCGCCGGGCTGGTCATTGCCTCCGGTGGCGGTTCGAACGACCTCGCCATCAATGAGCAGGTTGATGCACGCCTCGCCCGGATGATGCCCGCCGCCGATGAGAAAGTTGAGATGATTGCGTTCGATGGTGAACTCGGGACTGGTCAGCGCACCTGTCGTGTCGTCGCCACCAGCGAACGAGTTGACGAGCCGTTCGCCCTCGTAGCCGGAGACATCCATCTGCCCAGGGAGCATACCTCGAGCGGGGCCCGGGCCAAATGCGTCGCCTGTGACGGTCCATTCGCCATAGGTCTCGGCTTCGAAGTCGGCGATCAGCAGGTCATCCCGCTGGGCGAAGGCGAGATCGCCGCTTCCCAGCACAAGGAGAATTGTGACAGCGACATTCACTGGCCTGATGCAACGCATGGTCGATTCCAATGGTGAGTGGTTGCCCCCCGTGATTCTGACGGCTGCACTCGCCACTGCAAGGATTCGACCCTACCACTGAACTGCTGACTGCAGTGTCAATTCGTCGCCGTCACCGCGTGTCGTTCCTCCGGCACCCAGCCGTCCAGTGGAGAGGCAGGCTCGCATCGACATCGATCTTGAATCGCAGTCCGCAGTGCGGACAGGTCGATGAGCCAACGGGAGGTCTGGCTGGGGCTCAGGTGCGGGTTCTCCACGCCGTTAGAAAATCACAACCCCAGTACGCACGAGCAACATCAATATCCGCTTGGCTGGGGCCATGCATACTGCGTGCGAACGCCACATCAATCAATGCCCCAGCCACCCCGCCGAACCGACGGAAGGAACAGTGGGTCGCGACCGATCAGAGCTCACTGGGAGAATGCGGGATTCGAGTTCATTCATTTATTGTTCAGACGAACTCTGACCACGTTGTTGGGCCACACGTCGGATTTGATCTCTTGCATCGTGGAGTCGTTCGGGCCACTCAAACCGTGGGGCGTTGGCAGGATCATAGCCTTCCAAGTGCTCTTTGAGCCGCGTGACTGGCTTGGTGTACCGAAGCTCTGTGTCGCCAAACACTTCTTCGCAGAGTTCGGCGAGTCGGGGATCGTATTCGATGAGTTCCTCTCGCGTGTTCGCATGGTTGTGATCGTTGTCGTTTTCACGGTTGTTGTCGAACCACGACTGCACTCCCTCGGCAAAGTATTCATGGTGATTCACGCTGGCGTACTTGCCTTCCCACAGGCCGTCTGCCATCGCGGCGTCGTAGGCCGCTCTGAGCCGAATATCAAACGTCGGGTCTACGTTGACCATACCACGCAAATGGATGTTGTGTGCAAGCTCATGGATAAGGATGCACTCGGCGGCGTACGGGTCTCCGGAATAACCAAGTAGGTTCTCCTCCGCGCAGGAGCAGAATGGATCCTGCTCGCTCCCCCCCATGCCGCGGGCACGCGCATCCCAGTAGTCCTTCCCCGAAATTTCAGAAAACTGGCTCACGGGTTCCTCGGACAGCCTCATGAACTCCGGCTGGTCAGTTGTGAATTCGTTGTGTGCGAGCACACAGAGACGGGCACCACTTTGGATCATTGCCTCGCGAACGTCAGGCCGCCTGGCCAGCATGAGATCTGCAAGAAAGGCGGCTTCCTGAAGCGCGTATGGGTTGACTTGGGCTGATGCGACAATGGGAAAGCCATTGGCGATTAATCGTTGTGTATAGTAGGCGGGGATGCCATTCGGGTCTGGCGGATCGAACCGAATCGCCTGCACTGACACGACGCTTGTCACGATGACTTCGGAATGGTCTTCCAATCCCACGAGCGCGAAGCGGTGGCCAAGCGTGGTCGTGATGAAGGTGTCCATGGCGGGCTCGACTCTCTCGTTCAAAACTCGCTCGCCGTCGGACGTAAGCCAGTAAACCTGAATGGGCTGTTGGCTGCCGTTAATGATCTGCAACACAGGACGCGGGAACGCGGCATTGGAGGATTCTGCCTCGGCGGTCGGCTCCTGAGCCGCTGATGACGTCTGTGCACATAAGGCGACGGTGGTCTCGCAGAGCAATGCGATAATCATCACAGACAAGAAGTCCTGAATTCTTCGTTGACTTATCATGTTCGATTCTTTGAGCGTTACTGAGTTGCGTTTCGGCGTCGCGTGAAATCAACCGGCATGAGTAATTGTCCTACACCCAACTCTTGAATCCGCTGTGGTCGAGAGTGTAATTTTTGCCACAATTGATGTACGACTGATTCGGCGACATCTCGAGGGAGTTGGCCTTTGGCTTGGAGGACTTGGACTCCGCCAATGAAGCCGTGTGGTCTGCGGGCGTTTTGGCTCGTACCGAGATTGATATCGAACTGATCTACGAGGTCGTCAATTGAAGTTGGAGAGCAGTGGCGATCACTCGCGTCCCCCTGACAGGGGAGTCTAACGATTACTCTTGTCGATTCAGAAATCCGTTCGCCAAGAATTGCCCCAACGCTACGATGCCCTCGGTGTCAAGTACCAGCTGCTCTTCCTGCTCGGGCAGGTTGAATGCCTTCAAGTGAATCAGGTGCGGATCGGCAGCCGCGAGCGCTTCCAGATCGGCGACGACATCGATCTGGTTGACCTCTTCATGATCGGTGGGAGGTTGCTGACTCACGTACCAGTCCAATTCAGGAAGTTGCAGATCTTCACGGCTTTGAGTGATCAGACGGCGCAGCCGTTCCGCGGCTGCCTGCCGGAAGGGACCGAATGACATGTCGTTCTCGCCCACATGATAAAAGATGCCCGCGAGGTTGACGTCATTGCCCTGCTGCTCCAGATCCGCGATCGCCTGCTGGATGGAGTCGATCAAGAGGGGATACAGATTTCGAGTTGGCGCCTCGCTCCCTTCGGGCGTCCAGTCGATGATCTGTGACCCGCTGTGCGTGAATTTGAGAATGGCGATCGGCTCCGTGAACTCCGCCTGTAACGTGGCCGCAAAGCTGAGTTCCGGACCGAAGGTGTCGTAGTACCCGGCCGGTCCCAATGGCTCCCACCCGTTCGATGATTTTACTCCTCCTCCCAGGCTGTACCGGAAGGCGACGTTCGAGTTGTCCGACAGCAATGCTTCGCCATCAGGCATCTGGCTGAGTTCCTGAGCGAATGCCCGTTCGCCTTCCATATTGCGATGGCCGGCCACGACGAACAGATGAACTCTGCTTGCGGGAGGATACGGCCACGTCGCGAGCACGCGATCGACGGAGGGCAGCCGGCCAATCGATTCCAAGTAGGCTTCGGCATAGTTCACGCCGTGTTCCAGTTGCCCCAGCGTCCCGTAGTGATAGTGCAGTCCGACGCCCCCACCGATTTCGACACCGATGTGGGCTGTCGGTACGTACTGAGCAAACGGATCTGATTCTGTGACAGCACGCTGTCCACAGCTGATGGCGTACATCTGCGGGCGGAGATCCATGCCCCAGATGGTTTTGGTGCAGAGCTCGCCGATGTAGAACTTCAGTTCCGGCGCATTCAAGTCACGTCGGACACAGGCCATGAAGTTCGCGAGATTCTCACCGTAGTTCGCCATGTACTCCTCGTCGAACATGTCGTTTTCACCCTGGTGCCACATGAAGCCTTCGATCCTGTACGCAATGTTCTGCTGGTCCAGGTCGGCGAGCGACTGGCGCACCAGATCGATCAACAGTGGGTACATCTCAAAGCCGCTCGGTTCATCAGGGTTCCAGTCACCCCCGAGGTGAGTGCCTCCGGCGGCACATTTGATGATGGCGATCGGCGCATCAATCGATTGGCTCACCGTCCTCGCGAAACTGAGTTCCGGTCCGACCACGTTGTCGACCGGCTGCAACTCCGCCCAACCGTTCGAGCGGAGCTTGTCTTCGCGACCGATGCGGTAGGAGAACTTGACGTCGCTCTGAAGTGCTTCAAGACCCACGAAGGGTGGGAATCTCTGGATGTCCTCGACGCGCGAGTCGGAACCGACCATGTTGGACTGGCCGGCGAAGATGAATACGCGGACGGTTCGATCGTCCTCCTGAGCGAACAGCGCCGACGCCATGCTCAGCACGAGGACAGCAGTGATGCCCGCCGCAAGTTTGGTGCTTTTCATAATTCTTCCTCTCAGCCCCGTCGATCGCGGGCTTCCTCTCTTTGCGAGATTGCGCTGAACCTGTTTAGTGCGGCGAACGCCGCCCACCCAGATCGGATCGCAAGCATTCCATGAATGCAGAACCAGTCGAGTGACGTGTGCTCACTGATCGTTCTCGAGCAGACGCAACATCGCCTCACCCATTCCCGCACCGATCAGGTAATACGTCTCCGCGTTGCTGTTCCAATGATACCCCTGTCCCGAAGGCGACACTTCGGGCGGTCGATAAAACTCGCGTGTGCCGACAAACGCTACGGTACCCTCGAATTCCTCGTAATCGGCGACCGCAGCCTGAGCCGCCATCAACGACAAAGCGCGGGGATGAGTCTCCTCTGGTCCATGCATGCCCTTTTCGGCGATGACAAAGGGGAGATCGGGAGCATCGAGGTCGCGACGGATGTCGCGAATGAAGTTCGCCAGATTCTGTTCGTACTCGTCATTGAGCGACTGGTTCACACGATCATTCCATCCCTGATGCCAGCCAATTCCTGACAGCACGAACTCATGGTTGGAATACTGAGGAAACAGCGTGTCGGCTTCTCGCATGACTTCCTGCGACTTCGTAACGATCTCTGTGTAGTATGGTCCGACGTCCCCGCCGGAACTTGGTGGCCGGAAGTCGACTCCCAGACTTTTTCCACCCCAGGCAAGCTTGATCAGCAGGACCGGATCATCGATTGCGTCACCGACGACCCACCCGAAACCGAGTTCGGGGCCGATCGTAGTCTCGCTGCCGCCGAAGCCGGGCGCGAGGTTTCCCATGCGGTCGAGGAACCAGACCTGCACGTCCTCGCGGGCCACCCACTCTCCATTGTCGTCGATCAGATGCTGAAAGCGATCGGCCGTCGAAGGATCGTGCACCAGCCATTCCAACGAACCACGACCTTCGTTGTGTTCTGGATTCGCGACCACCTGTCCGGCACCGGCCATGTTGGACTGGCCGGCGAGGATAAAGACTCTCACCTTTCCGTCTGCCTGAGCCAACGACGAACACGAAACAAAGAGGATCGCGAGGCAACTCGTGATCGAACGGAGCATGCGATTCATAGTGTGCAAACGGATGGAACTTTGAACGGGGTGTCTCGATGTCCCCCCTGTGAGCTGCCGAACTTTACAGGCGTTTCTCCTGCCGCGTCACGATTG
Source organism: Planctomycetaceae bacterium (assembly GCA_031402175.1). Taxonomy (GTDB): domain Bacteria; phylum Planctomycetota; class Planctomycetia; order Planctomycetales; family Planctomycetaceae; genus JANNSB01. The sequence continues at coordinate 5,920 of JANNSB010000206.1, forward strand.
GCACGTAACCGGCTTCGATCCCTGCAGGGGGCTCCACGATCACGGCCGGATCGAGTGATGCCAGACTGCCTGACTGAGGCGGAGGAAGGTATTCGCGATCCTTCGCCCATGTTCGATGCAGCTTCTCAACTCGCTCCTGGAGCCGCTCGCGTTCCTCGTCGGTCAGGTCGGCATTGAGCAACGCAGGCTGATCGACAAAGCGATACCAGCTATAGGTCGCGATGCTTCCATCCCCAAGGTGAGCTTCAAAGGGGCCGGCAACCGGACCGGGCTGCGCCCAGCAGCCATCTTCCGGCGTCACATACGGGCTGGTGTCGTCAACGGGCCCCGGTCGAATTGGGTGCCGTAGCGATTCTGGAATGTCAGCATCCGCATCAGAGATCGGCACCCAGCGCGCGGAATCTCCCTCGCCTTCCAGGACATAGTATTCTGGAAGCGTAACGAGGGCATTTTCGCTCTCCCCCGACCTCCGAAGGCTTTCGTCCCAGCGGAATCCAAACGTATGTGGATCAGATGCAACAGGAGTGGCAAATCCCGGCCAGTCGAGTTGCATTCGTTCGTCCCCTTCCATCTCCCAAGTGCTGATGCGCCACGTCGACCAGCCGTCGCCCGTGAAACGATGGACGATCGCCTGCTGATCATCGATCTGCCCGCTGGCCTCGGAACCACCGTCAAACCAAAGCTGCACGGAATCCCACAAGGCCTCCTTGCGATAAGACATCACCCGGTGGACCAGAGTCGAGTTGCCATCGCTCCCCACTGGAAAGCGCGTCGGTGCGACGCGTGCAAGACGTCTCCCTTGTTGGTCGGTGGTATGGATCGCAGGGACATACTGCGTTTCCATCTGGAGAGCGCGGTTCGGATTCGAGGGACGGTTGTCGAGAAACATCCCTGCCAACTCCGGACGCTCAACAGTGACGTTCGAGAAGAAGTGCGGCGTAAAGAACGCCACCGGGCCCTTGAAGTTCGCCGTGTTGAGGAACAACGTCCAACATTGGTTTCCCGTCGGCACGTCGACGCCCGATGTTCGTGACTTCAGCTCCGTAAGCGGCAATGGGAGATACCCATAGCCGAATAACTCGCCGCACGTTCCCTGCTGCAGATTCAGTCCATCAGGTGGCCAGATCACCCAGGGACTGAGCTGCGCGACCCCGTACTTTCCCGACGGATCGGCCCAGTCCCGCCCCTTTCCTGCTCCGGGTCCGTTTGCCCATTCACTGAAGTTGAGAGCCACACCCCCCATGATGAATTTCGGGGTCGCCGTGGCAAATCGCGTGTCGCGCCACCAGCCGAGCCCTCCCTCGATGTCGGAATAGAACTTGCTTTCGTGTTCAGGGTTGCCGACCTGCGCGTGCATCCAGGTTCCAAAGAGCCCCGTCTGAAACTGCGACCCGGGATACTCGTCGAGCAGCGGCCATGCGGCGACGTACATCGAGAACCCGCCTCCAAACGCCTTATCGACTCGCTCACAAGGTGCGCCCAGATAGCCGTCCATCAACCCATCGACAGCCGGCATGGCGTCGTCGCCGATCGCTAACATCGAGCGAGACAACATCACCGACCCAGCCGAAACAGCTGCCGCCGCTTGAAGGAAATCACGCCGAGACGATTTCTGTGTCATCGAAAAATGCCTGAATTGGGTCGTTGTTCTCAGTTTCCACACCAACACGCGACTGACGCGCATAGGGATAATACGTCTCCGGGAAGGGATACGCTACTTAGGATCGGTATCGCTGGTTAAGCCGGCCGCGGCACTTGGCGAAGGATTCGATGATACCTGTCGCATCAGTTCCTCGATCGTGCTCTTCGACTTCTTAACCGCCTTTGTCCCTCTGGAATGTTCCGACTTGGTATTGCGGCCGCGTCACTGTCAATGCTTCGAGTTGTTGTTTCTGAGCCAAGTGCCCTCCGTGAGCCCAACCGAAGTCGTCGAGAAAGCACGTCGGTGATCGACAGACCGGAGTACGAAACGCACTCAACACCAATTCGTACAGTCGTACCCACCGGACCGTTGTCTTCTCCGAATCTCCTCGGCCCGCTCATTCCTTGCGACACAACCAACATATCTCAACCACCGACAGACATCACACGCCAACCGGTTCATCACCGCTTTTTCAACGGGCATCTAGTGTAGTGTCTCACGCAGATGGGATCTTATTGAGTGCGGCTCGTGCGCGGGCGACTTTTTCGAGGATATCTTGGGCTTTCTTGGTCCAGACGAATGTTTTGGGGTGGGCGTTGTGATAGTTGATGTAGTCGTGAATCGCCTGTTTCAATTGCTCGA
>JANNSB010000207.1:0-5346 GCA_031402175.1 Planctomycetaceae bacterium
TCGCGGGCGATCGGGCATGTCGCTGGGATAGCTCAGTTCGCCGGGGACGTACATCACTCCTTCATCGTGGACGGCCGATGTCCAGAGCGGAGTATTGAAGCCGGTGGGAATCTCATGTGACAGCGTCATCCAGACGTAGAGTCCGCCGTGCGGATGGACCCATGTCGCGCCGGGAATGTCCGAGAAGAACTCATCAGCCGCGGCGAGCATCGCGTCCCGCTTGATGCGATAGGCCGACTGCACTTCGGCGACGTGCGGCTCGTAGAGGCCGCGATCGAGGACTTCGATGAGGAGTTGCTGCATCAGGTTCGGCGAACCGAAATCGTCGTTTCCCTTGCGATCGCAGAGGGGGGCGATGAGGTCGGTCGGAATGATGCCGAAACCGACGCGAATGCCGGGTGAAAAACTCTTCGAGAACGTCTGCGTGTAGATGACGTGCTCGCCGCCGGCGTCGAAGCTCCACACGCTCGGCCACTGCGGCCCGTCGTAGCGCAGCTCGCGATACGCGGCGTCTTCGAGAATGAGGATCCGTTGCTGCTTCGACCAGCGCCGGGCGATCTCGACGACTTCGCGGCGGCGATCCGTCGATATGCTGATTCCGGAGGGATTCTCATAGTAGCTCACCAAGTAGATCAGCTTCACGCGGTCGAGCTTGCCATCGGCATCCAATTGCTGGAGCGTGGCGTCGAGGGCGTCTGTCCGCAGTCCGTCTTCATCGCTGGGAATGACGATCGCCTGCGCGCCGACGCCTTGCAGGGCGGCGAGGAACACGAAGTAGGTGGGGCCGGAGACGAGGCAGATATCGCCGGGATTGAACAGCACTTCGCACAACAGCGACAGAAGTTGTTGTGAGCCGGTGGTCATGAGGATGCGGTCGAGTCCCACGCCGAGTTCCTTCGCGGGCACCCCTTCCAGCCGGGCGAACAGCTCGTGAACGCGGTGCCTTAGTCGGAGCGAACCCTGCGTCGTGCCGTACTGCAGGGCCTGTTGTCCCTTCGTCATGTCGGCCAGCAGACTCGCGAGCGCCTCGCGTGTCTCCCGCACCGGCAGGCTGGCGAAATCGACGAAACCCGCGGCCAGCGAAATGACGCCGGGATTCTCGATCCCCTGCTGCATCAAAAAGCTGATCGCCTGCTCTTTCGCATACCCCGCGCGCTGGGAGAGTTGAACGGGAGGCAAAGCGGTGGTGTCGGGCATTGACCTAGTGTCACGGGGAACAAGAGGCGTTTCAAGCGCCGGACAAGCTACTGGTCCGTCCATCGATGAATGTCATGCGCAATTAACTGCTGTCCTGCGATTCGCCCAGACAGGAATGTCTGGGCCACCCGACATCGAACGATGGACGGACCACTACAAGCCACCTGTGTTCACCGATATCATGCCCTCATGAGTGAAGCTGCAGCCAATGTTGTGCATGTCGACCTGGGGCCGAGAAGTTACGACATCTCGATCGGCTCCGGATTGCTGCATGCTGCTGCTTCAACCGCATCGGCGGCCGTCGAGGCGCGGTACGGCGTTGGGAGCGGGCAACGCAAAGTGGCGATCGTCACCGATCCGAACGTGACCTCGCATGCCGAGACCGTTCGTGACTCGTTCGTGAAGGCCGGCTGGCAGACCGAAGTCATCACCGTCGCGGCGGGGGAAGGCTCGAAGTCGCTGGCGGTGGCCTCAGGGATCTTCGATCGGCTGGTCGAGATGCCCGCCGATCGCAAGACGGTGCTCGTGGCCGTCGGCGGCGGAGTGATCGGCGACCTCGCGGGCTTTGTGGCTGCCACGTTCAACCGCGGGCTGCCGTTCGTGCAGATACCGACGACCCTGCTGGCCGATGTCGACAGCAGCGTGGGGGGCAAGGTCGGCGTCAACCATCCCCGGGCCAAGAACCTGATCGGAGCGTTCTATCAGCCGGCGTGTGTCATCATCGATACTTCGTCGCTCGCGACACTTCCTGATCGCGAGTATCGATCGGGACTGGCCGAGGTCGTCAAGTACGGCGTCATTCTCGACAGCGAGTTCTTCGACTATCTCGAAGCTCATGTTGCCGATTTGAATGCTCGTAATACCGAAGCACTGAACCACGCGATCACTCGCAGTTGCCGGCTGAAGGCAGACGTGGTCGAGCGCGACGAAGAGGAACGCACCGGTCTGCGGGCCGTGCTCAACTACGGGCACACCTTCGCGCACGCCTACGAAGCTCTCGCCGGGTATGGCGAATTGCTGCACGGCGAAGCGGTGAGCATCGGCATGACGGGGGCCGCGAGACTGGCCGTCGAACTCGGCCGCATCTCGGCTGATGACGAAGCCCGGCAAACTCGCTTGTTGGCTTTGCTCAACCTGCCGACACGATTGCCGAAGAAACTTGCGAAGTCGATGAGCGAAGACGAAATCCTGGCCTGCATGCGTCTCGACAAGAAGACGGTGGGAGGGCAGTTGCGATTCGTCCTGCCTGACTGCATTGGCCGTGTCGAACTGGTGGAGGGAGTGCCGGAACATACGGTTCGTTCGATCATTCATCAAGTGCTGGACGCGCCGGCATCCAACACGTAATCGGGGCACGCTCGCTTTTCATGCTCCGCGTCGGGCTGCATACTTCCGCGATGCCAACGCTCAATCGCGCTCAGTTGTTTGAACTCTCGGTGCGGGTGCTTCGCGGCGCTGGGGCGTCGGAAGTCGAAGCCGCCTGCGTCGCTGCCGAACTGCGTGACGCCAACCTCGTCGGACACGACAGCCACGGCGTGATGCGGCTCGTGCAGTACATGCAGATGGTGCAGGATGGACACGTCCAACTGGGAAGCCGATTCGAGATCCTGAAGGAGGGGCCGGCCTTTGCGCTCGCCGATGCTCACTTCAATTTCGGTCAAGTGGCGGCCACGCAGGCGCTCGACATCGCGCTGCGAAAGGTCAAGGCCGCCGGCACCGCGACGGTCTTCGTCCGCAACTGCAATCACATCGGACGGCTCGGTTCGTATACCGATCGCGCCGCGAGGCAGGGCTGCGTGGGGATGATGTCGGTCAATTCGCCCGCCGGTGGAGGTGTCGCCCCCTACGGCGGCATCGACCGCAAACTGGGCACCAACCCGATCTGCATCGCCGCCCCGATCGGTAACGAATCGCTCGTGCTCGACATGACGACCAGCGCCACCGCCGAGGGCAAGCTGCGGGTGTCGCATCAGAAAGGTGAGCAGATCGCGCCGGGACTGTTGATTGATCATGAGGGGCGGCCCTCCACCGATCCCGCGGATTTCTACCGCGACCCACCTGGCGCCATCCTGCCACTGGGCGGCGACATGGCTCACAAAGGGTACGGCCTGTCGGTGATGATCGACGTCGTCTGCGGCATCGTCTCCGGCAGCGGCATCGCCCGTGCCGACCTGCCGCGCGGGGCCAACGGCGTGTGGCTCTATCTGATCGACATCGAGCACTTCATCTCACGCGACGAGTACGACCACTGGATGGCGAAGTACGTCCCGTTCCTCAGAAGCAGCCGCACGCTGCCGGGAGTCTCGGAGATCCTGTTGCCCGGGGAGATCGAGGTCCGCCGCCAAAAGCAGCGAGACGCGGATGGGGTGAAGCTTCCCGATGAAACGTGGCGGCAAATTCAAGAGACTGCGGCCAGGTTGGGGGTTGTTGTGAGCGACCTGGCCACGCCATGATGCAGTTTGGTGATTTTTGAAAGTCAGGTGGCACAGACATTCCTGTCTGTGCACACATAAAGGTGCGATCTGTTACTCATTTCAGGAGACGATCGATGACGAAGTGCTCTTTCCTCTTCAAGTTGCTGATGGTCACTTTGGTCGCGGCTGCTCTTTCCCCCTGGAGTGTGAATGCGGATGACGCAGCCGAGCGAAACGAACGGCAGTTCGCCGAACTCAACGAACAGATGCAGCAAATGCGGGCGGAACTCGAGGAACTTCGCACCCTCCTGCGCGAAATGCGGACGGACCGCGAGGCGACCAAGCCGGAGTTGCCGCCGGAACTGCAGGAACGGCTGCACGGCATGAAGAACGAAATCCAGGAACTGATGCAGTCCGGCCGGGTCGATGAAGCCAACGCCGTCGAACGCGAGGCTCATGCGCTGCTCGAGCGGTTCGCCGCCGCGCACCAAGGGGAACCAGAGAAAGTCGCAACCGAAGTGGCGTTGCCGCCCGAACTGGCCGAACGACTTGCAGGAATGAAGAGGGAGATCCAGGAACTGCGCGAAGCCGGTCGGCTCGACGCTGCCGAGGCGCTGGAACGCGAAACACGCAACATCGTCGACAACTTTGCAGCCGAGCATCAGCGACCTCAGGCATATAGCGACAGACCAGAATGGATGACTGCCGAAGCCGAGGAGCAGCTGGATCGCCTGGTGGAGGAGGTGAACGGCATGCGGCGAGTGATTCGCGGGCAGCGCGACGCCGGCCGGCTGAGTGAAGCCGAGATGCTCGAATACACGGCTCGCCAGATAAACCTTGGGGCCTTCACCGACGATCGCCTCGATCACCTCCGTGCCGCCGCCGATCATCTGGAGGCCGCCGGTAGACTCGACCTCGCCGAACCCGTCCAACAAGAGATTACTCAGCTAGAGCGGGAAGGGAGGGAATGACCACCTTCCTCGTCCAGCACATCACCGGAGGAGATGCGTTCTTCATGGGGCTGGTGTTGCTGGTCGTGGCTGTTGTCTCAGCACGACGTGTGAGATGGCGTCGGTCGTTGGGCGCGACGATTTGTATCTTTCTCGCGGTCGCGCTCATTGCCGCCTCGGCCACGCCGTTGCCCTGGTGGCTGTATGCCTTGTTCGTTGCGTCGGTCGGGTTGTGGTATGCCCTGCTTGGCCCGCGAACGGCCCGGCAGAGCGGGCACGATCAGGTCGCCGGAAATGCCGCGACCGCCGCGATGTTGCCGAGCGAACCGGTTGGTCATCGTCCTTTGCTCCTCACCGCCTGTTTGTTGCTGGTGCTGGCCCTCGTCGCGGGCTGGGAGCTGCGCTGGCGCTGGACGCCGCGCGTGGCGATCGGCGAAGGCGGGCGACTGATCATCCTGGCCGACTCGGTGACGGCGGGGATCGGCGAGAATGAGGCCGTCCGCTGGCCCGAGTTACTGCAACAACGGCATCAATCGCTCATCATCGATGACCGTTCGAAGATGGGTGGGACCGTCGGGTCGGTGCTTGAACTCATCGAAGAGCGCCCGCTCGACGACGGCGTCGTGCTGATCGAGATCGGCGGCAACGACCTGCTCGGCTCGACTTCGATGGCCGACTTCGAGCGCGATCTCGACCGGCTCCTTACGCTCGCCACGTCCGACTGCCGTCAAGTCGTGATGTTCGAACTTCCGCTCCCTCCAGGCTCGAACTCCTGGGGCCAGGTG
>JANNSB010000208.1:0-4072 GCA_031402175.1 Planctomycetaceae bacterium
CAAGATAGCGCGGCTGTGGTCTGCGTCAATTCCGAGCCTGCAGAGCATTCCTGAAGACCAACTCCGGTCGGTCCTCCAGCTCTGGTCAGGGTGCGGGATCGACGAGGCCGGCAGTTTCCACCAGCTCAATGTGGACGAATCGCAGGAGATTCGCCAGCAACTTGGCGGATTCGATCCGCTCGCTGATTGGGTCAACCGGTGACATCAGGACCACATCCGCGGCGTATCTTCGCAGCACGGGAGGTGGCTCCGGGGTTTCAATAGAGTTCATGCGATCGGATCTCAGAATGAGCAGAAGATACCGTGATGGCCCGATGGGGAAGCCTTCGTTGATGCCGCTGATGGTGACGGGCCTGTTCGAAGTTCAGGGGGGATTGGTAGCGACTGAGCGTTGGTCGGAAGAGAATCTGTCTCCGGCGGCGGGTTGATTCGCGTTCGCACACTCGCACCTGCCGGATCTCTAATAAAGAACCCCACGACCTTTAATGGCGGGTTCAGTCTGCCTTTGACGGTAGACAGGTAGAGGCTCGCCGATCGAATGACCGGTGAGAGGACGGAGGAGATCCCGTCTACCACGACGTTCAAAATTGAGTTCACTGCATATTGAGTGATTGATCTTGTCATGGTCGTTTGGTGGAGGCAAGCTGTGGTAGCGATGGATGGACGGCAGCCCTCATCTCATGAATCGCTGGTGGAGAATGCTGTGCTGGGCGTGCAGGTCTCGCAACTGAAGGAATCATGATGCCAAAATCATATGTTGATCATTCTGGTCCAAGTCGGAATGGTGAAGGACGTCGGTCCGTGAATCTTCAAGCACTCAAGGAGTGCAAAGTGCTGTCCCTACCACTTGTTGGCCCAGTCGCATTGAAATCTTCCCTGTTACTCACGACTCTCCTGCTCATCGCGCCGGGAGCCGCGCTAGGCGATACCTGGGGGCCGCCCAGCACGTTTGACGTGCAATCAGCGAATGGCGAGTACCGTGCGCAGATTGAACCTGGCGGACGACAGATTCCACCCGTTGTGACGGTCTTTGAGGGGGAGGAAACGATCTGGACGTCAAGCCTGACCAATCGCGAGTCGCCGGTGGCTGTGATGATCTCCAACGACGGGCAATTCGTCGTGACATTGGATAATTGGGGCAGCGTCGGATACGGAGACGATGTTCTGGTGTTCTACGACCACAATGGGCAGATCAGGAAGTTCTCCCTTGAGGAATTCGTTGGGGATGCGGGGACGCAAACGGAGGACGAGACATCGCCGATGCAAACGACATATTGGCGGTTACGCGGACTGTTCACTCACTCGACGTCGTCGCGTATGTGGCGGGATCGCAGCCTGATGTTGTTTGAAGGATCCGGTGACTCAACCACGTTCGGAATCTGGCTCGATTGGGCACAGCAGTGGTTTGTGTGGAGACTGTCGGATGGCATGCAAATCGATGTCACTGGCCAGGTTTTGGAACATTGGAATGCCAAGGGACGGGAATGGGCTCGAGAACAGCTACAGCTACCTGTCGTTGCGGACAAACCTTCCTCGGAAGTCATGCACGCGTGGGCAGAGGAAGCTCGCGAATGGTCGCGACGGCATTCGGCACGGTATGAAAAAAAACTCACTTCATGCCGGTATCTTGCATACCTCAGGGAAGTCGAAGATCGCGAATTACTCGAACAGGCGCTGCGGAGCACCGAGACGAACTCGATTGGGCGTATGACACTACGCGCCAATGCCGACCGGGCCTTGGCCATCCACGATGGAATCGCTGAAGATTTTCAGTCTTTCGACCGCAGTTCGGAAGCGATCGAAGAGTATCACTTCCTGGGAGAGATCCAACTGACGATTCGGCTGCCGGAACAACCGGCCGGCGATGGTCAGGTGTATGTTTCGTTTTTTCCTGAGACGGTGGCTCGCGATGAGTGGCAAACGGCTGAGCCCGAATACCGAACTGGAACGAACTTCAGGTCATCGTCGACCAGGGATTACGATGCCACATTCGAACTCGAAACACGTCTGATTCTGCCCGGCCGGTATTGGGTGATGGTCGTTTGGGATCGGAATCCTCCCTTCCGGCACAATTTGTACGGGCTTGAAGGTATGAGAGATTGGAGAGAATCCAGGGGACCGGCTCCCACAGCCGGTGAGGATGACTTTGAGAGCCATGAAGTGATCGTCTTCGAAGTCAAAGCGGGCGAAACGACGTCCGTCACGGTGGACTGCGATCTTCCAGGGACTCCGCTGGCGGCGCTCGACTCGGACCCGCCTCCGGTCGATCCCGTTTCGCCTGGCAGTCCACCCGCGCTGCTTGTTGCGCCATTCGACTCCGACGCAGCATCCGCTGCGCAGTCCGAGTGGGCGAATTACCTGAACTCGCCTGTTGAAGTCACCAACTTGATCGGCGATGGGTTCACGTTGATTCCTCCGGGGGAGTTTCTGATGGGATCGCCCGACGATGAAGCCGGGCGGCAGTCTATCGAAGACCCGTGACATCGCATGCAGTTCACGCAGTCGTCTACGTGGGAGTAAACGAAGTATCGCAGCACAAATGGCAGTTCGCGAAATTGCTTCGGTGAATGTCACGTGAATGTCACCGGAGCCGGTTGCGAGACCTCTGCCAGGACAGGAAACTGCATTCGTTGCGAACCCGCTACGTGCATCGGGAACCGAGATAGCCTGCGTCGACGAATCGCAACTCGCCAAGTTCGAATACCTAAGAAAAAACAAGCGCGGCCGCCCAAGAGGGCGGCCGCGCCAACCTAACGATCGGTCTTTGAATCGCAATCAGCCTTGTCCCCTGCCGATGATTCACCTCGCCGCTGATCGCGTTGCAGCCGCTGCACGATGGCCTTGGCCAACATCCGGATGAAGCGACCCAGGACGTCATCGTTGCGAGCTTCGCGATTTGCAGAATCCTGTCGTCGCAATGGCATAGATTCTCCCCTCCAAATGTGGATGTGCATGAACAAAAAAAGCCCCGGCTCCATAAGAGCCGGGGCTTGGACATCAGCGCCTCGTTTTTTTCATACCTCTCCCGCATGCGGGAGTGGCTCAAAACGGTAACGGGCATGCTTGTGCCGACTGAACCCGGTATCGGGCGGCTCGACCAGCGGAACGTAGGGATCGGTGATGCCGAGCTCCGCCATGAGAGCGATCAGCTTTCGGGCCTGTTTGACCGTGTGTTGCTCGATACCGAAGCGCGCCTCGATCTCCGGCTTGCTCAAGTCTGGATGAGCCAGCACAGTGGGCAGCGCCAGGACGCGGTCTGGTGGCACATACGGGTTTACCGTGATCACCTTTTCGGTGAGGTTCGTCAACAACTCGCGCAGCCGCGGGTCAGGTAGCAGTCCGGCTGGAGTCCAACGGAACTGGACGCGGGGCACAATGTGGCCGCCGTCGCACAGCTTGTAGGGGAACACGACCAGCCGCGGGACCATGCGCCGCATGACGGCCTGAAACTCGGGATCATTCCTGTCGATGTCCGTGAGCACCTCGCGGGCGAGGCGTTTCAGTTCGCACATCGGCGGGATTTCAACCGTCTGGCGCGGCTGCCTCTCGAGGCGTTGACGGTCCACAGTGATCTGCCCGAGCGATCGTTCAGTCTCTGCCAGTAGTTCACGGATGGCGGAGCTGAAGTCCCCCTCGGACACGAACTTGATCAGGTTATCGCGCTTGCGACGGCAATCGCGCTCATCGTCGGCAAACTGCTGCAGTCGACGCTCGCGATCTTCGTCCAGCTTGAGTGCCTCCTCCTGGATGGTTGCCAACATGCGCTCGTCCCATTCGGGCAGGCGTTCGACTTCCGCCAGGATCGCCTCCAGCACCTTCTCGGTGACGAGCGGCCCACTCAAACCGACCGCGTTCCAGCACTTGTAGTCGATGGAGCCGCTGCAAAGCAGGCGATCACCGCTGACCTCCCCGCCGTAGTTGCACGAGCGACCGCACTTGCCACAGCTCACCATCTGGCCGGGAAACCTGGTCCGTTTCCTCGGGACGCCGGTGCGGATGTCCTTCCCGTTGACTTTGGACTTGCGGCTGTAACGGCCATTCTTGGCGCGGAGCTTGGCGATGATGCGGTCGT
>JANNSB010000209.1:0-5395 GCA_031402175.1 Planctomycetaceae bacterium
CCAATGCCGTGCAGGTGGGCGACGGGTTGCCGAAACCAATTCGCGGCGTCTGGGTCGGACTGCTGCTCGCGGCGACGTTGTTCTCGCTCAGGCATCACCCGCATCACCTGGCGTATTTCAACGAACATGCCGGCGGACCGCCCGGAGGCCGCGAGCACTTGATCGACTCGAACCTCGATTGGGGGCAGGATCTGCATCTGGTTCGCGACTACATGCGCGAGCATGAGATTGATGAAATCAACCTCATCTACTTCGGCACACTGCCGCCGGAAGCGCTGGGCATCAAGTATCAGATTCCCGAAGGAGCGATCGATGCCGAGGGCCGACGCAAACCGGGGTTTCGCTTCCCACCGGGCTGGTATGCCGTGAGTGTGAACTACGTGATGGGCCGTCCGCACACGTTGCGGCTTCCCGACGGCAGCGGCCGTCCCACAATGCCGTTCGACTACAGCGATTTCAAGTCGATGCAGCCGGAGGCCACGCTGGGGGGATCGATCGATATTTATCACATCGAGTAGGCGACCGGAAGCCGGGCAGCCGACGAATCGCGGAGGTGAGTGCTCCTGATCTAGGGTTTCCGTCCGCTCAGTTCATTTGGTTCGCCACTTCAAACACCATTGGCAAGGGTTGCCTGTAGCCACACCAGATATTTGATGCGAACCTTTTCGCGATTGGCGCGCTCGTTATGATGCAGGTCATGGCTGACAATGCACTTTTCACAATCGCGAGTTGACTGATGCGTTTCTCTCCCGCCGTCCAGACCCTCAAGCCTTCCGCTACGATCGCGGCCGCGACCAAGGCCAGGGAACTGAAAAAGCTGGGCTTGCAGGTGCTCGACTTCACCCTGGGCGAGCCTGATTTCAACACGCCCGAGCACATTCAGCAGGCGGCGATCGCGGCGATGCGGGCCGGACACACGCATTACACGCCGGCCGCCGGCATTCCCGAACTCAAGGAGGCCATCTGCCAGACGTATCAGCGGGTCTACGGACTCACCTACAAACCGAACCAGGTGGTGGTGTCGAATGGGGCGAAGCATTCGATTCACAACGTGCTGACGGCACTCTGTGGCCCCGGTGATGAGGTCATCATTTCCACTCCCTATTGGGTGAGCTACAGCGCGCTCGTGGAACTGACGGGCGCGACGCCGGTCCTCATCGAGACGACTCGCGAGTCGGGCTTTTGTCTGACGCCTCAGCAACTTGAGCGCGCGATCACCGCGAAGTCGAAACTGCTGATGCTCAACTCCCCCAGCAATCCGACCGGGGCGGTCTATCCGCCCGAGGCGCTCGAAGCCCTGGCGAAGGTCTGCGTCCAACACAAGCTGCCGGTGATGTCGGACGAGATCTATGAGAACCTAATCTACGGCGACGCCGAATTTCGTTCATTCGCTTCGTTCGGACCCGAGGTGCAGGCACTGACGATCATTGTGAGCGGCGTCAGTAAGGCCTACGCGATGACGGGCTGGCGGATCGGCTGGACACTCGGCCCCGTGGATGTCTCGAACGTGATGAGCGACCTGCAGAGCCAGCAGACATCGAATCCCTGCAGTGTCAGCCAGTATGCCGCCCTCGCCGCGTTAACCGGTCCTCAGGAGTGCGTGACAGAGATGCGTAAGGAATTTGCCAAGCGCCGCGACTTCGTTATCTCCCGGCTCCGCGAGATTCCCGGCCTCAAGTTTGCCGACCCAGGAGGCGCGTTCTACGCCTTCTTCGATGTCAGCAGTTATTTCGGCAAGCCGCTGCAAGGGGGCCGGGTCGTCGACAACGCGACCGACTTCTGCACGGCCCTGCTGGAAGTGGCTCAAGTGGCTCTTGTCACCGGCGACGCCTTCGGCGCGCCTGGCTATGTGCGGCTCTCATTCGCGACTGGAATCGAAACGCTCGACGCGGGGGTGAAGAAACTGGCGGGGTTTCTGCGCGGATAGTCCCAGCCGAAAACTGTCAATGCGCCCCTGCGATCAAGTTAGATTCGCCGGACACGAAGAACTTCGACAATTCGATCGTCGTGCAGCACCGTAAAGATCACTCGGAGCGGCGGCACATTGAGGGCACGCAGACCTTCGGCGATTTCGACTCCTTTCGACTCCGCATCGGTGCGAAGATCATGATCGATCAAGCTGGTCGCTGATGTAATCTCAGCGCGATCGTCAGCCTTCAACCACAAGTCAACCAACTCGTTTTCAGCGCTTTGGACCCAGGCCAGCGTGTAACGGGTCATTTAGGATCCAATGACTGAAGGCGCTCCATTACCTGTTGTGTCGTGCGACGTGGTTCATTGGAGTCCGCGCGCTCGCGGGCAATTGCAACGTCCTGTTCCAGGAAGCAACGCGAAAAATACCCGAGGCGATTACCTTGCAAGTCGACTATCTCGACACTGTCGCTTGACTCTGTCAGGACTTTCGCCTGGTCTGGCGTCACTACGATTTGGACCATGGTGGTTCTGAATCCCAGTCTTGGTGGTGCCCGATCAATCGTATTCTATGCATCGGACATCTCAATCTCCAATACCTCGAAACCACAGTCCGTGACCTACATTGCGAGTCTCCGCTGCTGGTCCAGGAACCGTGAACCTGCTTGATTGACGTTCCGCCATTTCTCACATACCGTCTGCTCAGGAGAGATCATGGCTGAGCCGAATGTCTGTGTGCTGTGCGCCCCGGGGACCAATTGTGACGTCGAAACCGGGCACGCTTTCGAGCTGGCCGGCGGTCGGGCTGAGCGGGTGCATCTGTTTCGGCTGCTGGAGAATCCCGCGCTGCTCGACCAGTTTCAGATCCTCTGCGTGCCGGGCGGATTCAGCTACGGCGACGACCTGGGGGCGGGTGTCGTCTTCGCGCAACAGCTTCAGCATCGCCTGGGAGATGCAGTCCGGCGGTTCCTGGCGCGAGACACGCTCGTGCTAGGCATCTGCAACGGATTTCAAGTCTTGTTGAAGGCAGGCATCCTGCCGGGGGGAACTGCAACCGAGGATCATCCCGACACCACGCTCACTTGGAATGACAACGGGCACTACACGGCGTTGTGGGTCCATCTGCAGGTCTCATCGGATCGCAGCGTGTTTCTCAAGGGGCTAGGTCATCTGGAGTTCCCCATCGCGCACGCCGAGGGCCGTTTCGTCACTCGCACGCCAGAGGTTCTCGCACAGTTGCAGGCACAGGGACAGGCGGCCCTGATCTACGCCTGTCCTCCGGGCGAAACTCACAATCACAAAGGCGGCCTGCTGCCATACCCGTACAATCCCAACGGATCGGCGGGAAACATTGCCGGATTGAGTGACCCCACCGGACGGGTACTCGGACTCATGCCGCATCCCGAACGGTATGTGCACGAAACGCAGCATCCGACCTGGACACGACGACGGGAGCAGCCGACGCCCGACGGCAGGCGGTTGTTCGATAATGCGGTCGCGTACTTTCTGGGATAAGCGGCGCGGTGGTCGGTTGTAGAGTTCTGCGAATTGGTGAATCCGATGCCGGGACGCGAGCGAATCTCCGATACGCCTTTTGGCGTGCAACCCGCAAAGCGCCGCCGACGCTTCACTGGCCGCATTCCGCTCGAAACCGAGACCTGTTGGTTCATTCTCGCCAACCTGCTCGACTTCGTGGTGACCTACCGGATGATTGTTCACGGCAATGCGGCGGGCGTACGGTTTGGTGAGTCGAATCCGTTTGCGGCGTACTTCCTCAATCATTGGGGCGTCGAGGGGCTGCTGAAGTTCAAGCTGGCCGTGGTGGTTTTTGTGTGCGTCGTGGCTCAGATCGCATACCGCCATAAGCCCGAACTGGCGAGGTTTCTCCTGATTGTGGGAACCGTTGCAGTGACCGCCATCGTCATTTACAGCGTGCGGATGTTCTTTCAGGCGCAGTGATTGGTGGAACGTCGGCTGGCCGCGTCCGCGAGTGGCTTCTACAATGGCCGCCAGAACTTAAGGGACGAGGTCCGACCGATTTCGTCTGAAACAGAATGGGACAACCCTGGGACGGTTGATGATTGATCCACGAATTCGCCTGAAGAATCGTTTCCTGGCGGTCATCCTCGCCTGGATGCTCCCGGGGGCGGGACACTTCTACCAGGAACGCAGGTTCAAGTCCGCCATCTACTTCTGTTCGATCGTCGGACTATGGGTCATGGCCATGCACCTCTCGGAATGGAAGGTGATGGCCGCCCCGTTCAACGACCGTAACGAGCGTCCGCCGATCATTCAGGTCTTGAAATTCGGAGCGCAAAGCGGCGTCGGACTGCCTGCAGTCTGCGCCGTCGTTCAGCGCGAACGGGTCAAGGATGACGAAAACAAAGCCGTGCGCCCGCTGGACGAGCCGTTCGAGGCTGAGTTCAACGGCAACGTGGACTATCGGGCGCAGGCCGGCCTTGTGGGAGGGGACGCCACCGGAACTGTGTCGTTCGAGCGCACCGATGGGCAGTTCGGGCAGGCCACGCAAGGGCACTTCACCGGGACGACGGCGGACGGCAAATCGATCGACATCGATCTCGACGCCGCGGCTCTCGGTCGTCCCATCGACGGAGATCATCGCCGCAGCTTAACGGCTCAAATCACCGATGGTGGAAATTCCTTGGGTGAGCTGCGGGGCACTGTCCCTCGCTCGGTCTGGAACTGGCTGTTCGTCCCTCTGAACAAGCAGCAGGAAACGGATCTGCACCGTACTCTGGGGAAGCGTCACGAACTCGCCACGCTGTTGTCGGTGGTCGCCGGTCTGCTCAACATACTGGCCATGTTCGACGCCTTCGGAGGCCCGGCCTATGGGTATGGGGATGAAGAACATCAGCCCTCGAAAGAGCCTGCTCCGGCACCTGCATGAGTCCGTTTCGCGACGACATTTGTTGGAACAACACGCCATGGGAATGAACATCTATCTCCTGCCCCTCGCAGCCGCCATTGCGTTGGTTTACGGGGCCACGCGCTACGAAGACGCCGAACGTATCTGGAGAAAGTCGGTGCGGACGTTCATCACCATTATCGTCTTTATGGCCGTCGTGCTGGCGATACTCGCCTTCTTTTCGCTCTGGCAGTAATGTATTGGGATGGAATTCCAAGACCGTCTCAAACAGGCCATTGACCGCGGCAACAGGTTGCGCACTCGGCGCGACCAGGAGGCTGCCCGCAAGGAACTCACACTCGAGGAGCGTCGGGAACTCCATTCCCAGGCACGGCTCGACATCTCCGACCGCATTGAAGAACGCCTGCGGCAACTGTCCGAGAATTTCCCCGGATTTCAGTACGACACCATCTTCGGCGGGGATCGAGCTTCAGGTCATCGCGGCTGATGCGCGCCCCCCAGCCTTCGTCGCCGAAGATGGTGTCGTACTGAAATCCGGGGAAATTCTCGGACAGTTGCCGCAGGCGTTCTTCAATGCGGTCGGAGATGTCGAGCCGT
>JANNSB010000210.1:0-2315 GCA_031402175.1 Planctomycetaceae bacterium
AGAGGAAGTTTCAAAACCATTTTAACAGCAGCATGAGGCAGGCCAGGTGGAAGAAGCCTTCGAAGAGATGGGGGTAGTATTCCCAACGGGTGACGATCGAACGCACCCTCTCCTGGCTGAAGAACAACCGCCGCCTCGTCACCCGTTGGGAATACTACCCCCATCTCTTCGAAGGCTTCTTCCACCTGGCCTGCCTCATGCTGCTGTTAAAATGGTTTTGAAACTTCCTCTCAGCATCGTAACACGCCAGATATCGGGGCCAGTCAAGATGAATGGATCGACCAGCCCAGGACCGGTGCCTGTGCCAGGGTTCACAAAAATTTGAGTGTCTAAGATTGTTGAGAGGTCAGCCGCATAGGCGGTTAGCGTCACCGCAGACTCCCCGACACTGATCAGATTCCCGCCAACAGTCGATGTGGGATTCAGAAAGTCAATAATCAGCGACTGCGGGGGAGGATAGGACTGCAAGATGTTTGATCCAGAAGTTGCCTGCGCCGGTTCAAACTGAATGACCGGGCCAGCACCAGAGAAGAGTACTCCCAGCGGTTGGTATTGAGTTGTCACCAATGTCGTTGGAATTGCGGGCACTGGTCCGGGAAACGTTTCAAAGTCAATGGTGATCATGGCCCCGACTGCCTGTCCAGACGCCGCGATGAGCACCGCGACACACACCACCGCCAGTTGAATCATTCGCATGTTGTTTCTCCTGTGTTGCGAAACATCAAAGCTCAAGCCCACCCCGAACATCATCGGGGTGATTCACCGTACGTCGTTGAAGGTATTTTGCGGGGGGGGGGGGGACGCAAGCGTTAAACCATGAGAAATCGACAAAATCTCTCCATTCCTCCCAAACTGTTTCGCCACCCACCAGCTTGATATTGAGACGTAACTACCCGCCACAGCACGCCTTCGCTTGACCGGTACCCTACAATCCGCGAGCGAATCACCGTTCGCGTTCCATTCACCCATTGCTGATTCCATGTCACTGATCGTTCAGAAGTACGGCGGCACCAGTGTCGCCAACCCGGAAAAGATACTAGCCGCGGCCCGGCGGGCGGTGGCGGCCCATCGCGTCGGGCATCAGGTGGTGCTCGTGGTGAGCGCACGTGGCAAGAAAACCGACGAACTGGAAACACTGGCGAACGAGATCACCAACAAGCCCTCGCCGCGCGAGATGGACATGCTCCTCTCGGTCGGTGAACAGGAATCGGTCGCCCTCGTGGCGATGTCGATTCACACGCTCGGAGTGAAGGCCGTCAGCCTGACCGGGGGGCAGATCGGCGTCCTCACCGATTCATCATTCACGAAGGCCCGCATCCGGCAGATCTCGACCGAGCGACTCAAGAAGCATTTGAAGGAAGGGGCCATCGTCGTCGCCTGCGGCTTTCAGGGAGTTGACGAAGAGGGAAACATCACGACGCTCGGTCGCGGCGGCAGCGACACCACCGCTACCGCGCTCGCGGCGGCGCTGCATGCGAATGAGTGTCAGATCTACACCGACGTCGACGGCGTCTTCACGACCGATCCCCGAGTCATTCCCGAGGCGCGCCTGATTGGGCAGATCTCCTACGATGAGATGCTCGAACTCGCCAGTCTCGGCGCAGGGGTGATGCATTCCCGCTCGATCGAGTTCGCCAAGAAGTTCGGCGTGCATCTGCGAGTGCGGCCCAGTTATTCGGAGAACGCGGGCACGCTCATCGCGCCCGAAAACGGAGCCGACGCGCGAGTCGTTACGGGACTGGCGATGATTCGCAACGAAGCCCGTGTCTCGCTCTGCGACATTCCCGACCGGCCCGGCGTGATGAGCGGCATCTTCTCGCGCTTGGCCTCCCGCAAGATCGCCGTCGATATGGTCGTGCAGAATGTGGGTGTCGGCGGTACGGCCGAGGTATCGTTCACCGTTCCTGAAGGCGATCTGGGCGAAGCGTTGACCGCCGCCCACGAAGCCGTGCGGCAACTCGGCAAGGGGACAGTCCAGAGCGGCACGAATCTGTCGAAGGTGTCCGCGGTCGGAGTGGGAATGCGCACACACAGCGGCGTCGCGGCCCAGATGTTTCGCAGCCTGGCGGATGCGGGCATCAACATCGAGATGATTACGACCAGCGAAATCAAGGTCTCGACGCTGATCGATCGCGACCGCTGCGACGAGGCTCTCCGCGCCATTCACCAGGGCTTCGGGCTGCATGAAGCGGTCGAAACCTCACCCGCGATCGGCGTCAAGCAGAAGGCCTCCACGACGCAGACGGTCGGCAGCGATACCGAACTACTGAGGGAAGTTGTCAGCAAGCTCAGCCACATGGAGGAGATCGTCGTCA
>JANNSB010000211.1:0-4071 GCA_031402175.1 Planctomycetaceae bacterium
CCGCAGTGGACACAGTCAAGAAACCGGTCATAGGGAATTGAGGTCTCCAACGCGGGAGCTGCCTGTTGGGAGGCATCGGCGGTCGTTGGAGTGGAATGAGCCATGTTCAAGGTGGGGGAGGGGGGAACCAGAAAGCCGACATTCTGCGGGTGGAGGATCGGCAGCGTCAAACGAGAGGAACAATGAAATTGTGGAAACGATCTTGACTGAATTATCAATAATCGCCGATATTCCTAGGAGTCGTGAATTGACAACCGTTCTGGGGCAGCTAGGATTTGGTCAACTGCCCCATCGATTGCTGGGATACGAGACCGCACTCGGCGGTCCAACAAGCATCACTGCTGATGTTAACCTTCGGGGATGTGCTGACTCAGTTGATGTTCCCCAGTGGTGCTTGAGACGGACCTTGACACTGAGACAGTTGAGTAGTTGCCGACTCAAGCTCGGGTTGGCGTGGTGGGTGGAGAGTCGAAACAGCGATATTCACCCATCTCGATTCAGTGACATCCGAAAGTCCTCGACCATTCGTGTCGTTACGGAGTTTTCGGAATGAATCTGAAGGCCGGCAGACGTTGGGGTGATCCTCGATTGAGGCAAATTAGATCTGCATTGCGGCCGGAATCGTTTTCGGCGGCTTCCTCCCGTGGCCACGAAGGCTGCCTGCGATCCGTTGGTCGGCGCGCAGGAGTTCATGGCCAGTACGGTTGTCACTTTTTAAGACGAAAGTGATTTCAGGAAAACTCGTTTCTGGTGGCTACGCCACTATTCACACGCGTCTATTCTGCAAGGCGCTCATGGCCTGGACAGGCCGTGAGAAATCCATATGAATGGCACCCTTGGATTGGTGTTTCTGACGGAAGCAAATCGATCGGCGACAGGCTGTTGCTGCACGCACCGGCTGTCGACCTCTTCCGTCCACCGTTTCGGACAAGGCCGGTTCTCAGGTCTTGTCTTCACTCTCGCTCTGGAATGAATTGAATGGCTGCTGACTCCTCACCCGCACGTCGCCCTCGCAAACCCCGTCGTACTCCCAAGGTCGACACGTCCTCATTCGGAGAAGACCTCGAGAACTTCGAGTTCGAGGAAGCATCCCCGAAGGAAGCTACGGCCGCGATTCGAGTCGACGCCGATGACGACATTGATGACGGTCCCGTGCGAGCGGGCGACTACGCGGAATTCGATGATGCGGATGACGATTCCGATGACGATTCCGACGATGATTCCGATGACGCTCAGGATGAGCGAGCCGAGGGAGAAGGCCCGGAAGATTCGGCTGCACCGGGCGAAACCTCGACGGACGAAGGGGATCGGCCAAAGCGCCGCCGTCGCCGCCGTCGCCGCAAGAGTGGTGACATCCGCACGGAACAGAATGGTCAGGGGCAGGGATCACCTGCGTCGCAGGGATCACAGGCGTCGCAGGGAGGATATCAAGGCGGTCATCGCGGACACGGTCAGCAGGGTCGTCGCGATTCGAACAACCGCCGGGGGGCGGGGCGCGATCAGTCACGCGGCGGCAACCGCGGGCGGATGTCGAAGTCCTCGCAGAATTCGGCATCGACCGTGCCCGTCCATATCGAGGGCACCTTCGAAGGTGTGCTTGAACTGCACCCCAAGCGATACGGCTTCCTGCGAGACTCGAAGAACGATTATGGATCGCAGGAACATGACCCGTTCGTGTCCAGTACGATCGTCGAGAAGTACAACCTTCGCGAAGGCGTGCTGATTCGCGGCGAAGTCGGAGCCGGCTCGCGCGGACAAGGTCCGCGCCTGATCGAGATCGAATCGATCGACGGCCGCTCCCCCGAAGACTTCGCCCAGATCAAGCATTTCGACAGTCTCACCGCCATCAACCCGTTCGAGCAGATCAAGCTCGAGACCGGCGCCCGGCCGGTGACCATGCGGGTGATGGATTTACTCACTCCGATCGGAAAGGGGCAGCGCGCACTGATCGTCGCTCCTCCCCGGTCGGGCAAGACTATGCTCCTGCAGGACATCGCGAATGCGGTCAGCACGAATCATCCCGAGATTCACCTCATCGTGCTGCTCATCGACGAGCGGCCCGAAGAGGTCACCGATATGCGCCGTACCGTCAAGGGCGAAGTCATCGCGTCGTCGATGGATCGCGACATCGAAAGCCATGTGCGGATCAGCCAGCTCATCTTCGAACGTGGCAAGCGTCTCGCGGAAGCCGGCAAGGACTGCCTGATTCTGCTCGATTCGATCACTCGTACCGCCCGCGCTTTCAACAAGTGGGTCGGCGGCGGACGCGACGCCAAGATTCAGACCGGCGGTCTTGACGTGCGGGCTCTCGAAATCCCCCGCAAGATGTTCGGCACCGCGCGGCGATTCGATGAAGGCGGCTCGCTGACCGTCGTGGGCACCGCCCTCGTCGACACCGGCAGCCGCATGGATGATGCCATCTTCCTCGAGTTCAAGGGAACCGGGAACATGGAGATGATGCTCAGCCGCGAACTATCGGACCGCCGCATCTGGCCTGCGATCGACATCAGCAAGTCGGGTACCCGGCGTGAAGAAAAGATTCTCGACCAGGAAACCATGGAAGGCGTCACCATGCTCCGCAGGGCTCTCGTTTCGATGAACCCCGTGGAAGCCATGTCGGAACTCACACGTAAACTCGAAATGTTCAAGTCGAATCGTGAGTTCCTCGAACGTATCCGTTCCGTCCTCTAGGACGCAGACGCGATTGACGAACGCAAGCGGCCACCGGCTCCCCGCAGCCCCGGTGGCCGCCGCGATCGCTCTCGGCATCGCCATCGATCGCGTTGTCGCATTACCAGCGATGGCATGGGGCGCGCTGTGCGCCGTCTCGATCGTCGCCGGCTGCTGCCTGCTGAGATGCTCCACTCGGCGATCACGTATCGCCGGCCTCTTGGTGCTGGCCGGATGCGCGACCCTGGGCGGGCTGCGGCATCACACTGTCTGGAGCGTACGCTCCGTTCAAGACATTGCGCGCTATGCCGACGATGCTCCTCTCGTCCGTTTGACGGGAACGGTCGCCAACTCCGTCGCGGTGCGCGGCAACTCGCAGGACACGTCTCTGCCCGAATGGAGGCGGATCGACCAAGCGTACTTCGAGCTGGAGGCCGATACGCTCATCGAAGACGCTCGCACGATCGACGTGGCCGGACGAGTGCGCGTCGACATCAACGGAGTATTGCCGGCGATCCAGCCCGGCGACCGCGTTGAACTGACCGGCAGACTCTACCGTACGCCAATTCCTGCCGCCGAAGGAGACTTCGACTATCGCGCGTACCTCAGGCGGCAAGGCATCGACTGCATGCTGCGGTGTGAGCATCCGGAAGCGGTGCGAAAGACAGGGCGCGATACCGGCGTCCTCGCCGAATTAAGTCGCTTGCGAGACCGACTTCGCAGGCAGGCTGAAGAACTATGCCGCCAACAGTTGTCGCCCGAACACTTCGCGGTCGGTGAGTCGCTCCTGCTTGGCGTGCGCTCTCACCTGCCGGACGAAACGCAGCAGGCATTCCTCGAGAGCGGCACCATGCATCTGCTCGCGATTTCGGGACTGCATGTCGGCATCCTGCTGGCCCTCGTCTGGGGACTCTGCAATCTGCTGAATCTCTCGCCCAACTGGCGGGCCGCGATCGTACTCTGCACGCTTCTCGGATACACGTTGCTTACCGACATCCGCCC
Organism: Planctomycetaceae bacterium; assembly: GCA_031402175.1. Lineage (GTDB taxonomy): Bacteria > Planctomycetota > Planctomycetia > Planctomycetales > Planctomycetaceae > JANNSB01. The sequence continues at coordinate 3,673 of JANNSB010000211.1, forward strand.
GCCGGTGCTGAGGGCGTCGATCCTGGGAGTGCTGTTCGTCCTGGGTCACCGGTTGTCGCGAACGATTTCCTCCCGCAATCTTCTGGCGGTGTCGGCCATCGTGATTTTGCTCTATCGGCCGACGGATCTTTTCGACGCCGGCGCTCAGCTTTCCTTCCTGTGTGTGGCGACCATTATTGAAGTCTCGAACATTCGCTGGTTACAGCCGCGACTCTCCGCTCCGGTGAAAGGCGAAACGACCTGGCAACTGATTCGGCGAAGAGCTGGCCGTCTGGGCCGCGCGGTGTTGCACACCTGGCTGATATCAACGGCGATCTGGCTGGCCACCATCCCGCTCAGTGCCTGGCACTTTCAGTTGCTCACGCCGATCGGAACGCTGCTCAATGTGCTGCTCGTGCC
>JANNSB010000212.1:0-7001 GCA_031402175.1 Planctomycetaceae bacterium
GGCGTGCCGGTCGTCGCGACCGACGTGGGGGGGACGGCGGAAGCTCTACGGCACGAGATCGATGGATTTGTTGTTTCGCCGGGCGATGTACCCGCGCTGGTTTCGGCAATTCGGCAATTGCAAGTATCACCCGAGTTGCGACAGCAGATGGGGACCGCTGGTCGCGCTCGGGCTATCTCTGACTTCTCGCGGGAACGAGTGGCCAAAGAAGTGGCCGACGTCTATGGCCGCGTTCTGGCGGAACGAGCGGCGCATGGGGCGACGCGATGATGCGGATCGGCGTTTACTTCTCTCCGTGGGGGCGGTCTCTCTCCCCGACGGGGGTCGGCAGGCACGCGGTCGAAATGACGTCGGCTCTCGCCGCGCATCCGGAGGTCGAGGCATCTCGCTTCACGACGCGCGGCGAATATGAGCGAAACAAGAACAAGCTGCCCGCAGCGATCGCCAGTCTCCCAGTGCGACTGCTGCCAGGCGGCGAGAAGTTTTCCCGTTGGATGCTCATGGGGCTGCCGTTCTGGAAGGTCGACGATCACGCGACCGATCTGGATTGGGTGTATTGCACGAAAGAGCAACCGGTCGCGACGCGCAGATGCAAACTGGCAGTCAATGTTCATGACGCGTTGCCCTTCGAAGGGGACGTGCCCGGTATGCCGCGACGAAGATCGTGGCGAAAACGCTTCAAGTGGAACCGTATTCTCGCGCGAGTTCGCAACGCGGACTTGATTACGACCGTCTCCGAGTTCACGAAGAATCGACTGGTGGACCTGTTTGGCATCAATGAAGACAGAATTGCCGTCATAGGGAACGGTGTGTCAGACGAGTATTTCCGCAGTCCCCAATCTGGCGATAGCGAAGTTCTGCAGCGATTCGGAGTCGAGCAGCAACAGTATTTTCTGGCGGTCGGCAGTCTGACCTGGCGGAAAGGGGGGGACATCCTGCTCGACGCCGCAAATCAGCTCAAGGACCGGCGACTGGCGATGCCGATCCTCGTAACCGGTCGCCGGCATGACGCCGACCTGCTGGCAAGATACGAGGCCCAGCGCGAACGTGATCCGTCATTTCCGATTCGCCTCCTGGGCTACATGGCGGATGACGTGCAGCGGATTCTGATGTCGAACGCGGTGGCGCTGGTGTTTCCGACGCGGTACGAAGGCTTCGGCATCCCCGCCCTCGAGGCGATGGCAGCCGAGACCATGGTAATCTCCAGCACGACCTCGGCCATGCCGGAGGTGGTGGGCGATGCGGGGATGATGTTCGATCCGCTGACGGCCGAGTCACTGGTACAATGCATGCGGCAGGCCGCGGAAGAAAAGGAACTTCGCAACCAGTTCATCGAGCGTGGCCGATTGCGGGTTCAGGACTTCCGCTGGAGCCACTGCGCCGAACGGCTCGTGAACGCAATGAGAAAACTCAATTGACTGCATTTCGAGACAGGACGAATGGCTGAAGCCCTCTTTGCCGCCACCGGTTTCGTAATCGCGATCGGCGCGCTGCTGGCGTATCAGCGCACGCGGGATCCCTTGTGCGCGATGGTGATCTTCTCACCGATGCTGCTGTATTTCTATTGCTATCATCCGCTGGTGATGCTGCAGAATCCGGACGTGTTGCGGCTGACGGGCGGATCTGCTTCCGTCTTTACGACGACGGCGGTCGTCAATCTGCTGGGTGTCTCGGCGTTTTGCCTGGGATGCACTCGGGCCAAGCGATCGACTCGTCGCGATCAGCAGACACTTTCAGACATCGGGGACCGCTTCTCGAGCAAGGGGCGCAGCCAGGTCAATGCCATTGCGATGTTGCTGGGTCTCGCCAGCGTCAGCGTCTTCTGGTTTCTGGTATGGACTTCGGGCGGCTTTGCGAAGGTCTTCATGTCGGGAGGGAAGCCGTTCCTACGCGGCGGCGGAAGCGGTTATATCGGCGAACTGCCGATGCTGAGCTACCCCGCGATGCTGCTGATTGCGGTGGCTCGGCAAGGACGAAAGTTTCGCTTCATCGACTATGCGGCATACATCTTTGTTGCCAGTCCGCAGATCATCTGGGCCACCCTGGGTGGTCGCCGGGGGCCGATGTTTCTCATGGCGATGACAATGGCCGCCTCGTGGATGATCGTCCGCAGCAAGCGACCCAAACTCGCCGGAGTGCTGTCAGGCTTGATGGCCATCGGGCTGCTCATCGTATTTCTGGCCGCCACGCGGCATTCACTGTTCCTCGGTTCCGAGAAAGAATTCAGTTTTACCGACTTCACGCAGGATCTGACCTCCGGAACCGAAACTGTCTACGGTGACGAGTTTATTTGCAGCTATGCCGTGATTGAGACCTCGGAGACGGTTCGGCGTCATTACTGGGGTCATCGGTTTCTGGTGCAGCTCTTCGTCCGCCCGATTCCCCGGCAACTCTGGTCGTCGAAGTACGAAGACACCGGAATGGAATGGATGGACAAGCGGGCCGGCACATCGGGGTTCGCGCAATCGGAATTCCTGCGGACAGTGGGGTTCGAACCGACGGGAGGCTCTTCCACGGGGTTCGTGGCCGACCTGTTCCTGGAATTCTCGTGGGGGGCCGTCTTTGGATGTTTCCTGCTGGGGTGGTTCTACAGCTTTCTGTGGATGAAGTCTCACCGCAGCGGAGGGTTCTGGATGGTGCTGTATTACATCGCGCTCATCCTGTCGATTTATCTCGTGGCCCAAAGCGTGGTCAGTGCCTGGGGATACCGCATGCTGCTGCTCGGCGTGCCGACCTGGTTCATATGGACCAAGATCGTCGATCCGCATCTGCGGCATCGCCATCAAATCGAGCGTGAGCAAACCCAGTTCGACGAGATGATCGCCGCGAACATCGAGCCCGACGCCATGCCCAGAGCCACTTCGGTGCAGGCGCGGCATTGACGCTCGTTACTAAATGCTGAAGAAGCTCCAACCAGAAGAGTGAGTGCTCCAACACTGTCCGCCGAACCTGTATCGCATTCGCAGTTGAAGCGCGCGCACTCGGTTCCCAGTCTGTGGGTGCTGACGAACGCCCCCAGTCCGTATCAGGTGGAACTGCTCAACGAGGTCGCCCGGCGCGACGACGTCGAACTTGCCGTCCGCTACATGCGACCGGGAAGCCGATCTGGACGCAGCGTCGATGCCGAACCCGATTACGACGTGCGGGTGATGTGGGGAATACTGCCGCAATGGTGCCGCGACGAAGTACGGCTTCATCCCCGCGCCGTCTGGGAAGTGATGCGCGGCCGGCATGACATCCATGTGCTGTCGGGCCTCTATACCAGCCCGACATTCTTCTGGTGTGCGTTGATGTCGGTGGTCCTGCGCCGCAAGTACGTGCTCTGGCTCGAACGGCCGCATTCGTCGCGCGGAGGCGGGGCAGGGCAGGGGGGCTGGATCAAAGGATCGATACGTTCGATCAAGCGAAGATATCTCCACTGGTTGCTCGGACATGCGTCCGCCGTGTGGTGCATCGGCTCGCAGGCAGAACGAGAGTACCAGAACTTCGCCGGGGCTGGCGTCATGACCCGGGTGCTTCCCTATTGTTGCCGGACTGATCGCTATCAGATCGATCGGGCGACGATGGAAGAGTTGCGTTCACGGCACGATCTCGAGGGGCGGTGTGTGTTCCAGTTTTCCGGTCAGCTCATCGCGCGGAAGGGAGTCGACACGCTGCTCAAGGCCTTCGCGAAGATGGGCCCGCGACACCCTGAAGCATTGCTGCTCGTCCTGGGTGATGGCCCGTCGCGAGAGGAGTACGCGTCATTGGCGAAATCTCTGGGAGTGGCCGACCAAGTGCGGTTCCTCGGCCATCGGCCACAGGCAGAGTTGCCGGGCTGGTTCAGCGTCGCAGACGTTTTCCTGTTTCCCTCGCGGCACGACGGGTGGGCGGTCGTCATCAACGAGGCCTGCGCCGCGGGCTTGCCGATCATCGTCTCCTCACAAACAGGGGCGGCAAACGATCTGGTCCGGGACGGCGTCAACGGTTTCGTGCTCGACTGTGAAGACCTGGACAGTTGGGCCGAGCGAATCAATTGGTGCCTCGAACATCGTGCCGAGTTGCCGGTGATGGGAGCGGCCTCCCGTAAGTTGGTGGAGCAGTTCAGCAGCGTGGCCGGCGCGGCCCGCGTTGCGGAGTTCACGCGCGAACTGGTGCAGGCCTCGCCTGTGATCCATGAGATGAGCGAAGCCTCATGAATCACACCACAACGACAACCGAACCTTCGCACCAACTCGCGTCCGTGACCGAAGCTTCAATTCCAGTCCGACCCATCCAGCCGATCTTTGTCGTCGGAGGGTTGTATTCGCTGTCCAACGGCGTGGCGTGGATCATGAAAGATCTCGCCGCCGCTCTCGGCAGGGCAGGGGCCCCGGTGGATGTTTACGGTGCCGAGTGCCCCGATCGAGGGATGGCTCCTATCGGCCACATCTTCGAATCGCCATCACGCTGGATCTCCGCTCCCGGTCGTTGGCTGGGCGGACTGTCGTGGTCGCCATCACTGAAACCGCTGTTGCATGCCGCCATCGCGTCGGCCGACATCGTGCACAATCACAGTATCTGGATGCTACCCAACTCGTATGCCACTCGACTGGCCCGTCGCGCCGGCAAGCCCGTCGTCTACACGGCCCATGGGGCGCTCGAACCGTGGGCGCTCGCGAACAGCGGCTGGAAGAAGAAGATGGTCGGTGCGTGGTTTCAGAACGCCGATCTGAGAAATGCCGACTGCATTCACGTCAACAGTCAGCCGGAGGCCGAGGGTGTCCGCAAGTTGGGAATCAAGTGCCCGATCGCGGTAATACCGAACGGCGTCAATCTGGAAATGTTCGATCTTGAACAGTCGACCGAGCCATTCTTCGAACAGCATCCCACGCTACGCGGCAAACGGCTGATGTTGTTCATGGCGCGAGTGCACGAAAAAAAAGGACTGGGACACCTCATCCCGGCCTGGGGCAGACTCGCGGCTCGATTCCCAGATTGGCATCTGGTTATCGCCGGTCCCGATGGCGGATTCCTGGCCGCGGCACAGCAACTCGTGTCGGAGCATCGACTGCACGAACGAGTGACTTTCACCGGTCCCCTCTCCGGCGATGTGAAGCGATCCGCGCAATCGGCGTGTGAACTGTTCGTGCAACCTTCGTTCTCCGAAGGCTTCAGCATGGCGATCCTCGAAGCCCTGGCCAGCGCGAAACCCGTGTTGCTGACGCCCGGCTGCAACTTCCCGGAAGCCGCTCAGGCCGGGGCCGCGTTGCAAGTGGCGCCAACGATCGAGGAAACGACAGAGGCGCTGGAAAGACTCCTGTCACTCGATCCCGCCGAGCTGGCGCAATGGGGCGGGCGCGGTCGCAGACTGGTCGAAGAGCGCTACACTTGGGATCGCGTCGCGAGACTAACGCTGGAGCTGTATCAATGGCTCGGCGGTCAGGGAAATCGGCCGGACGCCGTAATTCTTCCGACTGCATAGTACATGCGAACTGAGATCTCAGAACCAGCCGAGACCTTGCAGCCGACGAGATCAATGGACTCGACCGTCGCCGAACGATTCCCGATCACGGCGATCATTCTGACTCATAACGAAGAGCAGAATATCGGCGAGTGTTTGGCGAGTCTCGATTGGGTTGATGACGTGGTGTTCGTCGATTCGGGCAGTGAAGACGGGACGCTCGCGGCGGCGAAACACGTTCGATCAGATGTAAGACAGTTCCATCACGAATTCCAGGACTTCGGAGACCAGCGCAACTGGTCGCTCGATGAAACCTCGCCCAGGCACGAATGGATTCTCTTCTTCGATGCCGACGAGCGCTCGACGCCGGAATTCAGTCGAGCAATCCAGTCGGCTGTCACGCAGCCCGGCAAGAACATCGGGTTCTTCCTGTGCTACCGCAACTTCTTCCTGGGGAGATGGATCAAGCGGTGCACGTACTTTCCGACCTGGCAACTGCGTCTCTTGAAACGAGGCCATGTCCGTTACGAGAAGATGGGTCACGGTCAGCGGGAGCGCGCCGAGGGGCCGCTGGGGTACATCAAGGAACCGTACAATCATTACGGATTCAGCAAGGGGATCGCCAACTGGATCGAGCGGCACAACAAGTACTCCACCGAAGAGGCCGAGTTTCAACTCACCCAGCGCCGCGAAGCGCTGCGGTTGTCGCAACTGTTTTCGCGAGACGCACTGGCGCGTCGGCGCTGCCTCAAGCGACTGGGATCGCGCGTTCCATGCAGGCCGATGGCGCGATTTCTCTACACCTACATCCTGCGCGGAGGGTTTCTTGACGGCCGGGCAGGCCTCACGTTCTGCCGTCTGAGATTGACCCACGAGATGCACATCGCCATCAAGATGGCCGAACGACGGGCCGCGCGAACGACTCATTCCCAGGATTCCCACTGACATCATGCAGCTGCGCGAACAAATCAAATGGCTTCTCTTCCCGGGCCTCAATCTGCATGCCCGGCTGCGATTCAAGCGAGTGCCCGAGGAACTCGGCCGACCAATAAACGGCGAAGTGCGAAACATTCTCGATGCCGGCTGTGGCAACGGCATGCTGTCATATCAGGCGTATCGCCTGGGCAACCGCGTGATCGGCGTGTCGATCAAGAGCGAAGTTCAGCGGAACAAGAAACTGTTCAACGAGTATCACGGCATCCCCGAAGAGAAACTGTCGTTTCGCGACCACAACCTCTACGACATCGAGTCGATCGAAGAACGGTTCGACGAGATCATCTGCTGCGAAGTGCTCGAACACATCAAAGGGGATGAAATGGTCGCCCGCAGCTTCTTCCAGATCCTGAAGCCCGGCGGAACGCTCCATCTATGCTGCCCCAACGCCGAGCATCCGCATCATGCGAATTATCCGCTCGATCCGAATGAGACCGGTGGCCATGTGCGGCCAGGCTACACGTACGAGAGTTACAAGACCCTGCTGGAGCCGATCGGCTTCAAACTGTCAGAGCCGATCGGCGTCGGCGGCCCGATCCGCCAGGGGTGCAACAAGCTGATCACGCGCTCGCAGGAAATCGCGGGC
>JANNSB010000213.1:0-3178 GCA_031402175.1 Planctomycetaceae bacterium
GTTTACAGTGCAAGAATGGACCGACGCGGGGGCTATGGTTTTTTCCTATCGGAGTGACATCTTTCCCGATGGCATGCCGGTATTCGAGTTTTTGCAACTACGTGATGGAGAGTTGTCAGGCCTTCCCGAACCGACAGTGCCCTTCGGATTGACGGTATCCTTTACGCGAATAACTGATGAAGGCTTGCGTGAGATTTGCGCGATGACCCAGATTCAGATTCTGCTTCTTGAACGAGTTGCGATCACAGATGAAGGTCTCAAGGAATTGTCTCGTCTCCCTGAGTTGCGAGATCTGGGATTGGCTTACACACGGATTACGGATCGCGGAGTCGTCGAACTGGCAAAGCTGAAGAACCTTCGACTGCTGCAATTACCAGCCACAGTCTCCGACGCCGCAGTTGACCAACTTAAACGTGCATTACCACAGTGCGAGATCTCTAAGGTGAGTGACGTAGATGTGATCTCACATTGACTTCGAACCCGTCGTCTCCAAAAGGGCGAACTATGACGGCTCGTGTTTCCATTACAACTGCGGCGCTGGCCCTTTTCATCCTGGGATGCAACGGCGAGCGCGACCCAGATACTCAGACATCGACGGCACCGTCGGCTCACACTTCGCCGAATCCGCATTCCTCACCAACGAGCTCAGGGACTTCGCCAGATTCGGCCGCCGTCACTCAACAGTCGACGCCGCAGCCGATGAATCCATCGAGTGCGGCGGATGCCGTCTCCGTCGAAGTGCTCAAACAGGCTCCTCCCGAGTATGGCACGGTCGTCCAAGTGCGAGGACTTGTTCGAACAGCCGATCTGAACCAAGCCCTGTTCTCAGGCGTACAGCAGCGCGTGGTTTATCTCTATGGACCGCCGAAAACTGCCGACGATCTGCTCAACCCTGATCTCAGGTGCGAACTGGAAGCGAACCCGACGGAGGCGTTTGGTTGCGGAGATGAGATCACGATCGAAGGGAAGGCCGACCCGGACTGGATCGGAGGGCTGTTGATCTACGATGCCGCGGTTGTCGAGGTGAACGTGCAACCGGGCACGACGCCTGCCGCACCGGCTTCCGCCGACTTCGCCGCAGATATCGCCGAGATCAACGATCTCACCGCACAGATCGAGGCCCACGCGGCGGAAACCGGCCTGCAAACGCTGTACTTTTACGGCGACAAACCGGGGCCGTATCGGGTCTTTGTGTTGGGAAATGCGATCGCGGAGGACGGCGAATTCATCCGCGGCATCGTCGAACAAGTCAGCGACAACCCGATCATCAGCGAGGCCTGCCTGACAGGACCGTTTACAACGGAAGAGGTCGCACTGATTTCTTCAATGCAGTCTCTGCAGATGGTCACCATGAACGACAACCCGCAGATGAACTCGGTCGACATTTCGACTTTGGCGGAGTTGCCTCACTTGAGCGAGCTATCGATTGCACGCTGCGAGGCGCTCAACGACGCGTTCGGCGCCCAGTTCGCCGCCTTCGACCACCTATATCAGTTGAATCTGGGATATGTGCCGCAGGGAGTGAATCTGCTGCCGAATGGCCAGGCCTTGGACATGACGGCCGAGGGATTCGGCGCAGTGGCTTCACTTTTGCAGTTGAGGCATCTCACGATCGAGACCAATACATTGTCGTTCGACTCTCAAAGCGTCATTTCGGACGAAGCCCGATCGCTGCTGGAGGCAATGACGAACCTCAAAGAGCTGCGACTGAGTGGCACACCATGAACGTTGATGATGACGCCGGGCTGTTGTGACGATTCAATCCGGCCAGACATGCCCGAACAACGGACCGACCCCGAACTCGGCCGCGTACTTGACGAGTACCGAATCAGCCGCATTGTGGTCTTCGTCGCGTGGGCGGCCACCGTGGTCTTCGGCCTGGTCTGGGTGCTGTTCGTCGCGCTGGCCGTCGGCTACGCGCTGCAGGGGCAATTGACCATTGGCGGCGTGCTGGCGGGGACGGTGCCGATCACGCTGGTTTTCTGTGCGGCCCTGTACTGCACCTTTCGCGTGCAGCGCACGCTGATGCGCTGCCACGAGCACGGGTTCGTGTACCGCGAGGGACGGCATTACCTGGTGGTGCGGTATGCCGACGTCGCCGAAGCCGACCTCATTTCCAAATCGAGGCCAGGGCGCGGGGAAATGATCGTCGTCGTCCACAGTCTGCGCGTGCGTCTGAACGACGCGGCCCGCACCGAGTTCCACATCCAGCCGTTACTGTTTCAGGATGCTCAGCGCATGTTGAAATGGCGGAGCCTGATGCTGTCGGGCCGGTGATGCTCGCATTCATCCCGGATGCTTCGAGCATCCGGGATGATGGCTACGACGAACCATCTCTCGCGGTTTTGCTGTAACAAACCCGCCGGGTTCCCGCTCGGATTGGCAACACGAAGGGCGATGTCCGCCGTTCGACAAACAAACAAGCCCAGAATTGGGGGAGAATAACCATGAAAAAGATGATGCTGATGATGGCTCTCGTGGCCGGGATGATGATGGTCATGATGTTGATGATGTGCGGGTCGGCCCGTGCCGACGTCGACTGGAACCATGTGCACAACGATCTCTCGCTGGCGCAGCAGCACGGCGAAGACCTGATCTCGATGATCAGCGTCTTTCCGAATCAGAACTCGAAGATGCGGTATCTGCGAACGACCGCTCAGCTCGGCCTGCAGCGCGTGATGAGCTGCCACGATCTGCTGGATGACTTCCTCGGGAACGGTCCCGGCGGTGGATTCGGCAACGGCCCCAGCGACGGATTCGGTGGTGACTTTGGCGGAGGCACCGGCGGATTCGGCGGCAGTCATGGGAACGGTTTCGGTGACGGCTTTGGCAGCGGCCAGGGTGGCTTTGAAGGTGGATTCGGCGGAAGCTTCGACAACGGGTTCGGAGGCACCGGCGGCGGCTTCCCTTCCAGTTTCAACGTGCCTCACTCGGTCCACGAGAGCATGTTCCAGCGAGCCCGTCAGGCGAAGCGAATCTACGACACGCTCGAATTCGTCTGCGGCACCATGGAACGCAGTTCGAGCGGCGGGCAGCGGAACTACTTCCGTCAGCTCCGCTTCACCTGCGACGCCGCCGGCGATTGCCTGCGACACGTGATGGAGGAACTGAACTGAAGCCGACGGACTGAATTGAGGATCGTGCAACCCCATCATCCCGGATGCTCAAAGCATCCGGG
>JANNSB010000214.1:0-1528 GCA_031402175.1 Planctomycetaceae bacterium
CCCGACTGCTGGATCTGGCACCGAGCATTCTCCACGCGCTCGGTCCGGGTAAGGCCCCCTCGATGGAAGGAGAGTCGCTGCTGTGAAAATTCTCGTGATTGGTCTCGACTGCGCGGCGCCGGAACTGCTGTTCGGCGACGAGCGACTGACCAACATCCGGCGGCTGATGAGCATGGGTGCCTATGGGCGGCTGGAGAGCGTGGTGCCGCCCATCACGATTCCGGCGTGGATGTGCATGTCCACCAGCCAGGACCCCGGCTCGCTTGGCATCTACGGGTTTCGCAACCGCGGTGATCACTCGTACGACAAGTTGCAGATCGTGAACGCGCGCTCGATTCGGCAGATGGCGATCTGGGACTACCTTGCGCTGGAAGGCAAGAAGTCAGTGCTGATCGGTGTACCGCCCAGCTTTCCCCCACGCAAAGTCAACGGGATTTGTGTCGGGTGCTTTCTGACGCCCGATTCGAACACCGACGTCTACACCCACCCGGCATCGGTGGCCGATGAGATTCGCGCACTCGTTGGCGAGTTTCCGGTGGACGTGAAGGGATTTCGCACCGACCAGAAGGACTGGCTGCTGGAGCAGGTGTTCGACATGAGCCGCAAGCACTTCACGGTCATTCGGCATTACCTGAAGAATGCGGAGTGGGACTACTTCCACTTCGTGAACATCGGGCTGGACCGGGTGCACCACGGATTCTGGAGCTACTGCGATCCGAACCATGTGGACTATGTGGCGGGCAATAAGTACGAGAACGTGATTCGCGACTACTATCAGCACCTCGACGACGAGATCGGAACGGTGCTGGAGTTGATCGACGATGAGACCGTGGTGCTGGTCGTGTCGGATCACGGCGCCCAACCGCTTGATGGCGGCTTCTGCGTGAACGAATGGCTGGTGCGCGAAGGTCTCCTGGTGCTCAACGAGTACCCCAAGGAAATCACGCCGTTCGGGAAGCTGAACGTCGACTGGACGAAGACCAAAGTGTGGAGTGAAGGCGGTTACTACGCGCGCGTGTTCCTCAATATTGAAGGACGGGAACCCACCGGCGCGATTCCGAAGGCCGACGTCCTGAGTTTTCGCGACGAGCTCAAGGCCAAGCTTGAGGCAACGACGGATGAACACGGCAAGTTGCTTGGCACGCTCGTGTTCAAGCCCGAGGAGATCTATCGGGAGGTTCGCAACGTCGCGCCCGATCTGATTGCCCATTTCGGTGCACTGTCATGGCGATCGATTGGCGGCGTCGGCTATGATACGATTCACGTGCACGAGAACGACACCGGTCCGGATGATTGCAACCATGCCCAGTTCGGCGCCTTTATTCTGGCCGGCGCCGGCAATCCGCTATCGGGCGAGGTGTCCGGGGCGCGGCTGCTCGACATTGCCCCGACCCTGATGGAGCTTGGGGGGTACGAGATTCCGGACACGTTTCAGGGACGGTCACTGGTGTCTGGGAAGGTGGCCGATACCAGCCATCAGGACCTGGCACCCGATCGTCAGGAGATCATTCGGCAGCGATTGGCCGGT
>JANNSB010000215.1:0-11570 GCA_031402175.1 Planctomycetaceae bacterium
TCCACGTCCTTCTCGATCACCGGCACCCATTGATCTTCGAGATAGCGAGTCAGTTCGAACTGCACCATTTGATCATCCACGGGAATCGTTCCCGGCATGATCAACAGATTACCGTCGTTACGCTCCCACAGCGAATGAATCACGGCCGCCATCAACCGCAACACGCCGCGTGTCCGTTGGAACTTGTCGAGAGTCGACCAGTCGTTGTACAGCCGGTCGAACACTTCGGGATGGATCGGGTAGGCCATCTTGATGCGCCGCTCATAGTCCGCCTCACGGCACTCGGGAGGAAATTCCTGAGATTGCTGTCCATAGAGGTCAACGAATGCCTTCGCGACCGCGTCGCGAGCGACGAAGTTTTCTCCCGTGAGAGGTTGAAAGAGCCGGCGGCGTACAATCTCGAATCCCTCATCGGGGCTGGCCGGCCGCCACGAGGCTTCGACGCGCCCAATGGCATTCTTGAGCCGGGTCAACGCCTCGCGACCACGTTCACCACCGACTTCGATATCGGTTACACCCTTGCTCGGTTTCTGATGCGGGCTTTCCGATGCCGGAATGCTCATCACCACCAGCGTGTTCTTCGCCGCTTTGGCGGATTCGGTGAGCGCCTGCGCGAATGTGAATTGCGTCTCAAATGTGCCGGCAGGTAACTCGCCAGATCCGTGGAGTTGCCGGGCATACGCGACCCATTCATCAATCAAGATCAAGCAGGGGCCGTAGATGTTAAAGAGCTTCGTGAGCGTCTGGCCGGGATTCGTCGCCCGCTCGTCATCTTCCTTGACCAGTTTGTATCCGGCCTTTCCACCAAGCTGGTAGGCGATCTCGCCCCAGATCGTGCGCACGACCGTGCCATCAGGTTTCGTATAAGGATTCCCCGGCGAGATCTGCGTACCGACGAATACCGCTCGCTGCACCTTCTGTGGAATCGCGACACCGCATTCCTTGGCCAGTTCCTCGACACCGGGAAGTTCAGCGACCGGCGTTCCTGAGAACAGGTGATACAGCGCCAGCATCGAGTGCGTTTTTCCGCCGCCGAAGTTGGTTTGCAGTTCAACGACGGGATCCCCCCCCTCGTCGGCCAAGCGCCGTATCGCCTGCATCAGCAATCGTCGCAGGCCGTCGGTGATGAATGTGCGGCGAAAGAACTCTGTCGGATCCTTGTATTCGTCTGAGCCCTGCTTCTGAAACACTTGCCACAGGTCGGCGGCGAACTCTGCCTGCTGGTATTTACCCGACGCCACATCAGGATGCGGCGTCACCACTTCCCGCCAGGGCTTCAGGCCCCCTTGTGGTTTGCCTTCCGTGGCCTGAAACGACTTCTTACGCATCTCACTGCGGCGCTGCTCGTCGAACACCTGGCGCATCAGGTCCATCCGCATTTGTTCGACTTCGCGGGCACCGTCGGCGGCCGACACCGCTACGAGCAAGCGTTCCATCGAATCGAGTGCGCGGATCGTATCATTGCTGCTGAACTGCTCATTGTGTGCCCACGAATTCCGAACGCCGCGCAGCTCACTCACCAGATTCCGTTCGGCCGGCCCCAGCGCATCACGAAAAACTAAGTTCCACTGGTCCCACATCACCGACAGAAGAATCTGCGGATCATTTCAATTCACCTTCTGTGCCGGATCGCGAAGCCCGTCGCGGACGGACTTCTCCCAGCTCTTGCCGAAATGATCCGACAACTCCCGCTCAAAGAACGGCCGCACGCCGGCCGCGAGCAGATCAAGCCCCTTGCCAATGCGTTCACGGTTGGAAGCTGCCATGTGCGTCCCGGTGGAGATTAGATCATTGGCAATGGACGAATTCGAATGCGGCTGGGGGCGAAGGTCACCAAAGCGCCGGCCAACAAATCGCCCTCAAGGCTCTGCAGGTGATGTAGCAGCAACTCAGCTTGATCGGCCGGGTCGTTGGGAATCCTCCCACGAAGTTGCATCACGGACGGACGATCGCGTCCACTCGTTGCCAAGATCGTCCCGAAATCCGTGTCCGACGTCACAACGATGCGATCTTCGGCGACGGCCAGATCGAGAATCTGCTGGTCACTCGCCGCGGACATCCCTCGATCTCGAACGTGAACGGCATCGTGTCCTGCCGATGCCAACTCCACGGCAACTTTCGGCGAAAGTGCGTTGTCGACCAGAAACCTCATGCCACACCGGCAATCGGAATGGCGCGCTCTCGCAGGGTCTCCGCCGCATACTGCAACGCTGCGGGGATATCGTCGGGCTCGAGATCAGGGTAATCGCTCAGTATCGTCTCCGCGGAGACTCCGTCGGCCAGCATCGATACGATGCGAGAAACTGGAATACGTAGACCTCTGATGCACGGCACCCCCGCCATCTGATCGGCTCGTATTGTGATTCGTGGATGATTCATCGGCTCGGCTCCTAATAGGTTTCCTTCATTCTAAAACATTTCCCTCTGTTTCTCACCCGGCCCCTTGTTCCTCAGCGTCAGGGCCAGCTTGGTCAGTTCGGGCCAGACGATGACGAGGCCGTTGTAGGCGAGGGCTTCGTCGGCCCATTTCTTGCGTTCGCAGGTGGAATAGAGGCGATAGGCAAGTTCGCGGGCGGTCTCGGCTATGCCACCGAGCTTGTTCATGAGTTCCGCCGCTTCGGTCTCGCCGTTCGTTTCGAGCGTGTGGATCAGGTGCTGCGTCGTCTCCCACACAGTTAGCCGTTTGTCGGCCGTCGGATTCCAGTCGGCGGGGAGTTCCTCGCGCGAGAGCAATCGCACCTTGCCGCTCTTGGCCTTCACTACGCCGGCTTCGATCAATCCGTTGATCGCGGTGTTCTTGGCTTTGCTCAGCGTCTCGGCATCACCGTAGGGGCCCTCGTCCTTTCCGAACTGTTCGAACCAAGCGAGCGCCCAGCGGGTGTCGCCGTCGAAGTCCCCTTCCTGTTCGGACAGCACTTCATCGAGCGACTGGTTGATGAGTCCCAGCGCGGTGCGGACGGTCATCGGATGGCCGTCGCTCTCCAGCACCTTGGCATAGCGAGTGAAGACGGCCATCCCCGGCCCAATCGCCGCCTGCGCCAGATCCACTGGGGCGATGTTCCCCCGTTGCAGATTCCGCAGCGCATCCGGCAACTCGCGCCGCAGCGCGGTGATGAACTCTTTGCGAGTCGCCAGCGAGGCATTGTCGGGACGAGGCCGGCAGACGAGCACGATGGACGAGGCGAGGGCGTTTGACCCACGCGCGATTGGCGGATCATCGCCCGTGGGCGTACCCATGAGCTCGGATACTCGATCCTTGGTCGGAGACGACTTGCCCTGCCAGACCAGTTTTCCCGAATGGTAGACGCAAAGCACCGCCCCATCTTCAAATGAAAACTGGCGGGCATGTTGGATTTCCTTCGCATCGAAGGTGATGTTATTCCCTTTCAATAGCAATTCGACCTGCTCTGCATTCATCGCAGTACCTCACTCACAGTCATGTTCTGACGGGAATCGGTCGCATGCATTGTCTCGAACGGAATGATGTCGTGGACGGGATCGCGAATGATCTTAGGCCAGCTTCCGCTCATGTGGGAACCTCTGCAACCGCCATGAGCTTAGCCAGATCGTAGTTGACGCTCGTGGCATTGAAGTCCGGCTCCTTCTCGAAGGGCATGCGAACGTAGCGAAGATCAACCACTTCACCATCGACGGAGCCGATCGCCAGAATGAAATCGTCCGGCATGTTGAGGCCGGTGAGAATCTCATTCTTCGTGATCGTGACGGTGTCGGCCCCCGCGATGCGGCCCTTGACCTCGATGAATCGCAGGCGGCCGGTATCCGGGATCGACGACTCGATGTCGTAGCCGAGATTCTGTTCGGAAACGTCGCGCGGTTCGTAACCCAGGTCGCGTTCCGCCTGCATGACCGCCGCCATCGCCAGCAACTCCGACCGCTTCGTGCCGCGGGCGAACATCGGGACATCCGCCCCTGTACCGCAAATCGATCTCAGCAGCCCCAGCGGGATCACCAACGCCCCGCCAAACACAATCGGCGGAAGGGGTGAGAGCCTGCGTCCCTGCTCCAGTTCAGCCAGCCGTTTCTGCAGCCGAGCCGTCAGGTCAGCGGGATGACCGAATCGCCCGTGAAGGTCGATCCGGGAATTTGCGGGACAAACGCCTCGAGTATGTGCGGCATGCTCGGGATTGTAGCCCGACGCGAGGATGGCAATAACCGTCTGGCTTTGCTATTCGCCGCCTGAAGCCTGGCGGCGAGTGTCTGCAGGCAATCACTGCTCCCGAGATCGAACTCGCGGTCAGCGCCTCGATGAGTCCAGATCAAGCTGTCGTCGCCAAAGCGGAGGAAGTCCGTCCCCTTCCGCAGTTCAACCGGCAGGGAGCTGCATTGGCTGGCGAAGCCTGCATCCCTTCGCGAGAATCCGGCTTCTCACCTGAAAGGGGCTCAGCATGGCGGGCAACTCTGTGACGAGCGCCGGCGCTTCGAAGAGCGGAGATCACGTTCGACCAACATCGAAGGCGCTGACGATCGGGGGCATTGTATTCACGGTGTTTGTTGTTTCGTTGATGGTCGCGGGAATAGTCCTGCAGATTCTGTCGAAAAACTCAAACCCCGCGATCGCTCACATGCGGTTGAACGAGTGGGGCGACTTCCTGTCCGGTGGTTGTTCGCTGATCGCCGCGACTTGGCTCATCATCGGCTACTTCCAGCAGAATCGGGAATTGCGGTTGATGGCCAAGGCAATCGATCTGCAAGGCCAAGAACTGCATAACCAAGTCGAAGAGACCCGCCAACTCGTTCAATCGAGCATCCGACATGCCGACGCTGCGGAGCAAGCGGTCAAACCACGTCTTGTGGGGAAAGCGGAATCATGGATCAAAGAAAGAAGTGAATGGCGATGGAACTTCGAGAATGAAGGGGCTCCTGTGACGCTGCTGGGAATTGCTGCGGTGGCCCCACTAATCCTTGAGCGACCTTCCGCGGCAAAACTACCATTGATGTTGAATCGTGGAGAACCTCATTCGTTGACGCTCCGCGGTGGAGCCTCAACGGAATGGTACGACAACAAGCGAATCCGAGTCACCTATCGAACAAGTTCCGATCAGGAACGTACAAGAGCGCTCATGATCGTGGGTACGCGCATGGTCGAAGTCCCTGACGAAACGGAAACCAAATGAGCGGGCTTCTCAAGCTGCTGTACCTGATCGCCGGCCTGTCGTTGAAGGAAACGATCGACTCACTCCGCTCGATCTGGAAATCGCAACTCGAGCATCTCGAACAGCAGAAGGCGATCCTGAAAGAGTACAAGCCAAATCCTGCGATCCTGGTCGGCAGTCAAGAGCATCACGAAATGATGGCTCGAGTGAAGTGGCAGGCTGACGCGGCTCCGCACGTGCAGGAGATGAATCGCAAGATCGCTCGGCTCAAGTGGCTCCCGGTGATCGCCTGGGGACTCGCCACTCTCACCGTCATCGCGTTGATCTGCTGGCTCGAGTCGCAAGCGCCGACCGAGTGATCATCTCGAAGGATGCTGATGACCTACCGTCCCTCGATATCCGTCCCTGAACCGTTCGACGGAACGTCCGGCTGGTTGCAGGCTGCCAATAAGTCGCTCGCACCGAAGGCGATGGAACTGCAGGCCGACGCAGGTGACGACCTGCAACGTGAGTTGAACATCCGCCGTCAACTGGATGGATACCTTCAAGCGTTCCGAATCGACTGTCAGAAGCTGATCGTCGAATGGGAGCTTCGTGCGGACCTGGCACGTCGACGTAGCGGAATCGAGTCTCCCGAGTTTCGCGAAGCGCAGCAGACCGTAACGGGGTACATCGAACGCCTGGCCGACGCGTGGATCGAAGAGAACCGGGCCGCGATCAGGGCGCTGGTCGAACTGCTCGGCTGAGACCCACGGGTGGTTACAGTCGTGGTACAGGCCCGGGCCGACGATCAACGTGACTCGAGGCCTTGGGAAAGCGGCCAGTTCCAAAAACCGCACAGTATCCACTTGGACGACCGGCTGCCGCACGGTCGAATTCACTCTGCCCGGCGAGTGACAATGTCATGGCACGTCACTCTGGAATCGTCGAAACGACGACTGAGTCTCGCCGTCAAGTTGTGCCTGACTGCTCAATCGGAACTACAGATTGCCGCCGATTGCTACCTAGATGTCCGGCTTGGTGTGGCAGATTTGTCGAACGTCTGACCAATCCGCCCAACATTCCGGAACATTCAATGCCTCGACGTAGCGTACCCAAAGTGGCGTGGTGGAATGATGCTGCAATCTTGATGCAGGCCGTGCAAGAATTCGCGTCGACGGCGGCGGCAACTGATCGAAAGTGTGAAATCCGCAGTTGCCCGCACTGTGGAAATGAGCCGAGTCGGAGCCATCAGTTCACTTTGCATGCGCGTCGGAGTCGACTCTTTCTCGTTGTCCAGGGGAGTTTCGTTGTAGCGATTCGCACCCAGATACCGCGGTGGCGCTGTCTCGCATGTCGCCGTACATTTTCCGAGTATCCGCGATTTGCGCTGCCGTATCGGCGTTACACTCGGCCACAGATGCAGCGCACCACCGCAGCGTATCTCACACACGTCGACGTGGACTATCGCGGAACCGCTTCCGTAAACCGCCTCCCCATTTTCTACACAAACAATCCGAGTCGAGCATCCAGTTCGACTACTGACCCCTGTTATCGAGTGCTGGCCCACACCACAATCTTCCGGTGGGTAAGTGTGTTTGGAGGCGCATCTTCCTTGAATTCGATTACCGTGGACGATTTTGAGCCGGCGCCCAAGAAACATCGCTCAGACGCACGGCGGATCATGCTCATCCGCTGCTATCGGGTCGTGACCGCGGAGTCATCCGTTGACAAGTAGCAGCCAATGATCGCTGGACCAGCTTCCGGGTCCACGATATCGAGGCCCGCGCATTCAAACGCCCGTCGAAAGCTTTTGAAGTGCCGATGGACTGCGCGGAACAGTCGCGGGTTTTGACGCCTGACCGCCTGCGGCTGACAAGGCAGTCCAAGTGCTGTACGCTGGAGAAGCGCCTTGCGAACACGTTCCTGGCTGCTGTAGTTGGCCAAAGCTGGTTTCTTGGTCCTGACACCGACATGTTCGCGGGGATCAAGCCCCGCTGCGCTCAGGGCGTCTCTCCAGGAGCCAAACGCCGCGACCGCTGAAGTTCGCAATGAAGTGGGGCGAACTGTGGTACTTCCCAACGGCTCACGTTTAACTGCACGAAGCAGGATCGCCTCAATCACCTGCTCTCGGGCCCATTTCGCCTGAGAGCAATACTCGGCGAAATGGATTCCCGCGAGTTCCAGCGCGGACTGCCAGGATCCGAATTGAATGTGTGCGGCCGCAAGTAATCCTGGATCGTACTGATTCATCTCACAACGACGCAGCGAGATGCCGCGGGAATTCAGATGCAGAATCCGGTCGATGACTCTCTGGGGAGACCAGTCGCGACTGCGGCAATGCCGACGTGGGTCCAGGCCGGCGGCAGCCAACGTCTTGGGCCAACTCCCGAATCGCTTGTAGGCAGCATGATAGATCGGACTATTGTCACGACGTATTGCGCTGGAACTGAGCGCGCACCCGGTCCTCTCTCGATTGAGCAGATAGTGAATGATCTCATTGCTCGTGATGCGGCGGTGTGCCATGACTAGCCCTCCGCATGCTCGATGATCTGCCCAATTGAATCGAAGATCTCCCGATGATGTTGGCGCAGGTAACCTCGCGCGCGAAATCCATCGTTCCAGGCTTGGTGCGCGCGATGTTCTCGATAAGTGACTGCAGGTACCCGATCTGGCCGATCGTCGGCCACGATCTTCTTCAAAACCCACGACAGGAGGTACCTCGTCTCAAAAACGGCGTCGCGCCGGCGACACGATGACCCAACGGGGCTGATTGGCACACTGATTGACCCATTACGATGGCGACCATTAGAGTTCCAATTGAATTTGCCTTGAATCTCGGCCGATGGTGATCAGAGCCCGCACGCGAATCGGAGTAGCGGCGGCTCTCCGAGACGCCGGGCACGAAGAGGATGGCGTTCTTCGCTGTTGTGACCTGGCGAGCAGATGACGCTGCGTCGCCTCGGCGTCTGGGGACAGACGCCGCTACGTACCCGCGTCTGTCCCCAGACGCGGAGACCAGCGAGGACAACGTGGAGTGGTGGTAAGGCGCGCCGGGCAGCAGACGCTTCATTGCCTGTGGAGTACGCTCTCCGTTGCGGCGACTGCGTCCGACGAATCACGCGAACTCGCCTCGCCTCAGCGGCTGGGGACAGCCGCCGCTACGAAAGGCAATGTCGCCCTTCCCTTCCCCTTGGGATCTTTTGCCCGACTGCGAACTCAGGTACGATGAATTCTCTTCTCATCCGTCCAACCCAGGAGATCGTCACATGGAAGTCGTTCGCCGCGTCGTGTTGTGCTGCTTGTGTGTGGTTGGCCTTGCCGCGACGTGCGAGGCCGATGGGTTCTTTCGCCGTGTGCCCGAGGTCGGTGAATGGGCCAGATATGATCTGACGATGAAAGTCGCCTTCCCGGCCAAGCCTGATGACGCAGAATTCGACGTGCCGGCGATGGTCGGCAGCCTGACCTTCAGGTGCGTTGGCGAAGAAACGATCGACGATGTGCGCAATCTCTGGCTCGAAGCCCGCATGGACATTGCCGATCCCGATGGGACCGAGCACTTCACGCTCATCAAACTGCTGGTGCCGGCTGATCAGATCGTCGAGGGCGATCTCACCGAACACGCCGTGCGAGCGTGGTGCGCGGGGGATCAGGAAGAAGTCCGGGCCATGGATCTCGCCGGCGGAGCACTCCTCGAAGAGCCGGCGGCCTTCGCCGTGCTGAACGCATTTCCCGCGTCTCGGGTGGCTGCGGGCCGGCGCGAAGCGCGAACAATAACCATCGATGGCGAAGACGTGCAACTCGCCGCGTATGAAACGGGCGATCTCCCCAGTCGCGAGTTCGACGATGCCGACATCTCGGGCGACGCCATCTGGTGGCCGAGCGCCGACCACGCCTTCGGCATCGCGGCGGCCGAGCTGCGCTGGATCGTCATGACGCCCGCGCCGGAGGAGATGACAATGCAGTACACGTCGAACATGAATCTCGTGGAAACAGGCACGGACGCGGAGAGCGAACTGCCGGACAACAACTGAGGCCAACATGTATCGTTTAACGGCAAGCCGCAGGCGACCGGCTGAAGCGTGAATCGGCCTGACGAAGATCTCGCGTTTGGAATTGCATCGGCCTACCACACTTTTGATACAGATTCCGACGAGGACGGCCTCGACATGCGCGGCCACGCTACTTGCGACCTCGTCGCCACCGGCACGGATGCCGTCAGCGAATTGCCGGATCACAACTAACACACGAGAGCAAGGTCATGCGCATCGCGATCTGTCTCTGCATCGTCGGATCGGCACTCGTCACATCGGCTGTCTGCGAAGTGGGCGGCATGTTTCGCCGTATCCCGGAGGTCGGCGAATGGGCCAGTTACGAAGTCAGCGGCCAGATGACCATTTACCTGGACGGCAAGGAAGTCGTTGAGCCAGGAGCGCAGGGGATGCTCACGATCAAGTGCGTCGGCGAAGAGACGATCGAAGATGTGCGGCACCTGTGGATCGAGGTCGTGAAATCCTGTCCCGAGTTGCAGAGGCCTGGCAATCCAACGGTATTGAAGTACCTCGTGGCGGAAGACGAAGTCATGAGCGGCATCGCGAGCTGCGACTTCGAGCGCGGCTGGTTCCAGCTCGACGGCCTGGGCATCGAAGCGTTCGAGCGGGAGGAACCGCAATTCGGCCCTGTATGGATGAACGTGCTGGGCATGTTGCCTCACGTGGAATCGCCTGTCGCGGCCGACGACAGCAAGACGATCACGGTCGGCGGTAAGGACGTGGATCTCACACAGACCGAAAGCGGACAGATCGCCGATATGCATCAGGGCGCCAGCGACCATTTCACAGGCGACTGCACATTCTGGCCGGGTGACGACCTGGCGTTCGGCGTGGCCTCCGTCGATCAGACTTGGAAGATCAGCTACGAGGGCGAAGTCAGGATGGAGATGCAGGGCACTCTCAATCTTGTTGCGACAGGCATCGATGCCGTCAGTGAATTGCCGGATCACAATTGACAAGTCCCAGATGGTAACCCGACGCGTCAGCGAGGGGATCGTGAGCTTGCGGCCTAATCGACGGTGAATGGCTCCTGCGGAAACGTCGCCGAATCTCGCAAGCCGCGGTCGTGCTGGGATCGAACGATCGGCCTCACGTCGCCCTCGCTGACGCTTCGGGTTACCATGGGAGGTAACCGCGCGGTTTTTTGACCAACATCCCTCTCATCAAGATCCATCACCCATGCGCCCGACATCCTCGCGACTCACGTTGGCCTGCATCGCCCTCTATCTTGCCGTCTGTGTGATCTGGTCGGCCTATGCCGAGTCGCCGGCGCCGATCGATCAAGTGGCGCCGGTGGAGGACATCAGGCACGAGATCGATCGGGTCGTCGCCAAGCTCGACGAACTGCTGGCGACGGCCGAGTCGTTCGAGGCTGCCAGGGAGACCGAGGTGCCGCAGAACTTCGGCACGCTGGCGTGTCTGGCACAGGCACTGGCTGAACATCCAGACGCCGATATGGCGTACCAGGGGGCCGTGCTGAGGGATGCGGCTCTCCTGTACACGCCGGGATCCACATACGAAGAGGCACAGGTCGCGCTCGGCGCGCGCTTGTCGGTGCCGAACGATGCCGAGACGCTGCATCCCTGGAACGAACTGGTCGACATGCACGCCATGATGGAAGAGATCAACGCCCGCAACGCGCAGATCGCCCGCATCTTGCGCAGGCCGCAGGGGACACCGGATAACATTTCGAACGCGAGCACGATCGCCATTCTCGCCCTGGCGATGGAGGCCGACACGCACACGGTCGAAGGCGAAACCGAGACCTCGCTCTGGAAAGAACTGTCGGCCCAGTACCGCAACGAGATGAAGGCCGTGGCCGATGCCCTGCGGGCCAACGATGCGGCCGCCGTCCGCGAGCACTTCACCGCCGCCAACGCGGCGTGCGACCGGTGCCATGTGGAGATTCGGGACGTGGAGTGATGTTTGCGCCGCTTCGCGGCTCAGGGACTTCCCCTACGTGGCTCATCCCCTAAAATAACTTGAGTCGCGGCCCCCGGCGACTCGCCGGGAGCGAGTGCTCTCTGGCTATCAGCCATTTGCCACAAGCCATAAGCTTTCTGCATGAGCACCGATACTTCGTCCAAAACCGAAATCGGCAGTTATTTCATTTCGAACTACCCCCCCTTCTCGCAATGGAAGACCGAGCAGGTGGGGGAGATTCATGCTGCCTTCGATCGCACGCCCGAAGCTGACGTGCCGCTGGGGATGTACATTCACATCCCGTTCTGCCGCAAGCGGTGCAAGTTCTGTTACTTTCGGGTCTACACCCAGCAGAACGCCGACACGATCAAGAACTATGTCGAGTGTCTCGATCAGGAAGTAAGTCTGCTCCTCGACAATTCCACCGATTCGCCGGCAGTGCCTATCGTCTGCGTTGAACAGCAATGCAAGGGCTGGCTCGCCAAGATCCATGGGACGCGCG
>JANNSB010000216.1:0-41486 GCA_031402175.1 Planctomycetaceae bacterium
CAAGCATCCGACGCTGACGACGACCACGGCTGCCGTCGTGCTGATCTCCGCCGTGGGATTGGGCACGTTCTCGACGATCCTCAGCGGCAAGAACACGCAGCTCAGCGAACTGAACGCCGAACTCGGCGACCGCAACATCGAACTGGCTGAGACGAACGCGGACCTCGATCGGGCCAATTCCGACCTCACCGCCGCGAACGCCCGCGAAGTCGCTGCCCGCACTGACGCCGAACGCAACGAACAGGCCGCCCGCGAGCAGAGCCAACTCGCCCTCTCCACGCTGACGAGCGTGATCTTTGATGTGCAAAAGGGCCTGGAAAACCTCCCCGGCGGAGGTGAAGTGCGGCGCAGACTGCTCACGACGTCGTTGCAGAAGCTGGAACAAGTGGCGACCGAGTATGTCGAGCTGGCGACGGTGGATCGCAACACGCTGGTGGCCCTAAACGACATGGGAGACGTGATTCTGCAGTTCGGCGTCGGCGAGGAGGAGACCGATCTTACGCCCGACGAGATGGCAGCAACGGAGTTGTCCGTGGACGAGCGTTCCGCAGTGGCGCTGGCTCAATCGTTCTATATCCAGGCGCACGAGATCGCGGCCGCCCTGGCGGCGGCCGATCCGAACAATGCCCAGACGCAGCGGGATCTGTCGCTCTCGTACAGCCGACTGGGGAACGTAAGCCTCGATCTCGGCCACACCCAGGAGGCTCTCGCGTTCCACCAGCAGTCACTCGATCTTCGCGAGACGCTGGCGGCGGGCGATCCAACCAATGCCCAGGCGCAGCGTGATCTATCGATTTCGTATGAGAGCCTGGGGAACGTGAGCCTCGATCTCGGGACCATCGAGGAGGCCCGCGCGTTCTACCAACAGGCGCTCGACATCCGCGAGACGCTGGCGGCAGCCGATCCGGCCAAAGCCCAGGCACAGCATGATCTCTCCCTCATCTACGACTACCTGGGGAAGGTGAGCCTGCAGTTGGGAGAGACGCAGGCGGCACTGGAGTGCTTCCACAAGTACAGTGAGATCCGCGAGTCGTTGGCGGCGGCCGATCCGAACAATGCCCAGGCGCAGCGGAATCTGTCGGTCGCGTACGAAAGGCAGGGGAACGTGAGCCAGCGGCTCGGAAACACCGAAGAGGCCCGCGCGTTTTACCAGCAGGCGCTCGACATCCGCGACACGCTGGGGACGGCCGATCCATCCAATACCCGGGCGCAGCGAGATCTGGCGGTCTCGTACGAGGATCTGGGGAACGTGAGCCTCGATCTCGGGAACACCGAAGAGGCCCTGGGGCACTACCAGCAGGGACTGGACATCCGTGAGAGGCAGGCGGCGGCTGATCCGAACAACGCCCAGGCGCAGCGAGATCTGTCGGTCTCGTACGACAACCTGGGAGACCTGAGCAGGCGTCTCGGAAACACCGATGAGGCTCTCGCGTTCTCCCGGCAGGCACTCGAAATTCGTGAGGCGCTGGCGGCGGCTGATCCCACCAATGCCCAGGCGCAGCGTGATCTGTCGATCTCGTACGAGAGCCTGGGGGACGTGAGTCTCGATCTCGGGAACACCGAAGAAGCCCGCGCATTCTACCAGCAGGCGCTCGACATCCGTGAGAGTCTGGCGGCTGCCGATCCGGACAATGCCGGGGCGCAGCGGATTCTGTCGATCTCGTACGACAGACAGGGTGACGTGAGCCGGCAGATGGGCGACACGGAGTCAGCCCGGGACTTCTATCAGCAGGCGCTCGACATCCGCTGGGCGCTGGCGGCGGCCGATCCATCCAATGCCGGGGCGCAACGGAGTCTGTCGCTGTCGTACGAGAGCCTGGGGGACGCGAGCCTGCAGCTCGGAAACCACCAGGAGGCTCTCGATTTCTACCGGCAGATGAACGACATCTTCGAGGCGCTGGCGGCAGCCGATCCGACCAATGCCCAGGCACAGCGAGATCTGTCGATCTCGTTCAACAAACTGGGGGACGTGAGCCGGCAGCTCAGAAACACCGAGGAGGCTCTCGCGTTCTACCGACAGTCGTTCGACATCCACGAGACGCTGGCGGCGGCCGATCCGACTAATGCCGTGGCGCAGCGGGATCTGTCGCTCTCGTACGATCGACTGGGGGATGTGAGCCTCCATCTCGGGAACACTCAAGAGGCCCTCGCATTCTACCAGCAGTCGCTCAATGTCCGCGAGCGTCTGTCGGCAGCCGATCCGACCAATGCCCAGGCGCAGCGTGATCTGTCGATCTCGTACGCGAGCCTGGGGAACGTGAGTCTGGAACTCGGGGAGCCGGAATCGGCGCGGACGTTTTACTTGGAGTCGTATGACATCTTCGGGCGTCTGGCGGCGGCCGATCCGTCCAATTCCGAGGCACAGCGGTCTCTGTCGATCTCGAATGAGAAGCTGGGAGAAGTGAGCCTGCAGTTGGGAAACACCGAGGAGGCCCGCGCGTTCTATCAGCAGTCGCTCGACATCTGCGAGGCGCTGGCGGCGGCCGATCCGAACTATGCCCAGGCGCAGCGGGAGCTGTCGGTCTCATACAACAGGCTGGGAAACGTGAGCCTGGAGGTTGGCGACGCTGGAGCGGCCCGCGCGTTCTACCAGCAGGCGCTCGACATCCGCGAGGCGCTGGCGGCGGCCGATCCGGCCAATTCCGAGGCACAACTGGATTTGTCGATTTCCCATTACAATTTGGCCTGCGTTGCGGCAGCACTCTGGGAATATGACACCGCCGTCGAACGCTGCTCCACCGCGATTGCCATTGTGGACCAGATGATCGCGAACGGCCAGAACGTCGAGCAGTCGCAGCAGGAGCGGAGTGCAATGCAAGATGCACTCCGCACGGTCGAACTCGCTGCCGCCCAGGCCCGCGCGGCGGTGGCAGACTGGGACACGTTCATCAGCCAGACGGAGCATGAGTCCCTGTTGTCCCTCCGCGTCTTACTCCTCGCCCGTGCCGGTCGGTTCGACGAGATTCCCCAGTCGGCCGCGATGCTGCGGTCGCTCGATGCCGAAAACCCCGACCACCTCTACGGCGCCGCCTGCGCCTACGCACTGTGCGCGAGCGCGATTCGACCCGCCGAGAATGAATCGCTGACTGCCGACCAACAGGCCCAGCGACAGGAATACATCGACCTGTCCCTCGCGTGCTTGCACGAATCGATCGCCGCCGGTTACAGCGACTTCGACTACATGCAGCAGGATCCCGACCTGGCGGTTCTTCGCGAGCTGCGGGAGTTCGAAGAGCTGATGCACACTCCGCCTCCGCCTCCGTTGCCGCGTCACACACCGCATTAGACTTCGGATCCCGCGTCGGCGTTGGATGTGCAACGAGCAACATTGGGCCGTCGCACGTCTGGTCGCTTGGCGGGCGGACGATCTACAGTCTTTGGTCTCCCGTCTCCGGCCTGATGCACGCGCAACCGCAACCGGTGGTGTGGAGGATCGTCTCGATGGGAGCCAACGGCAGACACCATGTAAAGGCAATGCGATGTTCAGAAAGCTTGCCGACGGGGTCGTCGGGAGCAAGGTACGCATCTCGCCGGCGGATGTGTGTGCATTATTTGCCGCGGAAACGGCGAGAGGCACGTCCCAGCGCGTCATCGGGATCGTTCACCAGGGACGGCAGCGACTGGTCAGGCTGCCGCCACCCTCCTTCTTCTTCTTCTTCGAGCAGACAACCGGATGGAAATGTCAGGTCGACGCTGGACACGCTCCCATCCACTTTCGACACTCTGCACGTTCATTCCTCGCAGAAAGCAGGATTCATATGTCGGCTCAGTTGAGTTCGTTCGCCCAGTCGCTCACCGTCGAAACCGCGTTCAACGTCCTGGCCGTCGCCAAGAAGTTGAAGGCGCAAGGGAAAGATGTCGTTGAACTTGAGATCGGCGACAGTCCGTTCGAAAGCACCGCGTCGGCCAAGCAGATGGGGATCGAGGCCATCAAGTCGGGGCAGACGCACTACTGCCCATCCCCCGGCCTGCCTGAGTTCCGCAAGGCGGCGGCCGAGTTCGTGAAAGGGGAGTTCGGCATTCCCGCCGAGCCAGAGAACATTGTCGTCGGCCCCGGCGCGAAAGTCTTCGAGCAATTCTTCTGCGAGGCGTTTCTGGAGCCGGACGACGGCGTGCTGGTCTTCAGTCCGTACTTCCCGACGTACATCCCCAACATTCTGCGTCGCGGCGGCAGGGCGGTGTTCTCGTCGCTGAAGCAGGAGAACGCATTTCGCCCATCACTGGCCGATGTGGAGCAGTTCATCAAGACCGACAAGGCGCCGAAGGCCATCTTGCTCAACTCGCCGCACAACCCGACCGGCGGCGTGACGACGCAGGAAGACTTGAAGCAGTTGGCAGACCTCATTCGCGGCAAGAACATCGCCGTCTTTAGTGATGAACCGTACTGTCACATGGTCTGGCAGGGGCAGCATCATTCGTTGCTCGCCGAGCCGGGAATGATGAACCAGTCGGTGGCGGCGTTTACGTTCAGCAAGTCGTACAGCATGAGCGGCTGGCGGCTGGGTTTCGCGGTCAGCTCGGCCGAGATCGTCGACTCGATCAGCAAGATGATCAACACAACGCTCTCGTGCACTCCGCCGCTGGTGCAGCTCGCGGGAATGCAGGCTCTCAAGCAAGACTCGGCCGAGCGGAACGAGCAAATGAGGTTGTTCCAAGAGAAGGTCGAACTGCTGTCGGGCGGCCTCAACAAGATCAAGGGCTTCCACACACTACCGCCGGCGGCGACGTTTTATGTCTTTCCGAAGGTTGTACCGGTGTGCAATGCACTGGGTATCACGAGTCATGGACTGGCTCTCTATCTGCTGGAAGGGGCGGATGACAGCTTCGGCGTCGCGTGTCTGGGTGGTGAGTGCTTTGGCGACGCGGGGCATGGATTTTTGAGATTTAGTTGTGCGGAGCCGAACGAACGCCTGCAACAGGCACTCGACTTTTTGCCGGTGGCCATCTCGCGGAAGGATCGCGTCGAGAAGTACATGGAACAGCATCCGAAGTATCGTCTGACCACGCCGTACCCGGAGTGAGGTTGAGCCAGCGATCGAGTGATGTCGAGAGACCGCACTCTGGGGCCGAGTCAAGCTCCCCGGAGTCTCCTTCGTTCACACCTCGCTGGACGTGGCCCCTGCGTCTACTTTTGGCCGCCTACTGGATCGCGTTGTTTCTGGCGACGCATCTGCGGGTGCCTCGGATCATTCAGGATGAGGTGTCGGCCTTCGACAAGGGCATTCATGGCGCGGCCTACTTCGTGCTGGCGGAGTTGCTCGTGTTGTCGAACGGCTGGCCCTACAGGCTGCCGGCGCGCCGGCTGATGTTGCTCACCGTTGTGGTCGTCGGCTACGCCGCGCTGGATGAGTGGCTGCAGACCTTCGTGGGCCGATTCGGCGACGTGCGAGACTGGGTTTCTGACTCCATCGGCGGAATCTGCGCGTTGTTGATCGCATGGGCTCTGCAGGGTGCGTTCATCCGCCGCGACAAGGGCGAATAACAAACTGGCTGACATCGACAAAGCAATGTGTTCGCTTTGGCGCCTTCTCTGGCCAGTTTTCCCAACTTGTGCATTCCGCCTGACCGGCAGAATCATTCCGACCGAAATCATCAGAAAGACTGATTCCACCGGCAGAGTCGGGACGATGAATCACCGTAGTCTCCCTCCAGGCGCTGTTTCGCCTTGAGCGAGCGTTTGACGATCGAGAATCGCCGGCCCCCGAGAGAAACACTCAGGAAACCCGGCAGGTCTGGCAAGAGCCGGACTTTCCCCACCAACTACTCCGGTGCAGGCACCCTACCCGTCCTCACCAGCGTAGCCCTGAGACTTAAGGAGTGAGTTTCATGCGTCTGCCAAAGAAATGGGTGATCAGCCTGGGGCTGCTGGCGGCGATGCCGGGGGTGACCTGGGCCAATCCGTTTGCCCCGGGTGCGCGAACCTCGAGCGCGACAGCGCCCGAACGCACCAATCAACAGGTCGCCGAAGACATCGCGACCGCCCTGCGCGGAGCCGATCTTCAAGGCTGCCGTAACATTCAAATCGAATTCGAGGACGGCCAGGCGACGATTACTGGCGAATGCCAGTCGGAACAGCAGTGGTCGACCGTCTCGCATCTGGCCTCGCGAGTGACCAGCGTGCAAAACGTGAACAATCTGCTGCGTCCCGCCGCTCAGTCGCCGGTGACGCAAGCCGGATATCAGGGATCGGCGGGCGACGATGTCCGTCAGGTCGCTTATCAGCAGGCCCCCTCTGACGGCCGATCGAATCAGCAGGTCGCTCAAGAGATCGCGCAATCGCTGGTGCAATCGGGTCTTGGTGGGGCGGATGTCGAAGTCCGCTACACCCAGGGCGCTGCCAGCCTGATCGGCGAAGTCAACAGCGACGAGGAAGCTCAGCGTGCCGAAATGGCCGCTCGGCAAGTTCCCGGCGTCCACGATGTCGTCAACCGTCTGACGGTCAACGGCGAACTCGCCCAGACTGGTGGAAACCCGCAAGGCCCCCAAGGATATCCGCAGGGCCCGCAAGGGTATCCTCAGGGCCCGCAAGGGTATCCTCAGGGCTATCCGCAGGGTCAGGTGATGCAGGCCGCGAACATGCCTTACGGACCGGCCATGCAGGCCCCGTATGGTTATCAGCCTGGAGCATATGATCCTTCGCAGCAGGCTCCGCCTCCACAAATGATGCAGGGTGGACCGGCTCCGATGATGGCTCCCGGTGGTTACGGCCACGCCCAGCCGGCCAGCCACATGATGTACAACAACCCGCATCTGCCGGAAAACGCCTGGCCGTCATACGCACCGTATGACAACTACGCCGCGGTGACCTATCCCGGCCAGTACGATGCCAGTGCCTGGCCGTACATCGGACCTTATTATCCCTATCCGCAGGTTCCGCTCGGCTGGCGTCAGGCGACCCTGGAATGGGATGACGGCTACTGGAGCCTGAAGTTCAACTCCCGTACCGACAAGTGGTGGTGGTTCATCCATCCCAAGAACTGGGATTGATCCTCACTGCAGACGATTCTCGATCGAACAACACCCTTGCCAGCTTGGCAAGGGTGTTTTTTTGTTTTGGTCGATGGTCTTGGACGACTCATGCCTGCCAGAACGTGGACTCCGGCCCGACCTCATACTCCACCGCAAGATGCGGCGTCTCGAGCTTGATCTGTCCTTCACCGAGCGACTTCACGCCGGCTGCGACGAGGCCGGTCGTCAAAAGTGTGCGTTCGATGGGATACGGCGACCGACCAGTGAGAAACGTCTCCTCTGCTTTCGACATGAGGGCCGCCGAGTACGTGACGTTCGGATTCGGCGGCAGATAGAAGAGCGTCGATAGTGGCTCTTCCTGGTCCTTCAACCGGGCAGCGAAGTTGAAGTCGCCGACGAGGCCGTTCAGCAACAGCATCGTGGCCTTGAGGCCGTCGTTGTATTCGAAACGGTACGCCACCGGGTCGGTGACCCATTGCCGCATCTGCTCGCTCGTCGGATAACGATGGCTGTACGATTCCGGTTGAGCGAGCGTCTGGCTACGCGACAGGCAGGCCGCGAACAGTTCGGGATCCCAGCCGCCACTGGTCCAGTCGCCGGCATTCATCGCATTCCACACGGCATCACCGCGAATGGCGTGCATGCTGGCCACGCCGGTCTCGCCGCCGCTGCGACGCTCGGCCATGCACTGCATCACTTCGAGGGCATGAAAGTCGTAACTGTCAATGCCGCCCATCGCGACGCACATGATTTCTTCGACCTCGGCTCCAGGCGGCATGTCGATCGACGGCATCCGCCAGGTGACGGGCAGCGATGACCCGGCAGTAAACGCGAAACCAAGTTCACGCGAAATCTCGACCATCTCCACCGCCCAGTCCCAGCGCCACGACAGATGCTTGTCATTGAAGACAGGCACCGCGCTGCCTTCCTCTCGAAACACATCGGTGACGGCCTTGAAGAACTCGTACCTCGGATACTGCGTCTGCTCGTATTCACTTTTCGGGTAGTCCCCATGCTCGCCGATAATGAGCACGGCATCGACGGCGAGTTCATCACCGCCGCAACGCAGCGTCTCGGCAATCGTCGGGAAGATCGGAAAGCCAAACTCCTGCGACCGCTGCCGGGCGAGATCGTTTTCCGGGAATTGATCGACGTACCCCCCGACGACATCGAACGGCGGATGATGCCAACGCCCTTCGATCGGGTATCCGACCAGAAACCGCTCGGCCATGTGCCACGCATGCGAGTGGTAACGCCACTCTGTGGTGACGACGGCCAGGCGCTTGCGCTGCTCGGACTGAATTGATTCAACATTGCCGCCTAGCACCGCAGAGGGAGCCAAACCAGACACAGCTCCCGCCGTTGCGGCCCCCAGGAAAAGTCGTCGCGACATTGGTTGTGTAGTCAACATGGATTCTCCCAATAAACGGATTCCAAGGAGCCGACTGATTTCATGACTCATTGGCACTGACAGGTGCGTCGATCGCGCACTATCATATCACATACGGTTGATCCGTCCTGCCTGCTGAAGTCCCGCCTCCCCACTCCCTCCCGCGTGATGAAAACCTGGCTCAGAGCCTCGTTGCTCGTTTGTTCATCTTGGTTCGCCGCCGTCGGACCGGCGCGGGCCGATGATGCCGTTCCGCTGACCTACGAAGAACACATTCGCCCGATCTTTCGGGAGTTCTGTTTCGACTGTCATGGGTCGGCAGCGGAGAAGGAGGCCCATCTTGACCTGCGGCTCGCCCGTCTGATGTTGTCGGGGGGCGACAGTGGGCCGGCCATCGTCACGGGACATCCCGAACAAAGCCTGCTGCTTGACCGCATTCGCGCCGGAGAGATGCCTCCTTCAGACGCCAAAGTGCCCGCCGAGAAGATTGCACTCATCGAACGCTGGATCGCAGCCGGCGCGAACACCGCACGGCCGGAGCCAGAAACGGTTCCTGAAGGTCTCGGCATCACGCCGGAAGAACGCGCCTTCTGGTCATTCCAGCCCATCACTCGGCCGGAAGTTCCAGAGTTTGGACCAGATTGTCGAGTGCGCACGCCGATCGATGCCCTGCTGTTGAGCGCGATGCCCGAGGGGCTGACATTCTCCGAAGACGCCGACCGGCTCACACTCGTCAAGCGAATTCACTTCGACCTCACTGGCCTGCCGCCGTCCCCCGATGCAGTTGATCGCTGGCTCGACGATGCCGGGGCCGACTGGTACGAACGGCTCGTTGATGAACTGCTGGCCTCACCACATTACGGAGAGCATTGGGGACGACATTGGCTAGATGTCGCGGGGTATGCGGACTCCGAAGGTTACACCGTGAACGATGCCGATCGTGGCTGGGCGTGGAAGTACCGCGATTACGTCATTCGTTCACTCAACGCGGATAAGCCGTTCGATCAGTTTGTGATCGAGCAGTTGGCGGGTGATGAACTTGCCGGTCCGATCAACGGTGATCTGACTCCTGAACAGATCGAACTGCTGACGGCGACCGGCTTTCTCACGATGGCGGCCGATGGCACCGGATCTGGTTCGGATACTCCCGAAGCGCGGAACCAAGTGATTGCCGACACGATCAAGATCGTGAGCACATCGCTGTTCGGTCTGAGCATGGCGTGCGCGCAGTGTCACGACCACCGCTACGACCCGATTCTGCAGACCGACTACTACGCGATGCGGGCGGTGTTCGCGCCCGCGCTCGACTGGCAGGCCTGGCGCATTCCTCAGCAGAGACAAGTGTCGCTCTACACCGTGGCCGACCGCGCGCGGGCAGCCGAAATTGAAGCCGAGGCGACCGTCATTGCCGCCGAACGCGCCATCAAGGAAGCCGAGTACATGCGGCAGGCTCTGGAGCAGGAACTGGCCAAGTTCGAAGAGCCCTTGCGAATGGAACTGCTCACGGCCTCCGAGACGGCTGCCGATCAACGCACACCGGAACAGATGCAATTGCTGGATCAAAACCCGAGCGTCAACATCTCGCCGGGTGTGCTCTACCAGTATCTGCCGGAAGCTGCCGAAGATCTCAAGAAGTACGATGAACGCATTGCAGCCGTCCGCGCGCAGAAACCTGTCGAGGAGTTCCTGCGAATCCTTGATGAGCCGGCCGGCCACTTGCCGCCGACGCCGCTGTTTCATCGCGGCGACTTTCAGCAGCCGCAACAGATCGTGCCGCCTGCGGGGTTGACGGTCCTGTGTAACGGCGAAGTGGCAACACAGTTCCCTGATGATGATCCCGCGCTGCCGACATCAGGCCGCCGTCTCGCGTATGCTCGTTGGCTGGTGAACGGCCAGCATCCCCTCGTCGCGCGAGTGATCGTCAATCGTGTCTGGATGCATCACTTCGGTCGCGGCATCGTTTCGACGCCGGCTGATTTCGGCCAGCTTGGCAGCCGGCCCACGCACCCGGAACTGCTCGACTGGCTGGCCGATGAGTTCATGCGATCGGGGTGGAGCCTCAAGTCGCTGCATCGACTGATCCTCACCTCGACGGCCTGGCGGCAGAGTTCATTTCGCGATCCGGCGCGACAGGCGATCGACCCCGAGAACAATTCGTACTGGCGGCAGTCGATCACGCGCCTGGAAGCAGAACCTTTACGAGATCGGATGCTGGCTGTCACCGGCCAACTGGATGAAACGCTGTTCGGGTCGCCGGTAGCGATCGTCGAGGACGATGCCGGGCAAGTAATCGTCGAAAATGATCAGGGTCGCCGCAGCCTGTACATTCGCGTGCGGCGCAGTCAGCCAGTCGCGATGTTGCAGGCGTTCGATGCACCAGTGATGGAGACCAACTGCGAACGCCGCCCTGTCTCGACGGTCGCGACTCAGTCGCTCGTATTGATGAACAGCGAACCGATCCTGCAGATGGCAGCCGCTCTCGCCGACCGTGCGACTCGCGAGTCTTCGCCGCTTTCCGAGATCGAACTTGCCGCGATTTCATCATCGCCGCGCTTGCCGCATGAGATCTGGGAATATGGCTATGGCGGATTTGATGCAACAACCGGACGAGTGCAGCCCTTCACGCCATTGCCATTCTGGACGGGTTCGGCGTGGCAAGGTGGCGAGGTGTTGCCTGACCCTCACATCGGCTGGGCGATCGTGCACGCGGTCGGCGGGCATCCCGATGGCCCCGAGCGATCGTCCATTCGCCGCTGGCATGCCCTCGCGGATGGAGTAATTTCGATCAGCGGCACATTCTCTCATGGCAGCGAGAATGGCGACGGCGTGCGGGGACGCATCGTATCGAGCGCGACGGGCCTGCTGGGTGAGTGGAACGTGTTCAACAATTCGACGGCCGTTGAGGTGAGCGCGGTCAATGTGCAAGCCGGCAACACGATCGATTTCGTCGTCGACAGCCGGGAGAACATCAACGCCGACTCGTACCAGTGGGAAGCGACACTCTCACTGCTGGAGCCGACGGGCACCACGCGGCAATACTCGTCGACCAGAGAGTTCCAAGGCCCAGCGGATTCGATCGAGACACTGGCCGCCCGTGCATCGCGGGCGTGGCAACTGGCGCTCTGCCGTAAGCCCGATGCGAACGAACTCAAACTGGCGGCAGAGTTTCTTGCGGGACAAATCGATTTCATCGACCAGAACTCGGTGGCACTGCCGGACGGTCGCACTGCCTCACAGCAAGCTCTGATCGATTTGTGTCAGGCCCTGATGACATCGAACGAATTCCTGTATGTGGAGTGATGTGTCCTCCGACGATTACCCGTACACAACACAAGAGGCAGATTGATGCGGCCGATGACGCGGCGACATTTCCTGGAACACAACGCGATGGGCATCGGCACCGTTGCGCTCGCCTGGCTGCTCAAACAGGACAAGCTGCTGGCGAAGCCGGTCGACCTGACGAGTCAACAGCAGAGACTGGATTTGCTGCCCAAGGAACCGATGTTCGCGCCGCGTGCGAACGCGATGATCTCGCTATTCCAGCACGGCGGTCCTTCGCATGTCGACCTGACCGATCCCAAACCCGAATTGACGCGGTTCAGCGGCACCGACTATCGGGAAGACATCGAGTTCAGTTTCGTCAACGAGGCCAGCAAGAAACTGCTGGGGAGTCCGTTTCAGTTCGCTCCCCGCGGCGAATGCGGCACCGAATTGTCGGAACTTCTCCCCTGTACGTCTGAGATCGTCGACGATATTTGTCTGTTACGCGGCATGCACACCGGCGCGAACGGGCACGAGGTTTCGATTCGTTACTTTCACGGCGGGATTCCGGGCGTCCTCGGCCGGCCGCACTTCGCATCGTGGCTCACCTACGCGCTGGGTTCGGAGTCACAAGATCTGCCGGCCTACATGGTGCTCACCGATCCGGGCGGCCATCCGGTGGATGGAGTGAACAACTGGTCGAACGGTTTTTTGCCATCGTTATTTCAAGGGACAGTGCTCAGGCCGCGTGAACCGAGGATTCTGAACCTTGATGCTCCGCCTCATCTTCGCGGCGGGCTACAGGAGCAAACACTCGGCTTCCTGCAGGAACTGAATCGTCAGCATCTCGATCGGCATCCCGGCGAGGCCGACCTCGAGGCCCGCATTGCCAGTTACGAACTGGCCGCCAACATGCAGGTCGCGGCCACCGAGGCTCTCGACATCTCACAAGAGACCGAGGCGACGCAGAAGATGTACGGTCTCGATCAAGACGAGTCGCGAGAGTACGGCACCCGCTGCCTGATCGCGCGGCGGCTGGTGGAGCGCGGAGTACGGTTCGTGCAACTCTTCCTCGATGGCCAGCCCTGGGACAATCACACGAGCATCCAGTCAGTGCTGCCGGCGGTCTGCAAACGCACCGATCGGCCAGCGGCGGCGCTCGTCAAGGATCTCAAGCAGCGCGGACTATTAGAGACGACGGTTGTGCATTGGGGAGGCGAGATCGGCCGGCTTCCCGTCACGCAGGATCATGGCGATCCGGCCGCGGCGGGGCGCGACCACAACGGGCAGGGGTTCAGCATCTGGCTGGCCGGCGGCGGCATTCGTGGCGGCATGACCTACGGCAACACCGACGAGTTCGGCCACCGCGCGGTCGATAACGTCACGACTCCCAACGACTATCAGGCGACCTTGCTCCACCTGTTCGGCATCGACCATTCGCAACTGGTTTATGCGTACAGCGGCCAGCAGCAATACCTGACCAATGACCGGCCTGCTCGCGTGGTCAGCGAGATTATCTGAACGATTCTCGCGGTTGCGGTTTAGCTGAGCCTCGCTGGCCAATCGCATCTGTTGCGGCTACAACGGATGCAGACACAATCTTGGCGAGCGATGACTGCTATTCCCATGAATGACGATGCCAATGAGCCCGCGCAAGACTTCGCGGCGAGCAATGTGCACGCCGATGAACCACGCGACGAAATGAAGCGGGCGACGAAGGATCTGCCGCCGGTCGAGCCTCCATCGGCTGGATTCATCGTGCAGTTGTTCGTCGTCCCGGCGATCATCGTGATGGTCGTGCTGGGCGTGTGGCTGCTCTTCGGCCAGTTGGCCACTGGCGAATTCGACTGGCGTCGGGCGGTGGCGAACATCAAGAGCGAGAACCCGCACATCCGCTGGCGAGCGGCGATGACGCTGGCGGAAATGCTCAATGCCGACAATGCACGCGGCGAACAGGGACAGCATCTCGCGGAAAATGCCGAGATCGCCAAATCGCTCTGCGATATTTATTCCGGACTCATTGCGCAAACTCAGTTTACCGACGAGGAACGTGAACAGTTGGAATTCCTGTCGATCGCGATCGGCAGGCTGAATGTTCCCGAAACGGTCACTCCCGTCCTGCTGGCGGCCATGCGGCGCGAGGACGAGGGGATTCAGGGGCAGTCCCTCATTGCGGCGTCGATGATCGCCGGAAAGGCCCGAGAGCGCGGAAACCCGGTGGACGACGCCGACATCGTCGAAGCGGCGATCGACTTGTCGTATTCCGAAAAGTCGATCATTCGCCAGCCCGCGGTGTATCTGCTGGGCCTGGTGAAGGCGGAGGTCGCCGAGCCGAGATTGACGGCGCTCCTGAATCATGGAGATCCGATCACCCGCATCAACGCGGCGAACGGACTGGCGCGCGACGGCTCGACGGCGGGCATGCATGTATTCGAGGAAGCGGTCGAGAGGGCGATCGCCGAGCCGCCCGTCGATCCGGGTCGCGCGGCGAGCGCGGAGAAACTGGCGTCGTATCAGCAGCAACTGACGATCCTCAAGAACACAATCCATGCCGTCGATTTGCTGAAGCCGGCTCTGAGCCAAACTGAGCGCACCGCGTGGGCCGACCGACTCGGTCGTCTGGCCGACGTTTGCGACAACGACATGATTCGCCTGCAGGCCCTGCAGTCGCGGGAAGAGTTGTGAGGGCAATGACTGATCGCTGGCCCGCAAAGACACTGCCGGCAATCCTTGATGTCATCTGGACGCAGTGGCAGGAAGCAGCGGCGTCAACCGATCACCCGTTGCGACTGCCGGTCCTCGCCACGCGCACCGCGGGCGGAGTCGCGCAACGCATGCTCGTGCTGAGAGATTGCGATCAAGCCCGGCGTACGATCACCTCGTACACCGATGTTCGCACTCTCAAGGTTCAGGAGATTAGGGACGATTCCCACGTCGCTTGGCACTTCTACGACGCGCGCGACAAGGTGCAGCTCCGCGTCGACGGCATCGCCGCCGTTCACACCGATGATGATCTCCTCAGCGACTGCTGGTCGCGGGCGTCGACTATTAGCAAGGTCAACTACATCGAGGAATTACCCCCAGGAAACCCCGTGGATGCTCCGACTTCGAATCTGCCTGCAGCAGTCAAGGAGTTGCTCGAACGCGGCATCTTGGACGATGAACGAACTCGGCAATTACTGCAGCCCGGGAGCAAGAACTTCTGTGTGCTTGTAACCACCGTCCAGCAGATCGACTGGCTGCATCTCAAAGACGGAGGCCACGAACGATGCCGGTTCGTGTTTGATGAATCGTCACAAGAATTCCAGGGAACCTGGCTGGCGCCCTGAATGCTTGCAGCACCCGTAACTACTTCGGCGGCGCGGTCGTGCTACTGGCCTGGCCGAAATGCGCCAGCGGACGATAGATCGTCGACTGCGTGCCCGATGCAACAGCGGAAGCAGCCGGGAATGTTCCCGTCGGCGTGAACGAAGACGATTTCTGCGAACCGACCTCCATGCGCGGTTCGAGACCCGCCTTGCGGCGATAGCGGCCCGCGACTCCCAATCGACTGGCTCCCCAGGCGAGCACGAGTCCCAATATCGCGGGTTGCAGCAAGAGTTCCAGCGGTTCGGGAAACCACAAGCCCACGATGCTGATTCCAAACCCCAGGCACAGAATCGGCAGTGGTCCGCGAAACGCAGGCAAGCGCGTCAGCATGAACCCCAGCAGCAACGTAACCCCCGCGCCGAGCAAGACGATCAGCGGCCTGCTCATCCACGTCAACGACAGACTCGGCGTCGCGCCGAAACGGCTGAATCCGTATCGCGAACCCCCTGGTGTGGCGGCGGACGACACAGCTTTGAATCCTTCGCGAGCCGCTAGCAGTCGTTCGTTCGGCTGCCTGGTCCAGAAGAATCCGGTTCGTTTCCAGTCGAACTCCTGAGTCCATCCGCGAGGCGAGTTGAACAACTGCATGCCGTCGGGCAGAGCCGTCTCCAGAAAGATCTCTTCGATCCAGATCGACTCCGAAACTCGCGGCAGTTCGATCTCGGCCTCGCCCCAAATGCCAACTCTACGGGATGAAGGGACCGTGTACTCGATCCGCAGTTTTCCGAGATTCAGCCGGTCGGGCGTCAAACGCAGAACGTGGCTGGTGCGCCCGTTAAGTGAAGCTCGCTGCGTGGGCACCGGCTGATCTCCCAGGAAGAATTGTTCTCCCTGGGCGGTCGCGGGCAGTTCACACGACCACATCTGCGTCTCTGGAGATATCAGGTAATTGGCGACGACTCGATAACCTCCGTCGGATTGAAAGGTCGCCGTGCAATACGCTGTGGCGACCGACTGACGGGCAAGTTGAGTCGCCTGCGCGGGCGCTAATGCCAGCGGGACAGCCAGCGTCCTGCCCTCGAACTCCCACAATTGCGTATCGGGTGCGGTGGGAACCGGCGTCCAGCCTTGTCCCTCGACGATCACCGGAGCAAGGTCGGTGCTGGGAATCGAGCAACGGGTCGTGGTGGTTTCATCCGCGCGGAGTGACAGCACGGGCAGACTCAGCCGGTCTCCGCGAGTCTGATCCCACGGAAACTTGTAACGAACTTCGATGGTGGCATTCCCCCGCAGCGGTTGTGCCGACAGATCGAGTTCGACGTTGGGCTCATCGGGATCCGGCCAATGGAATGGAACACGCACGCCGTTCGCCCGAAACTCCATCGCGCTTTGCGACGCTTGCGGCTGCATGTGTTCGCGCAGTGCCTCGGGAATCAGAAACTCAATGCTCGATAGTCGGCCAAAGCGAACCTGCAGGTCGAATTCCTGCGAGATGCTGACCCATTGCTGCGCCAGGCTTTCGATCGTCACCGTCGACGCGGCGTCGACTTCACGAGTGTGGATGCTAAGGTTCGCCTGGATCGGCCCCTGCTCGGTGGCATAGGAAGTCTGCTTGGCAACCTCCTGCGAGAAACCCAGGGGCCAGTTGAAGTCGATGGGCGATGGCTCACCTGCAAACTGTCTCGAATCCGGCGCGACCGACGTTTCCAGCACCACTTCATCCGCACTCTGTTGAATGAGCCAACCGGGCTCGACGAGTCGTGCGTTGACGCCGGGCAGCGTGAACTCGAATGATCCCGCCATGCCGATCGGCCTCGACAACTTCATGCGAATGACGTTCGAGTTCTCCGGAACCGGCAGGCTGAGGCTCCCCGACTGAAACGCGACCAGGGCCTCGGCCTCGGTCTCGGTTTGCGTCGGATCGTTGATCCATTCGATCTGCCAGCCTTCGTTCGCGGCCTCCTCCCAGACGATCTGCAGCAATGGGACAGATTCGCCTTGTTCATCAATCTCGAACTCAGCCTGCAATTCGAGGCGCTCGGCGGTTGCATTCAAGAACCAGCGCGGTCGAATCACGGCGAGCGGCAGACTCTGTTTCAGGTCGAGCGTCAGTCGAAACGGCTGAAACTGATACCCGAACATCAGCCCCCCGGTCGGGCTACCCGGACGATAGGCCGGCGCGCGGCGAGCCACTCCTTCGCTGGAGCCCTGTACCCACCCGAGCTGCCAACCCACGGGAGCCTCGACGGCGATATCTCCCGATTGCCGCTGTACTCCGGAAACTTCCAGACCATCAACCGTCACTTCGGTTCGAGGGGACGCGAACTCGCGACGGAAGTACCACTGCAAGCGGAATTGAGAATCGGCATCGAGCAGGTGGACTCGTGTCAACCCACTCTCCGACATGAGTTCACGGGACACGTAGCGTTCGCCCGTCACAGAGATGAGTTCCCATCCAGCCGGCAATCGAACGTCGATGAACTCGAGCGCGCCATTCTCGGGCTGCAGGAGTTGGTCCGCCGACGCATAGAGCCGCAACTGTTGGGCCGACTGGTCATACCGAATGGACCATTCCGTCTTGACCTCGGCAACCTGTGCCACGTCGGCTTGTGATTCTTCCCAGGTCAGTTCGAGTCGTGGACCCGAGATGCCTGCATTCAGGATGGTGCGGCCCGCGTCGTCAGTCGACTGCTGAAACATCGTTTCGCCATCGGGACGGCGGACTCGCACCGCAGAACCAAAACGTAGTTCGACGAGTGTTTCGAACTCTCGCGGCAAAGGCGGCAGCGCCAATTGCAGTTGATGACCAGCCGATGTGCGATGAACCTTCACACGCATCGTCAAAGTCAATCGATGTCGGCCGATTCCGCGAAACTGCCACGACAATCCGTCGTCGCGAACGGGACTAATCACGGGACTCGATTCCCCTTCGCCGTCACCTTCGTATTCATATTCCCAGTTGCGGCAGATGGCCTGATTCAGATTGAGATTCAGCAGATGCCAGCCGTGGTCGCGCGTGACGATGATCTCGGTGACCAGTTCGCCGTCGGCAACGTCGTCGATCACTTCTCCCCTGAACTCCACCGCGGCGACGTAGGCGGCCGCATGCTGTGGACCGGTGTCTCCCGGCATCGGAAAGGGAAGCGCCACATTGACAGCGGGAGCGATGACCGTCTCGCCATCCTCACTGATCTCCAGTTCGTCGAGCCGCGTGCCAATCGGCGCGGCGGCTCCAGGCACCATGCCGCGAACACCGGGCGAGGGTGGTGGACCTTGCGTGGGATTCTCATCGCCCTCATCGGGCAACGGAGCAGCCGTGGGCACGACATCTGGCTGTGCGCGGGCCAATGCGGATCCAATGATCCCCAATGCCCAGATCGCAATCAGAAGGCGCACCATCATCATTTGCCCGAATCGCAGACGTGACTGCCGAGCGACATTTTGAACGCAAGAACTTGCCAGTCCTCATATTGTGTCCCTCGATCCCCGTCAGGTCAAACTTCTTCTGTCCTACGCCGGCAAGTTGTCAGAATTAGGAGCAATCCTCCCAGGGTTGCTAAACCGCTCACGACGTAGCCCCAGCGAACGAGACGGGGCCGGTACATCCATGTCACAACGTGTTGGCCCGCCGGGACATCAACGGCTCGAAACATGTGATCGAATTGCATCCCCGACGCCGGTGAGCCATCAATCTCCACTTCCCAGCCGGGATACCACAAGT
The DNA here is from genome assembly GCA_031402175.1 of Planctomycetaceae bacterium. Taxonomy (GTDB): domain Bacteria; phylum Planctomycetota; class Planctomycetia; order Planctomycetales; family Planctomycetaceae; genus JANNSB01. Next base: position 18,651 of record JANNSB010000216.1, read on the forward strand.
CGGCGAGCACCAGTGTGGCCGGCTGAGGACTGTTTACTTCGATCTCGATCTCGTCGCCATTATCGAACACGATTCGAGGAGAGTCGCTGGCCTCTGCTGGCGCATCGTCTAGTTCGAGTCGCACGCGACTGGGAGCATCACGCAGCTTGTAAAGATACAGCGGGTCATGGCGAGCCCAGGCACGATTGATCATCTCGTCAATCCCTTCCCACACCAGTTCGACAGGCCACACCGTTGGAGAGAGACGCTCCAGACACAACAGATGAGTGACTCCCGCCCGTCGCAGCCAGGCGACTTGCCTGTCGATATCGGCGGAGGGCACATCGCGCACGTCGGCATAAGGTGGTCTCAATGTTGGATCGAAGTACTCGGCCGCCCCAAGTCCCAAATAGGGAGGCGATGCCGCAAAGCCGGTGAGCGTCGCGAGATTCGAACCGGGAGCGAACAACCTCGCATTCGGTCCCAGTTCCATCGCCAACTGCCGCAACTCGCTGTCTTCGCGATACTCAAGCGGTGCCTTGGGGACCGGCTCGGCATAGAACACCCACTGACTCACTATCCAAAGGTCGGCTAGTGTCACGGTCAGGACAATGGCCGAGATGGCGAAACTTCTCACGACGCCCAGGTGAGCGACCGAGGTATCTGCGTTGTTGCGGGCACTCGTCCAATGATCGAGTTCCCTGCCTGCGAGCAACGCGACCACGAATGTTGCGACGACTCCGTATCTCCCTGGACCCATGAAGTAACTGAACCCCGGAAGGTGCGTCGTGATCGGCAACAGCCAGCCCGTTGTGTACACAGTGGCGGCGATGGCAATCGCGATCCAGACGAGCCAACCCCTGCGCCCCTCAGGCTGATGACGCAATCGCCAGATCGCGATGAGCGCCATTACCAGTGGCAGCATGCCAAAGTAGAGATGCGCCTCGACTTTGTTAGTGGCTGCGGGATAGGCCCCCCAGTGAAGTTGTTGCATCACTCGATCAAAGTCGATCTCGGGGGGATACCACATCCAGGGGGCGACGATCTGTGACAAGTAGAGCGGGGGGATGTGTCCATATCCCGGATCGTGCGCTGCTCCAATGTCCGCACGTTGGCTCAATTGCTTGAGTTCCCAAGTGGCCAACACTTGTGGGGCTGCCAATGCGAATCCCAGCGCGAGCATGCCTGCCACTACGCACATCGAACGGAATCGACGTGATGCAATGCGATCATGTCGCTTATCGGTGGCCCAACATGTTCGCGCCATCAGCCATGTCACGCAGACCAGCAGGTTGATGAACGCCAGGTTGTAGTGTCCCGCCAGCAGATGACAGCCGATCAGCCACGGCAGCGGCGTCAGCCAGCGGAAGCGGCCCGATTGCAGATAACCTTCAATACACAGCAGCACCCACGGCAGATACGCCGCTCCGATCGGTGCCCATTCCAAGCACATTCGCGGCGGCAGCCAGCCGAAGACAAAGACCACGGCCGCCAGAATGCTGCCCGGACCTTTGATCCCGAGCCGCAGCGACAGCAGCGTCATCCCCACAAATGCGAATACGAGATGCACGAGCTGCGATACGTTGTACGCGGCATTGACATCGAGCAGCCGGTACAGCAGCAGATTCATGGGATAGAGCGCACCCGTCTGACTTTCCCCCAACACCGGATATCCGTGCCCCACGAGCGGATTCCACAGCGGCAGGCGTCCCTCGGTCCAATGATCAGCAAAGTAGGTCTTCTGCGGAAAGAAGTAGCTGTAAATGTCTCCGCCAATCAGGCCTCCTCCTTGCCAGAGCGGCCACCAAAACAGGGCCGTCAGCGCCGTCGCCAGCACCAGGCTGAAAATGGCGGTCGGCAGAATGCGAGTGGATGGCGACATTCACGGATCATAGTTCAACTTCCACCGTCCAACGACCACCGTCGTAAGACCAATGATCAATTACCGATCGACGGCCTGTGCGATCCGTTCGCGAATGACTCTATGGATGTGCTCATCCCACTCCGCCGCGATGTGAGCACTGATGCTGAAGACCGAATCGTACGCTGGCCCGCCGGGAATGAGGAATCCGTTGGCAGTGTCGCCGAGGTCGATGTTTTCGATGCGAGGTTCAGCCTCCCAGGCGCCCCAGCCTCCGGCGTTGCGAGTGAAGTAGGTGGCCGCCGACTTGATGCATGCCGGTAGCGACTCTGGCCGGATGGCGTTGAGGCGTCCCAATGATGAGGGATCGAGAAACACCACCAGTTCAACATCAATCGCAGGCTCGGCCGACAATAGTTCGCAGACTTCCCAAGCTGTGTGTCCGCCCCAACTGTTACCGACAATGACAACCGGGGCCCCGGGTTGCTCGTTGCACATGTTGCGAATGCACTCGGCGATCCCCTCGGCAAACGGAGGACTCTCCGCCTCGATCTCGCCGGCTCGCGTGCCGTTCCAGTTGAAATACTCGGCGCGATAACCCTCGGCCAGCAGGTCTCCGCAAAGCTGAAACGGCCCGCAGTTCCCCTCGCCGCGGGCAGCGATTCCGGCAATCTGTTCCGGCGTGGGATCGGAATCGATGCCGCCGATCAGGACGACGAGCGGTGGTGCGACCTTGACCTCTGCGGTCAGGGAATCGTTAGTAAGCGAATGAACTGCAGGCGCACCGTCCTCGCAACCCGACGTTGCCATCAGGAGCACGGCTGCGTGCGCCAGTTGCATGAATGCCATTCGAGATGGGAAGCGGGGTGACTCGTTGTTGGTCGTTGAAATTGAAGGCATGGATCAACCGCAGGAAATTGGCGTGGAGGTTGCAAACATCGGTGTCGATCTCCTTGCACATCCTAACATTCACGGCATAATCTCGAACTTCCTTTCTACATTTCATTTCGATCTCCGAGGTTGCGGCCATGTCTCAATTCTCGCGTCGTCGTTTTCTGGCGGGTTCGGGGTTATCACTGGCGTTGCCCGCCTGGTTGGCAGGGGCCAGGGCACACGATGATGAGGATGAGTTTTACCGTCGGCCGACTCGAACATTCTTTCCCTGCAGTGGCGAGGCCGGTCCGTATGATGATGCCGTTCTCGTGGACGGCGAGCCACCGTTGCCGCAGGCTGGTGGTTTCACGATTGCAGTGCTGCCCGATACGCAGCACTACAGTCAGAGTTATCCCGAGACGTTCGCGGCTCAAACACGCTGGGTCGTGGAGAATCGCGAAGTCCGCAACATTGCCTGCGTGCTGCAACTGGGGGACATCACCAATAACAATACTCCTGACGAATGGCAGAATGCCGTCACCGCCATGAACCTCTTAGACGGCGAACTGCCCTACTTCATGGTGCCTGGCAATCACGACTACAGCCAAGGGGGTGGCTGCTCCGACCGCTCGACCTTGATGAACGACTATTTCCCTGTGGCTAAGTTTCGCGAACTCCCGACGTTCGGCGGCACCTACGATCAGGAACCCGAGCGGATGGAGAACTCGTTTCATCTCTTCTCGGCCGAGGGGCACGACTTCGTCGTGATCGGACTCGAATTCGGTCCGCGGCGAGATGTCGTCCGCTGGACGAATGAAGTCGTCGAACAGCATGCAGACCGGCAGGCGATTCTCATCACGCATGCCTACATGTACTACGACGAAACTCGCTACGACTGGACGACTCGAGGCGAGGACCAGCGCTGGAACCCGCATGCATATGGCGTCGCGGGGGCGACGAATGACGATGTCACTGATGGCGAGGAACTCTGGAACGAACTCGTCAGCCGGCACGACAACTTCCTCATGACGCTCAACGGCCATGTCCTGGAGGACGGCCTCGGGCGGATGACGTCGCCGACGCAGAATGGCACGCAGGTGCATCAACTGCTGGTGAATTTCCAGATGAAACCCGCCGGCGGTGACGGCTGGTTGCGGCTCATCGAATTCCGCCCCGACGGTGAGAGCTTGGCCATCCACGACTACTCCCCGACACTCGGCCAGCGCAACGAATCGGAGCAAAACCGGTTTGAACTGGTGCTCGGCTAAGACGTGAACTCAATCGGCTCGTCGGCGTCGCTTCGAAACGGCGATCGTCAGCAGTCCGCCGATCGCGAGAACCAACGCGCTCGGTTCGGGAGCGGCAGAGGCAGAGAGAGTGAAGGCGGTCGAGTCGAAGGGAACGTCTGGAGCTGTCGTATTGTTATGCTGTGAGCCAGCGCTGTCTTCGGTAATCCAGTTTGCATCGTTGCTTATGAACGCCAAGTAGTCCGAGAAGCTGGTTTGTCCTGATCGCGCGCCGATGTAGGCCATGATGTCTTCGTCGCCAGCGATGATCTGAGAGTTGACGCCGTCCGTCAGACCCGTGCCTCCGAGATTCGGAGAAGTGGCGTTCGGAGCTGCTTCGTTCGCGACAACCGAAAGAAACACAGTTGGTGCAGTATGGTCTGTGCCTAAGTAAGCCCAAAGCGCCTCATCGATACCGTCGAGGCTAAGCGATCCAGAGAAACCGACAAAGCTGCCGAAGTTCACCGTGCGGGACACGCTATTGGCGTTGTTCACAGAAATGACTGTTCCTGCAGAAATCGTCGTCGCACCGGAATCCCATTGCATCGATCCTTCCCCGGTATTGAATGCACCTGTCACGCCGATCGTCCCACCGTTCCATTCGTCATCACGAAAGTAGACCGACGTGCTGGGACTGATAGCCGCCAGCGTCACGAACGAGAAGTCGTCGTTGCCATCGGCATTGAAGCCGATGAACGCAATGTCGCCCGGACCCATGAGGGCGGCGGAGCAATCGTGGTGGACCGAAAGCGCAATGGCCGCGACGCAGAAGAAGAGGTTGGCTCGCATGTTCTTGACGGATTAAGACCCATGTGGAAAGGCTCCTTCCATCAGCAGCACGAGACAAAGGTAGACAATTCCTTTGACCGTTGTGAAGTCTCCGGATGCGATTTCAATTCTATAATTGGTGTAGGAGCGGCATTTGGGTTTGATTCAGACGAGGAGGCACGGGGGGCAAGGAGGATTGTCGTGACGCCGCTCATAGTCTCACAGGACTAAGCCGTTGGCCGGAGACGAGACGCCTGCCTAGATTCCCCAAGGGAAAACTCAACCGGCAGACTCCGCCGACGCTGTGTGCGGGTGGGTGTTGGCTTCAAGTCCCCCGGACGGGCATGACGATATTGTCGAACGTGGGTCTTCCTCTGAGGGCCACACCATGCGCGACGGGGTGCGGAGCGCGTGCTTCCGGGGGTAAACCAGATGTCCAGTCCCGATCGATCGATCAGGCACGCTCGCGTCGCTTCCTGCGAACGCCTGCGCCTCGGTTTGAATCTCCTGTTCGCCGCCCTGCTGGCAATGGGAGTGTTCACCTCGATTGCCCAGGCGCAACAGTTCACCAATCGCGCCCGGTTCGGCATCCCCTTTCAGTTCGATGCCGACGAACTCACTCGCATCGGGGCCGTCGAGATTCGGCTGTTTCTGTCGACCGACGACGGTGAGAACTGGCGGGAAGTGCAAAACGTCGCCCCTGCAGCGAGTCGATTTCAGTTCGAGGCACCCGCGGATGGCAAATACCTGTTCGCCGTCCGAACTGTCGACAATCGGGGCGGACTGCATCCCGCAGCCGAGTTATCTCCCGAACTTCAGGTGGTCGTGGATCAAGACACTCCCGAGATCACTCTTAGCCTGGTCTCCACTCGCTCCGAGGAAGTCACTGCGTTGTGGCAGGCACAAGATGCGAACCTCGATGTCGATTCCCTGCACCTCGAATACAGCGCCGGTGGTGGTGAGTGGCAGGAGGTCGCCGGAGTCGATGCGGCTGTCGGTCAGGTGCGATTCCCGGTCAATACGAATGGCGTGGTCAACGTCCGCATGACCGCCGCCGACCGCGCAGGCAACCCACAGGTCGTCACCAGGGAAATCGACCTGGGCATGGCGGGTGACAGCGAAACCGAGGAATACGATCCCTCCCAGCCCGACTTCGAGCAGCCCGTTGCAGAGTCCTTCGGACCTGCCGTCGTGCAGCAACCGGCGAGTCTAGGTAACCCAATTATTCGTCCGGGTAGCCTGCGAGGCCAAGGCACAGCGGCGACCGCGACTTCCATGGCGACGACCGAGCCGGCCGAAAACGAGGAACCCATATCGCAGACCCGGCGCGTCAATTCACTGACTTTTCGCATCGGATACGAGGTTGCCGATGTCGGCCCCTCGGGTGTCGGCCAAGTCGAGTTTTTCATTACCGAGGACGACGGCGCTCACTGGTTTCACTACGGCACCGATGAAGATGGCGTCAGCCCGTTCGAAGTGACCGTGCCTCGCGACGGGATGTATGGTTTCAGCATGCGGGTCAAAAGCGGTATCGGCTTGTCGAACCCGCCGCCGCAACCGGGTGAGGCACCGGAGTCGTTTATCGTCGTCGACCGCGTGGCCCCGGTGGTGACGCTGTTGCCACTGACTCAAGGGGAAGCCGAACAGCAGAACGAAGTGGTGATCTCATGGTCGATGCGGGATGAACAATTGTCCGATCGCCCCGTCTCGCTGTTCTATTCCACCAGCCGTGAAATGGGTGAATGGGAACCCATAACGGGTTGGATGGCCAATTCGGGTCGTTATCAGTGGGCGGTCAGCCCGCAGTTCAGGAAGTCGGTTTTCATCCGGCTGGATGCTCGCGACGCAGCCGGAAACGTGGCATCGGTGATCAGCGAAGAGCCAATCGTACTTGACCGAAGTCGTCCGCAGGCAAGGATTACCGACGTAGAGACTATCCAGCCTTAGGGCCGGGGTGGTTTCCGCGCTTCTCTTCGGAATCTGTGCTGAGTATAGTCTTTGCGGGTTACAGGTCTTGCTATTGTGGTTGGGTCAAGCATTGGTGGGAGTTCCGAGGAAGGACTTCATTTCGCACAAGAAAACCGGCCTTCAATGGATGCTCTGGCGTTGTGATTCTCGAAATCCGTAGCGTCCGAGTTTCCTTCAAGGGTCGGTGACGCCGCGCCGATCATCAGGATGTCCGATCGTTCGCAGAGTGGCGAAGGCACCTCGATGGATTTTCTACTTCAGGGTTACTCGGTGAGCCACGCTACGTGGTTCTACCTGTCGCTGTTGTTGATTATCGCCGTCTACTTTCGCTTTGGCCGCTTCTGGTCGTTGCGAAACCTCGACCTGTGCCTGCTGCTGAGCGTGGCGCCGGGCATGCTCTTCACCATGCAGACCGACGATCGGATCCGCATGCTGGGTTACGGTTGGCTCTTTGCGGTATCGGGCGTCTTTCTGTTCCGACTGTTTGCCGACCCGCTGTTGCGACGCCGGCCGCAATTTGAACAGAACCTCAATTCAGCCGGCCTGGCGTTCTTGTGCGTGTCGGGATTCGCCTTCCTGATGACCAACGCCATTACGAAACAGGTTTCCGAATCGACGCAATCGACCATTCGCGAAGCCGAGATACTCGTGAGTGGGGATCACGACGAGCCCAATCTCGCGGACCCGGTCCCGGCGGCGGGGGATAATGCGGATACCGAAGTCGCCTCCGACATCGAGGTGACTGCAATCGCACAAGTCGAGGATCCGTCACACGCCGGTGAGGCCAGTCCAACCGGTACGCTCATCGCCACGTCGGTACGGTTCTTCGAACCCAAGATCGCTGCGCGGATTCTGGCGATCTTCGCGCACACGGCCGTCATCATCGCCCTCCTCCTGGCCGGCAGGAATCTATTCGGCGACATCCAGCAGGGGCTGGCGATGGCGACGCTGTATCTCTTGCTCCCTAGCACGGCCTATCAGGTGGGCGAGTTCAATCACGTGTTGCCGGCCGCGTTCATCAGTTGGGCGATCATCTGTCACCGTCACCCGTATCGATCCGGCATTCTGATGGGGCTGGCGTGCGGATCGATGTTCTTTCCGATCTTCCTCATTCCGTTGTGGTGCGTGTATTACGGCCGGCGCGACTTTCTCAAGTTCTTAGCGGCTTTGCTGCTCGTGGCCTCGGTGCTCGTCGCCAGCCTGGCTCTGACATCAGCCGATCCCGAGTCGTTCTTCAGCAAGACGGTCGGCACGATCGACCCGTTCCTGGTGGCGTTTCAAGGCGCAGGGGAAACTCAAGGCTTCTGGCAGGCCGACCTCGTGCGATCTTCGTATCGCATCGCCGTCATCGCCGCGTACCTGGTAATGGTCATTGGCCTGACGCTCTGGCCGCGTCCCAAGACGCTCGAGAACCTGCTGGCCCAGTCGGCTGCCATCATCGTCGGCACGCAGATGTGGTACACGCAGGAAGGTGGCGTTTATCTACTGTGGCATCTGCCGCTGATGCTCATGGTGATGTTCCGTCCGCGACTCATGCAGGTGATCCCCAGCGAACAGGAACGCACCGTCACGCGCGCCCCCGGCACCGAAACATCGTCGGTCATCCGGCAGTCGTTCATCGGCACGCGCCGGTCTGGTTAGGCTTGAGGCGTGAGACTTGAGGTGAGAAGAGGTTGCTTTTCACCTCGGCAAGGCCGCGTCGCCATTGGCCCGCTGTATTCCCAAGCCTCATCACAAGCCCCACGCCTCGAACCATGCTGACGAAGCCGACTCCCGAGCGGATTCGTGAGTTTCTTAAGCAACAGAGCGAGTTGCACTTTTCTTATGCGGAGGTCGAGGCTTCACGGGATGCTTCACCGGCGGGGTTCGACCTCGATCACAACCGAATTCGGCTCGGCGTCGGGCGGGCGGTGTTCGACACGGCGTGCGCCGCGTTACGACGGTGGGAGCAGTTTCCGCGAACGTGGACCGAGGTGCATCTGCCAGATGCAGCGCTGGAAGTCAAAAAAACGGTGGCCGTGTTGTTTCGAGTGTTCGGCCTGTGGTGGATGAGTTCGGCCCGCATCGTGTATTGCATCGACGAGACATCACCCATCCGGCGCTTCGGCTTCGCCTACGGCACTCTCCCCGCGCACCTCGAACGCGGAGAAGAACGCTTCAGCATCGAGTGGCTGCCGGATGACACCGTCTGGTACGACATCCGCGCGTTCTCAAGGCCGCGTCACTGGCTGGTGCGTCTGGGCTACCCGCTCGCCCGCCTCATGCAAAAGCGGTTCGTCAGGGATTCTCAAGCGGCGATGCTGCACGCGGTTGGCAGCCTTCGGGGATTTCGGGAAAACCGCATGTAGCGTTTTGTACCTGAACATACGTTATCTTTATACATTTTTTGAATTATAGCTTGACAAGCCGACTGGGCGCGATAGGATCGGTGCCATCTTTGACAACCGTTCGGGAGTCAAGTCATGGGTACGCTCAAACGCTCTGTTCCGTCGCTGCGGAATCGCTCCGGGATCACGCTGATCGAGGTCTGCGTCACGATCGGCATCGTGGGGATGTTGCTCTCGATGATCATTCCGGCGATTGCTTCGTCACGGCGCGCGGCTGTCAAGACGCAGTGCATCTCCCGCATGCGTCAGATCGGCCAAGCGATTCATGCATTTGAATCCACTCAAAACGGGCTGCCCCACTTTTATTTCCATAACCAACTTTTGGCTTACATCGAGCAGCCGCGGCTCGCTGAGCTGACCGACCTCAACTATGACATTACGAAAGAGGAAGTCGCGCTGGTCAACAGCACGGTGATTCCACTCTATCAATGCCCGTCCGATCCCGCGCCCGAAGCGATTGATGTCTCATTGCTGGACTCGGGTTTCTCTCACCCGACAATCCAGGCTGGCTTCAACTACGCCCCCAACAGCAACTGGATGATCCGGGATTTCCCCAAAAAGCGGCTGCAATCGAACACACTCGTGAATGGCGCAGCGAACGCGGTCTTGATCTCCGAAATCCTTCGGCCGGATGCGGGCTTTCAGCGATTGCGAACTGTATGGCAAGTTCCGGGTGACCCCACAATGGGCGAGGGGGCTTTTCGGCAGGCATGCAACAACCTGCCCTACGATCCCTATGCCGCGGGGTATCGGCCCCACGGATATCGCGGCGCGCCCTGGAGCGGCATGCCGACGCTCAATTTCCTGGTCTACAACCATGGGCTTCCGCCGAATCGTCCGAATTGCGATTCCGTGCCGGGACGATGGCATGTCTATCCCGCGATGAGCGCTCACTCGGGAGGAGTGCAGGCACTGTACGCCGACGGTCATGTCGATTTCATCAACGAGTCAATTGACATTGCAGTCTGGGAGCAAGCGGGAGTTCTCTCGCGTGACGAAGTGTGGTGATGTTGATCATTTCTTCTGGAACAAGGAGCAATTCGCATGCGTACGTCAAGACATGTTCTTGGGATGGCGGCGTTTCTGATGATGGTAAGTCTGGCGAGCGGGAATCCCGATTATGAGATTGCGACGCCGCTCACAACGACCACACTTCATCTGTCGTGGGACGGCGATCCTTACTATGAAACGCTCACCATCACGGGATTCGCATATGACACGGATGCAGCGGCCACCGTAAGGCTGCGGTACGACACCACCCCTGGGACGCCAGAGAATGGGTGGATCCAATACACGGGCGAAGGAAGCGACGAACCGATGGTGCTGGTGGAGATCGAGGAGGACGTTTACTATTCATGGACGTGCAGTTTCTACAATGGCGAGGGTGAATGGGAGCAGAGTCCGCCTGCTGGAATGCCGGGTATGTACATTGCCGACCATGGCATTTGCGTTAATGAGAACGCAACCTTTGACAGCAAGCACTATTACGTGATGCAGTAGTCGCGAAGAGTCCGAATGGAAAACCGAAGACCGCGCCTCATATCCTTGTCGCTAGCCATTGTGGCAGCAGCCTTGGGCATTGTACTCGCCTGGCGGGCCTACAACGCACAGGACGATGTCGCGGGATACGTATCCGAAGATACAGGAAACTCGACGCCTCCCGAGTATCCGCGTGCGCACATCAACGAGCCCGACCCGCCATTTCCTGAAAACGTCGAGCGCGAGGTCATGCCCGTGTTCAACGTCTCGGCCGGTGACCTTCCCGTTGACCTCGATTTGCCCGCTCAATCCTTGTCCGAGTCATTTCTGGTGGAGGGGGAACTGACGCACGATGATCCCAGGTTCAACGGCGGGTTGGTGGAATTGTCGTTTCTCTACAACGGCGCGCGCGCCGGAGGAAAGGCTGAGCGAAGCGTGCGCGAGGAAGGACGACACGTCTATCGATTGGCGTGTGAGGTTCCCCCGAGATCCGGTCAGTATCTCGTTCAGATCGAAGTCACGTACAAACGAATGGACGTGGATCCATCCGAATCGCCACGGCGTGAGCATCTTGCGATAATACTGCTTGCGGAAGGAACGATCGAGTTCCGCGAATAGTAGATGTGGCACGAGTAGTAGGCAATACGGCCCTCCGGGTTGCTCCGAGGGCCTGTGCATACCACTGCTCAGTGAATCTGAGCGTCCGGTAGGAATTCACAGCGACAGGAAACATGAACCTGCGCAGCGTTCTCGAGGACATGTCTTGTCTCTCGTCGCCGGCATGCCGGCCAGGGCACATTCAAGGTCTAGATTCAAGTCGTCTACAAGCGCCTCGACATCGAGGATTTCGACTCGGTGCCGCGAGAGGAACACCTGGCGATCGTGCCGGTGGCGAAGGGACTGATCGAGTTTCGCGAATAGTTGCCGCTGGGGGGCCGGTCTGATCAAGGCCCGCATTCATGCGAGATTTTCGGCAATTCTTCCGCATTCTTGACGCCATCAGCCCCGGCCACTAGAGTTCGCGTTCCGTTTTCTGTGGCGGGCGGGGTGACGTAACCGGTGATGCTTCACCGGGTTGGACCTGTTCGCCGGGTTTTCTCCCCCCGGGTGCGGGGCGGAGCTGTGTTGGAGTATTGAATGCCGACGATCAATCAGTTGATTCGCAAGCCTCGCAAGAAACCGGCTACGCGATCCAAAACGCCCCTGCTGAACGGCAGCCCCTTCAAGCGGGGCGTCTGTCTGCTGGTGCGAACCATGACCCCCAAAAAGCCCAACTCGGCTTTGCGGAAGGTCTGCCGTGTGCGACTCTCGAACGGCAAGGAACTGACGGCTTACATTCCCGGCGAAGGACACAACCTGCAGGAGCACTCGATCGTGCTCATTCGCGGCGGCCGCGTTCGCGACCTGCCCGGCGTGCGGTATAAGGTCGTTCGCGGCGTGCTCGACACGCTCGGGGTTAACGATCGGCGTCAGGCCCGCAGCCGGTATGGTTCGAAGCGACCGAAGGCGGGTGCGGCGGCCAAGGGTGCCAAGGGGAAGAAGTGAATTAGTTGGTAGTTGGTAGCAGGCAGAACAAACGAGATTAGATACATATGGCCAAAAGATTCACGGCAAGCGCGTCACAACTCAAGGGCGATCCGCGTTACGGATCGAAGCTGGCGACGAAGTTCGTCAACTGCCTGATGTACAGCGGCAAGAAGAGCGTAGCGATGCGAGAGTTCTACGCCGCCCTCGACATCGTGCAGCAGAAGCTCCCCGAAGAATCGCCGATCACGGTCTTCACGCAGGCGATCGACAACGTCAAGCCGTCGATTCAGGTGCGGTCGAAGCGCGTGGGTGGTGCGACCTATCAGGTGCCGACGCCGGTGAACTCGAAGCGTCAAGAGGCTTTGGCCATCCGCTGGGTGCTGCAGGCCGTTCGTGGCCGCAAGGGGAAGCCCGTTGCCACGTCATTGGCGGATGAACTCGTGGCCGCCTTCAAACGGGAAGGCACCGCGATAAGCACCAAGGAAAATGTGCACCGCATGGCCGACGCCAACCGCGCGTTCGCCCACTTTGCCTATTGATCTGACGGAATTGCCGCGGCCCATCGTATATGATGAGCCGCGGCTTTTGTTTGCGCCTCGCAGACAGGAATGTCTGTGCCACTGAAACAAAGAGGTCTGGGCTAACTCCCCATCCATGTCCCGGAAGATCGAACAGATTCGCAACATCGGCATCGTCGCTCACATCGACGCCGGCAAGACCACGACCACAGAACGCGTGCTGTTCTATACCGGGGCCTCGCACAAGATGGGGAACGTCGATGATGGCACCACCATCACCGATTTCAACAAGGAGGAGGCGGAACGCGGCATCACCATCTACGCAGCCGCGGTGACGTGCAACTGGAAGGACATCGTCATCAACCTGATCGACACTCCCGGACACGTCGACTTCACGGCCGAGGTCGAACGCAGCCTGCGCGTGCTCGACGGAGCCGTCGTGGTCTTTAGTGCGGTGGAAGGGGTCGAGGCTCAGAGCGAAACTGTCTGGCGACAGGCCGACCGATACAAGGTGCCGAGGATCTGTTTCATCAACAAGATGGATCGCATCGGCGCGAGTTTCGAGCGCACGCTGGGTCAAATCGCAAAGCGGCTGAATGCCGCGCCCGTCCCACTCTACATCCCGATGGGTGCGGGGCACGAGTTCCAAGGCATCATCGACATCATCGCGCAGAAGGCGATGTACTTCGATGCCACCACGTTCGGCAAGGAACCGCGGATCGAAGACATCCCCGCCGAACACCTCGAGTCGGCCAAGGCGTGGCACGCCAAGCTGATGGATGTCGTCTCGATGTTCGACGACCAGGTGATGCAGGTCTACCTCGAAGGCGAAGCCGTCCCGCCCGAAAGCATTTATCGGGTGCTGCGCGTGGCGACGCTTTCGATGCAGGTGCAGCCGGTGTTCTGCGGATCGTCCCTGGACTACTGCGGCGTGCAACCGATTCTCGACGGCGTGATGCGCTACTTGCCCAGTCCGCTCGACGTGCCGCCGGTGAAGGGTGTTCACCCCAGTCCGAAGAAGAACGAATCCGAGCAGCAGGAACGAGCCACTTCGCCGGATGAACCGTTCTGCGGACTGGTGTTCAAGATTCAGGTCGACAAGCATACCGACCTCTGTTGGGTGAGGGTCTATTCCGGCGTGCTGAAGTCAGGCTCGCGGATGCTCAACCCGCGTACCGGCAAGAAGGAACTCATTACGCAGCTTTGGCACATTCAGGCCGACCGACGCGAGAAGATCGAAACCGACTCCGTCGAAGCCGGCGACATCGTGGGCGTCATCGGTCCCAAAGACATGGTCACGGGGGACAGCCTGTGCGATCCGAAGGATCCCATCCTGCTCGAGGCGATCTCGTTTCCCGAAACCGTCATTGCGATGGCGGTCGAGCCCGATTCGAGCGCCGACCGCAAGAAGCTCGAAGAGACCTTGAAGAGCCTGGCCAAGCAGGATCCCACGTTCAAGGCTCGGATCAACGAAGAGACGGGGCAGACGATCATCAGCGGCATGGGGGAATTGCACCTGGAGATCATCCGCAACCGCATGCTGGATGACTACAACCTCAACGTCAAAGTGCATAAGCCCCGCGTGTCGTATCGCGAAACGGTCCGCAAGAAGAGCGAGGCCGAAGGCGAGTTTCACAGATCGACTCAGGGGGAATCGCATTATGCCCGCGTCAAGATTGGCATCGAACCATTTTCAGGCACCGAGCCGATCACGGTGGTCAACCGGCTGAAGCCCGACGCTCTGCCTGCGGATCTGATGAAGCTGCTGCCCCAGGCGATTCTCGAAGCCGCCCAGGGCGGGGGCGTCGTCGGGTATCCGCTGATGCACGTCAAGATCACCATCCTCGACGTCGGCTTTCGCGATGGCGAGACAACTGAGGAAGCCCTGCGCGCGGCGGCTTCAATCGCGTTTCAAAACGTCCTCAACTCGGCTCAGGTCGCGTTGCTGGAACCTGTGATGAAACTCGAAGTGGTGACGCCCGCCGAATTCCTGGGGAACATTACCGCCGACCTGAATATGCGCGGTGCTCGCATTATGGGGACCGAAAGCCGCGACCACCTGACCGTCATGACCGCTGAGGCCTCGCTGGCCAAGATGTTCGGCTATTCCACGCACGTCCGCAGCCTAAGCCAAGGCCGTGCGACTTTCAGCATGGAACCTCTCAAGTACGATCTGGCACCGCAGTCGCTGCTGGACGAGATGCTGGGGTGACGCTCCGGCTGGTCAAAAGGATCACTCGTCGTCGTCCTCCTCTGCATCATCATCTTCTGAGTCTTCAGACTCATCCTCTTCTTCTTCGTCTCCGTCCTCTGAGTCATCTCCCTCGTCTTCGATCTCCACTCCGACGAGTCGAGCGTCGTTCGTGAGTTGCAGTTCGATTTCGGCATCGTCCAATTCGATCGCCACTTCGTAGATGACGCGATCGCGAAATGTCACGCGATCGACATCATCGATTTCAACGCCTTCGAGCGCCTCGCGAATTGCCTCCGGGAGATCCTCGACCGAGATCTCCACTTCCCCCGCATCGTCTTCGTCGTCATCGTCGGCCGCAACAGGCAGTACTGCGATGATCCCGATAGTAAGCAACCCGATTCCCAGTCCCCCCAGCCAAATACGGTTCAGCGACGCGCTCATGCGGAACTCCTTGAAACATGGGTGACATGCTTGACGAACTGCCAGACACTGAATGCGGCCCACTGAGAATACGACCCCGCAGCGAGCATCTCAATGGCGCAACGAGATTATTTCCAATTTAGACCCCTCAAGTCGCGCATCCTCGACGATGATCGACGTCTCTCACGTCGACTTCGCTCACCCTTCGGCTTGCAGTGCGCATGACGCCGCGGGCTATCGTTCGCGCCAGACCGATGAAATCGGGATCTGCAATCGGTCGAGGGTGACCTGGATGTCGGCGAGAAAGCGTCGGGCATCTTCGGGATAGCCCTTGGTGGGCTTCAAGTCGGCCTGATGGTTCGACCAGAACGCGTTGAATTCCAGCATAGCTAGCTCGCGCAGATACTTGGCCGCGAGAGAAGCCGCGGCGACAGCGAAGTGTCGTTCCGATTTCTCGGCGAACTCGATCTCGGTCGAGTGCATGCGGTATCGGCTGCGCTCCTTCGTCTCGGACAGCACAGTGACGAATCCGTTCTCGCCGACGATGGCCTGCAACGGGCCGGCATAGAACTTTCTGCCGCCGTGACGATCGGCCTGTACAAGTTGCTGAAACACGTCTCCCACGCTCCAGCGCGAAGCGAGCAGGTTCAGACTGAGATGCGTCAGCACATTCGACTTGTTGCCTTGAGCGCTCACCAATTCATTGAAGCGCGCTGGCCAAATGATATCGGCCCAGATGCCGAGACACTTCACTTGCGAAGACTCGAGGTCCGCCCGCAACTGCGCTGAGAGAACGCTGACAAGTGATTCATCGGCCTCCACAGGTAACGAGTATTCGGAGCGGTGCTGTACGCCAGAACCATTCAACGGCTTGAGGCCGGGTAAATCATGGCCGGTCAACACCATCGCGCGAATGTCGTTGCTCAGGTATTGAGCTTGTTGCAGCAGCGACCACGCGCTAAGTTCAAGCGGAGCGATTCCGTTTGCCGCATTGTGCACGACCTTCGAATCGGCGATGTGCAGTCGAGTGCGATGTTGTGTGCCGTCGCGGCTGCAGCTTCCTGCGAGCTTCGACCAGAAGTCAAAGGCGACATCTGGAACTTCCCAGCAGGTGAGGGCCACGACCAGCGGGCCGAGGTTCGGTCCGTAGCCGGCTTCATCCATGCCCCAGACGCGCGCCATCAGAAGTGATCCGTAGCCGAGAGAACGGTGACGCCAGTTTCCGTAACTGTCCAGCCTCGCGCACGGTCAGCGTCCGGATCGATGCCGATCTCGCTTTCCGGTGGAATGCGGACCCCCTTGTCGACGATCGCCCTGCGGATGGTCGAATGTCTGCCGACATCGACGCCTTCAAAGAGGATGGCATCCTCGACTTGTGCGTAGCTGTTGACCCGCACGTTGTGCGAGAGTACGGAGTTCTTCACCTGTCCCCCGGAGACGATGCATCCCGGACAGATCAAACTGTCGTGGGCCTGTCCCACGCGCGGCGGATCGCTGGCGAGTTGTGCAAAGACAAACTTCGGCGGCGGCAAGGCCGGATGGAAACCCCGGATCGGCCAGCGACGGTCGTAAAGGTTGAGTTCCGGATCGACGGCCACGAGGTCCATATTGGCCTCGAAGTAAGAGTCGAGCGTGCCCACGTCGCGCCAGTAGAGGCTGCGTCCGGTGTTCTTATCCTGGAAGCGGTAGGCACGTACCTGGGCGGTCTCGACCAGCCTGGGGAGAATATCCTTCCCGAAGTCATGGCTGCTGGAAGTGACCGTGGCATCCTGGCATAACTGGTCGAGCAGGAACTTCGTTCGAAAGACATACACTCCCATCGATGCCAGGCATCGACTGGGGTCATCGGGCAAGGGAAACGGGGCGGCCGGCTTCTCTTCGAATCTGCGAATCCAGCGGTCGCTGTCGACTCCCATCACGCCGAAACGCGAACCTTCCTCAAGCGAGACCGGCAGGCAGGCCACCGTCGCATCGGCGGCATGGTCGACGTGATCCCGGATGAGATCCGAGTAGTCCATCTTGTAGATGTGGTCGCCCGACAGGATCAGTGTGTGTTCGGACGGCTCACGCTCGATGGTGAAGATGTTCTGATACACGGCGTCCGCCGTCCCGCGATACCAGTGCTCGCCAATCCGCTGCTGCGGCGGAAGGACGTCGACGAATTCGCCAAGTTCTCGGCACAGAAAGCGCCAGCCAAGATTGATATGACGGTCGAGGCTGGCGGCCTTGTACTGCGTCATGACGTAGATGCGACGCAGTCCGCTGTTGATGCAGTTGGACAGAGCGAAGTCGATGATGCGGTACAGGCCGCCGAACGGGACTGCGGGCTTGGCGCGGTCGCGGGTGAGGGGTTCGAGCCGAGTCCCCTTCCCGCCTGCCAAGACCAGCGTGACCACGTCCCGCATGCACGACCTCCGATGTAGTTCTTTCAATCCTTGAGGGACGTTGTAACCGTGCCGCCAGTGACTCGCAACTCGCGGCGGTGCAAACCTGATTCGTCAATTGGAACCGGTTGCGCGAAGATGCGCAAAGTTGCGGCTTCGCGCAACTGCGAACTCCGATGAGTGCAGCGGTTCAACGCGCTACTGCTGCGAATTGCTGGAACAAGATGATGCACCCGCTTCGAGCGCTTCGATCACCCCCCTTTCGCCGGCCCAGGTTTCTCGATGACGCGAAATCGCAACATCAGTCAATATAGCGCGTTAGGAGCGTCGACGGTTGATCGTGACGAATTCGCGGCGAAAACGATGGTATGGAAGATGCACTAGAATCCACGGCTGCACGAGCGAGACATGGCCCGCACTTGCTCGAATGCACAGCGATAAGCGTCTTTGGAGCGTATCCAAAGACGCTTTCGTTGTTTCATAGGCTTGACAACTCCCCGGCAACGTCACGAAATAGAATTCATCGACGTGCCGTGATGTTCGTTCACTCAGCCGAGGATTGATGTCCAGCCCCGCGAGCCCAGTTTCCGCACCGCCGGATGGCTACCTTGTCGTGCAGCGCGGATCCGCGCGGATCGAGGTCGTACCCCTGTTGCGCGGCTCTCCCGTCACCGTGGGAAGGGCCAATACGAACCGCATCGTGGTGGCCGACGGGAAATGCAGCCGGCAACACTGTGAGATCTTTTCCACGGACGCTCGCTGGATTGTAAGAGACTTGGGCAGCCGAAACGGCATTACCATCGACGGGCAGCCGGTCGATGGGGACTGGGAACTGGAGGTCGGCCAACGCATCGGACTTGGTGGATACACTCTGTTGTTCACCGATGCAAATCCCGAAGACGCGACGGCCTCGCGGCTGGAGGTGCCGGGGTTTTCCATCATCGAACGCAAGTCCGGCACACGCTTCGACACGCCGTTGGCGAGCCGGCCGGAGCACGGCCGGCAGGACTACATCCGTCTGTTTCAACTGGCGCGGATGATGCAGTCGACTCAGGACCGAGTCGTCCTGTGCCAGGTCGTTCTGGATGCGCTGTTGGAGGCGACTCATGCCCAAAGCGGTGCAATCCTTTCCAGCGCCGAAGTCGCGCCGGCCAGCGCGGCTGACATGGAATTGATCTGTGTTGCGGGGGGCGAACGCGGCCAGATTCCCGTCTCGGACTATCTCACAGAGGCCGTACTGAACGAGCGCGAAGGCTTGCTGGCCCATAATGTCACCGACCATTCGGTGTTGCGCAATCGTGACAGTCTGCGCGACATGGCAGCCGACAGTGCGATTTGTGCCCCGATCCGTCAGGGAGACGATGTGTTCGGTGTGATTCACCTGTACACGCGAAAGTTGAACGAGCCGCTGTCGGTCGACGACCTGGAATTCACTCTGGCCGTGGCGGACCAGCTTGGCATCAATTTGCGGACGCTGCAGGAACGGTCGCAGCTCGAAGAAGGCTTGCATTTAGTGGCTCGGGAGAATGCCGAACTGCGCGAGCAGCTCGACATCGAGTCCGAGCTGATCGGAAAAGGAAAGGTGCTGGATCAACTCCGCCGCAAGATCGGGCAGGTGGCGCCAACGGACGCAACAGTGCTTATCCGCGGAGAAAGCGGCGTGGGAAAGGAACTTGTCGCCCGCGCCCTGCATCGCAACAGCCTGCGAAAAGGGAACCCGTTCGTCTGCGTGAACTGCGCGGCGCTTACGGAATCGTTGCTCGAGAGCGAACTGTTCGGCCATGAGAAAGGGGCCTTCACGGGGGCCTCGAATCAACGTGCCGGCAAATTCGAGCAGGCTCATCAAGGGACGTTGTTCCTCGATGAGATCGGTGAAATGAGCCACGAGGTGCAGTCCAAGTTCTTGCGGATACTTGAAGGGCAGCCCTTCGAACGCGTCGGCGGCGGGCACACGATTGTGGTCGATGTCCGCGTCGTGACGGCCACCAATCGGAATCTCGAAGATGCCGTGCACGCCGGCAAGTTCCGCAGCGACCTGTACTATCGCCTGCAGGTGATCGAGATCGATGTGCCTTCACTCAGAGAGCACCCCGAGGACATTCCGGTGATCGCACAGCATTTCGTGGAGCGGTTCTCGCGCAGGTCGCGAGTCAAGGTCAAGGGCTTCAATCACGCGGCAATCGAGATTCTCAGTGGTCATTACTGGCCGGGGAATGTCCGCGAACTGCGTAACGTCGTGGAAAGGGCCGTAATTCTGAGCACCAATGACATGCTCGGGCCCGATGACATCCATCTTTCGCGGCTCGAACCCAAGGATGCGTCGGCGGATTGGGTCGAGCGCCCGACCGAGGCGGGAGGCGGCCAATCTCGCATGCGCGCTCCAGAAAGTGTGATCCCATCGACCAGCCAGGCTCCAGCCTGGAATGGCTTCATCCGTCGCGAGACCACCCTGGATGGTCTTGATCGTTTGTACATGGAGGCCGTCCTCGACTCGATGGACTGGAACAAGTCACAGGCGGCCAAACTGCTGGGAATCGAACGCACGACGCTCGACCGCCGACTGAAGAAGTACGGGCTGCGTCGTCCGCGACGCAGCGGCGTTGACCGGGAGGAAGAGAGCGGAGACGAGTAATTGACCGACAGATTCGCAACAGTCGATGTGACTCGCGAAATCGATACTCGTGGAATCGTCCGGTCATGTGAAATGCCTGAGGAGCGGGTTGGTGACTCCGCGACGGAATGCGGGAATCCGCTTGCTGGCCAAATGCCACTCAATCCGATGGACATAGTGAATCATTCCACGACAGAGACTTTTTTCGCTTGAGTTGCAGGCGACAACCCCGAGAATGGAAGGTCGGCACCGCGCAAAGTGCCTTGGAATCAGAGTTTTTTGGAGGAGCATTTTCGATGATGCAAGCCCCCTTCTCAGTGTTCTGACCGCCGTTATACTCTCGTCCACATGGCCACCGACCTGTCCACATCATCGACTCGCTGGCTCTGGCCGTTCGAGCTCCTGGAGCGCATCGGCGTGGGTGGAATGGGGCAGGTCTATCGGGCCCGGTATGTCGTCAAAAACATCGAAGTCGCGGTCAAGATTCTGCCCGATGATGTCACCGATAAGACTGCTCTCGCCCGATTCGAGCGCGAGACCGCCGTCCTCAAGAATCTAAGGCATCCTAATATCGTCCGCTGCTTTGGCGGAGTGTGCGAAGACAAACGCCGCTTCTACGCCATGGAATACGTCTCCGGCGGATCGCTGGAGGATGAACTCCACCGCCGGGGCCAATTGCCCTGGGAACTGGTGATCGAGTACGGCCTGCAAATGTGTGCGGCTCTCGACTGTTCGCACCGCCATGGTGTGATTCACCGGGACATCAAGCCCGGGAACTTCATGGTCGGCGAAAAGGGCGAACTCAAGCTCGGAGACTTTGGACTGGCGAGCATCTCGGCCGGCCGCAAGATCACCACCGAGGGGAAGACGGCTGGTACTCTGTTGTACATGGCCCCCGAACAGATCCGCGGGGAGAACATCACGCCGCAGACCGACCTGTACGCTCTCGGTTGCGTGCTCTTCGAACTGATTGCGGGCCGGCCACCGTATCTTGGGAATACGCCGGCGGAAACGCTGCATATGCATTGTAAAGACGCTGTGCCTCGCGTGACGCAATACTGCCTGGAATGTCCCGCCACGCTGGAGCGGATTATCTTCAGCCTCATGGACAAGAAGCCGGAGAGTCGTCCGGTATCCGCATTGGAAGTGGCACGCCAACTGCGCGCGGTGACTCAGACGGTGACGGTCGTGGAACGGCAACGGCCTTTTGAAACGATCTCTAACCGGAAGGTCACGGCGGCGACCACTGATGAGTTCGACAAACTCAAGGCCAAGATCATCGATCAGGTCAAGTCGGGCTGGATCGTGGGAGCCGGGTTGTGTGTGGCAGTTGCCGTGTCATTTTTCTGGGCGATCGGTTACTCCCAGCAGCGGCAGACAACGACAGCTTGGGAGAAGTCGGTGATCCAATCGGCTCGTTCCGTGGATGTCGAAGTGCGACTGGAAGCGGCTCGGATTCTCGGCGAGATGGGTGATCGCTCTCCCAAGGCGGTCGATATGCTCATTAAGGGATTGGTGGATGTCGACCCCGTTGTCAGGCAGGCCTGTGCATTGGGCCTGGCCGAATGCCCGCGCGGCGCGCAAGCGGAACTGCCCAAAATCAGCCGCATCGCACAAACTGAACCAGAGCCAATGGTACGCGACGCGCTGCAACAGGCGATCCAGAACGTGAATTCCCTCGCGACCACAGGTGGCGGTTGGAGTGGTTGGTGGCTCTGGCTATCGGCGCCCGCCATTCTCGTCATCGGATGGCTTATCTATCGTCGGCGCGGTACGAACGCGTCTGCTAAAAACGTGCCGGCTAAGTCCAACTTCATGGCCAACGCCTAGACTGAGCGCCTGCCGACAATCGCTCTCCTTGATGCCGGCGAGCGCTATTCACGCTTGGCGAACAAGCCAGACAGCAACGGATTGACTGCAACCTCGGCGGGAGCAGGCTGCTCGCAGCAATCGTCGGTCGGGCACTCGCTCGTTGCCGACTCTTCCCGATCTTCGCTTTCGTCAGTCGCACCGACACAAGACTCGGCGGCCTGCATCTTGCGATAGTCGCGCCACAACAGCGTACCCATGAAGCCGGTGATCAGGAGGGCGGCAATGCCCTGCTCGATGTACAGGACGTTGCTCCATATCGGGCTCGTCAACATGACGATGCAGACCACGCCGCTGATCAGCGTGATGACGCCCTTGACGTGATACTGAATCATCATCTGCCGGCCCTCGTGTTTCGCCACAGCCGACCGCGCCGAGTGGTTGGCCACGGCCCTTAACGACGACATATGAGCTCGCAGCGCTTCGCGTTCGTCTTGATCGAGCGAATGGTTGCGTTGGTCGAGGTCGGGCCATGTGGAAACAATCACTGCCGGAGCGTTTGGCGAGTCGGAATCTGGTTCGTGCTCCGCGCGCGTGGCCACCGGTCGCGGAGGGGACGGTGCCGACTCTGATTTTGCGGCTTCCTCGCGGGACTGTTCTTCGCGGTTCCTTTCCAGTAGCCGTCTCCAATACGACTCGACTGAGTCGTGGGCGTGGGAGTCGGTGCGTGCCGGCGCAGCGGCAGCCTCGATGCCCAGGGTCACAGCGGGGT
>JANNSB010000217.1:0-5970 GCA_031402175.1 Planctomycetaceae bacterium
ACCCCGACGACCGACGGGAGCGCGCCTTCCATACCCGCTATCACGACGATGGCGTCGGCGGCGTTCAGGACGGGGAGGGACTGGATCAATCGTTGCGGTCCCGCCACTCCCACATCGGCGATGATGCGGGCGTTGCAGTTCATCCAGCGCAATGTTTCCAACGCTTCTTCGGCCACGGGCAGATCACTCGTGCCGGCGGCGATGATGGGGACATAACCGATTGCCGACTCGCCGGTCGCCGGTGGCATGCGGAGTGTGCGAGCCACCGGGTTGTCGATGACGCTGGGAAACTCCTCGCGGATGACTGCCGCCTGTTCCGGCGTGACTCGCGTGGCAAACGCGACTCGGCCCTGCTCACCCAGTTTTCTGAAGATGCTGACCAGCGTGGAGGCGGGCTTGCCCTGGGCGAAGATCACTTCATGAAAGCCGCAGCGCCGAGCGCGATCATCATCCAGCATCACGCCATCGGGGAGTTCCGATGTCTCTCGCGCCTCGGCCTCCCAGCGGGCGACGGCAATCTGTGGATCAATGCATTCCCGCAGCAGGTCGAGCAGGCGCTGATGGCGGTCGGAGGACATGTGGGTCAGGCGCGGAGTTGGCGTTGCGAATCGAGCCTCAGGCTATCCGGGCCTGCCCGGCGTGCTCAAGTGTTGCACCGCCCGAGTGTCGTCACCGCGGGATTCGGCTACTTTTCGCACATTCGCGAACCAACTCCTGGTTGAGATTGTCGGCCGTTCAGGAGCGATGTATTGTTGGCCGCGTTGAAGATGACGACCACCTTCACTTGTGCTCAAACCCCCATCGCCATGAAGAGCAGCCTGACTGCCGGTGTCTTGATGATCACGTTGGGTTTTGGCCAACTGTTGAGCGCCATGGGCGTCGTGCCGGAAATCAACTGGGTCTGGACGATGTTCCTGGCGGCGGCAGGCGTGCTGGTATTCGTCCTGGGAGGAATCAACAAGGCCACGGTGGTGCTGGGGCCGTTTTTTCTGTTCGGCAGCATTCTGTCCATTCTGAGGGAGACCGGTAAGATTGAGATCAATGTCGAGTTGCCGATGCTGGTGATACTGATCGGCATTCTGATTCTCATCGCCCACCATCCCGCCCTCCCAACTCCCGCCTGGCTCTTACCCCTCCCGCAATCGAAATCGAAGGAATGATCGCCCGTTCGCCCGCCCCCTCCGTCGCAATGATGTCCCGTCAAGTTTACAGCTCCGAGTTCTGGCTGAGTTACACCGCGAATACGATGCTCGTGGCCGCCACGGCATTGCTGTTTCGCTTCGCCGAGTTCGTCAGTTTCCTCCACGGATCTGAAGAGACCGCCGGGCGCGTGATCGCCGTCGGCGTCTGTGCTTCGCTGACGCTGCGCTTCTTTCTGGGGCAAGCCATCGACCATTTCGGCGAAAGGCGATCGTGGATCACGAGCGCGGTGGTCTGCACGTTGGGCTCGGCGATGTTTCTCTTTGTGGGTGATCTCGGTCTATTGCTGTACATCTCGCGCGCGGTCTTCGCCACCGGAGTCGCCTGCTGCTTTGCGTGTTCGATTTCTTATATCCAAACCCTGGTCAGCGAGGATCGGCGCACCGAAGTGATCGGCGCGCTGGGCTCGAGCGGTTTCGTGGGCATGATCATCGGCTCCAATCTGGCCGATGTCGTGTTTCTCGTTCTGCCTCGCGACTGGCAATTGTTCGAGATTCTCTTCGGAGCCACGGCGGCTCTGGCGGCCGCGTACTTCGTGATGGTGTGCACAATCACTCATGGAGATGTCTACGAACGACCGCAACACACACCCAGCGCCCACCACTTATTGTGGAAATACTGGCCGGGCAGCGTGGTGCTCGTCGCACTGATGATGGGGACCGGCATCGCGGTGACGACGGTTTTCCTGAGTCGCTTCGTCACCGATCAGGGCTTGCCCGGCATCCGCACGTTCTTCACCGGATATGCGATTACGGCCTTCATCTTGCGGATCGTCAGCCGAAGCTGGAGCCGGCAGATCGGCAGACATCGTGTCTTGCTGATCGGTCTCGCGGGGCACGCTCTGGGGAACCTGCTGTTCCCGCTGGTGACGGCGGAATGGCACCTGCTGTTTCCCGCCATTGCCTGCGGGTGCGGTCATGCGTTGCTGTTTCCGTGCGTGGTATCGATCGGGGCTGGCGCATTTCCGCCGGAGTATCGCGGCACCGGCACGACGATGATTCTGGGCTTCGTCGATCTGGGAACCATTCTGTCGGCCCCGCTGTTGGGCCGGATCATCGACCATCACGGCTTCCCGCCGATGTTCATCACGTCGGCTTCCGTATCGCTCGTTATATTGGCGGTGTACGGTGTGTGGACTCGCAACCATGTCTGTTCCGATCAGCAGATGTTCCTAGAATCGAACGGGGCCGCAGTGCCAGAAGTGGCGGCGATTGCGGCCTGCGACGCCGGGATCGTTGGCGAAACTCCTGCAACTTGGGATCATGCGTCGCGTGATACCGCCGAGGCGTGTCGGCCGGGGAAATGACGCCTGGTAACCCGAAGCGTCGGCGAGGGGAACGTGAGTGATCACTTTTCACGAGTCGCGACGCGCCTTGCGGAAACAAGTGTCGTTCCTACGCTCTTTTCCGCAAGCCACGCGGCGCTCAGATGAACCCCCAGGGCCGGCCAGTTCTTGGGAATGGGCAACATCAAGTCGGTTCGGGACTGCGTCGAATGAGTTGTTTTGCAAGATTTCACGATTGCAGGCACACAGTAGGAATGCACCCAGATTCTCGAACTGGCAAACCCTGGATGAACCCCCGGCTTCACGTCGCCCTCGCTAACGCTTCGGGTTACAATCCCCGCTTCGCCGACATCACAACGGCGAGTCCGAATGTTTCTCCTAATGCAATTGCATGAAAGCCATACTGCTCACTGAGCCGAAGCACTTTCGGCGGATTGAGATTGACGAACCCGCCGCTCCCGGTCCGGGTGAGGCTCTCGTCACGACACGGTTCATGGGGGTCTGCGGTACCGACCTGAGCGGCTATCTCGGCAAGATGCCGTTCTTCAGTTATCCGCGAATCATCGGCCACGAACTGGGCGTCGAAGTGCTGGCCGTCGGCGCAGGCGTCGAGCAGGTGCAGATCGGCGACCGTTGTTCGGTGGAGCCCTACATCAATCAACCCGAGTCGCATGCCAGCCGGCGTGGGGCGACGAACTGCTGCCAACAACTCAAGGTGCTCGGCGTCCACACCGACGGCGGCCTGCGCTCCCGCTGGATCGTGCCGGCCCGCAAGTTGCATTCTTCCAGCCGGCTCAACTACGAGCAGCTCGCCCTGGTGGAGACGCTGGCGATCGGCTGTCACGCGACCGATCGCGGCGCTCCGCAGCCGGTAGAACACTGCCTGATCATCGGAGCCGGTCCAATCGGGCTGGCCACGCTGGAATTCACGCGACTCACCGGTGCGACCATCACCGTGATGGACATGAACGAGCAGCGGCTCGAATTCTGCAGGACCAAGTATGGTGTGCCCCACACGATCGTGTTCAAGGGAGATGGCACCGAACTCGACCAGATGCGAGAGATCACCGGCGGCGAACTCTATCGCCTCGTGACGGACGCCACCGGCAGTCCCAAGTCGATGTCGCACGCTCTCAACTATGTGGCGCACACCGGCACGATGGTCTATGTCGGCATCACCACCGACATCGTGCAGTTTCCGCATCCACTGCTGCACGCGAGAGAGATGACAATCAAAGGCTCACGAAACGCCTTGCCCGGAGACTTTCGCCGGATCATCGGCCTCATCGAGGACGGTACGATCGACACGGTCCCCTGGATCACGCATCGCGTCGGCTTCGACGAGATGATCGACGCCTTCGACAGCTTCACGAAACCGGAAACCGGCGTCATCAAAGCGGTGGTTCGGGTCGAATGACGCCCCTCAAGCTCGGCATCGTCGGACTCAGCGAGGCGGCCCGGCCCCTCGCGGAGGCGGTGCTGACATCGCCTCGGTTCGAACTGTTGGGTTATTGCGCGATCGATGTTCCCGCCTGGATGACTCGACTCGCACCTTCCGCCAATCGATTAGCCGACCCGCTGTCGGTGATCAATCTGCCTGGCCTCGAAACATTGCTCGTGCTCGGACCTGTTGACGATGTGAAGAGTACAATCTCCGCTGCCCTCGCCCAGGGGCTGAAGGTGATCGTGCTGCCTTTGGCCGAATTCGAATCGACATTCGCCTACGACCTGTCGGTGACGGCCATTGATGACGCCGCCCCGCTGCTGCCGTGCTTCGTGCATCGCTTCTCGCCGGAACTCCAGGAGGCACGCGAGAGCCTGCACGATGCGAGTCTGGTGGAGATCGAAGTCGAATTCGCCGCGTCAAGTACGGCGGCTGGTGCTTCGACGTTGCTCCACTGGGAGGATGTGCGACGATCGTTCCTCGCGCTGGCCGACCTTGTCTGCTGGGTGTGGGGAGACTTTCGGCGTGTGACCACGGTCACTTCCGGAGCAGACAGCGAACATCCCACGCGAGTGACCATCTCGCTGGGAGGCGAACATTGTCCCGATACCGTCATTACCTTTCGGGGCGGTGAGTCGGCAAAGTGCACTCTGGAAGTACAACATCCAGCCGGCGAGAAAAGCATCGATCTCGGTGCATTGACGGTGGATCAGTCATTTCTGCAAGCCTGCTGGAAAGGCAAGGGAGATCAGTCAACCACTGGCGGCACATGGTCCGACCTGATGCGGGCGTTCGACCTGCTCGATGCTTCGCAGCGCTCGATTCGGCGGCGGCGAACTGTCGAAGTCTCGCGGGAGTTCGCTTCCGAACGCAGTC
Source organism: Planctomycetaceae bacterium (assembly GCA_031402175.1). GTDB lineage: Bacteria > Planctomycetota > Planctomycetia > Planctomycetales > Planctomycetaceae > JANNSB01. The sequence goes on from JANNSB010000217.1 coordinate 4,806, forward strand.
AGTTCAAGACGCAGATGACGACTGCCGGATGCGGCATCTTATCCTTCACGTTTGTTGCGGTGCTTGCGCTGCTGTTGATCGGATCGGCCCTCGATCCGCGCGACAGCCAGCAGCGCGAAAGCGAGGCATTGGGGCTCGTACTCGTTGACGACGATTTCACGAATGCAGCACTCGACCTGACAGAGGAAGCCGGCAATCGCGTCCCGGAGATCTCGAATGCATTGACGGCGTCGACCGCCGTCGTCCTGATCGAAACCAGCAAGAACGACGTTATCGATCAGCAGCGTCTGGTGATCTTGTCGGGGAAACTGGCCGACGAGGGACTCGACAACGCCGAGTCGCGAGTCGTCGTGCGCCCGCTGGCCGGCGGGACGTTTCGCACATTCCTCATCGTCGGCTGGATCCTGGGTTTCCTGCCGCTGGCGATTTATCTGCTGTTGCAGACGTTGATCGTGGTAACGGGTGCGCCGGCAAAGGACGAGTAACTCAAGCGCGACACTTATTATCACTACTCGCTCGTTGCCAGACCCAGCACTTCCTCCACCAGCCGTGCCATCTGTTCGTGCCCGGCCTGACTGAGGTGGATCGAGTCGAGCGTCAAGTCGCCTGACAGAAGGATCGAGGCGAAGCGGCGCTTCGGGATCAGCGCGACGCCGTGCTGGTTGGCGAGCCGGCGTTGCACCTGGCCCCAGGAGTTCGAGCCTGGAGGGAGCGGAAGTTCGAACATCACGACTTGACGGCAGTCGGACGTGGCGAGCGTAAGGAGCCGGTCGAGTTCGCGCTCGAAGTCGGCCATCGAAGTCGAGCCGAGCAGGTCGTTGCCGCCGATCTCGATCAGCACGACGCCGTCGTCGAGCGGGCGCTCTTCGATCAATTCGAGGACCGAGCCGACCGTGGCCCCCATCTTCGAACGGTCATCAATGGTGAGCGAATGATGCCGTTGTTGCAGCAACTCGGGCCAGCGGACGGCTTCGTTCTCCCCGATTCCCGCCGTCACCGAGTCGGCAAGAATGATGAGCCTGCCATCGTCGTACAGCGGCACTCGTGGCGTCCAGCGCCAGCGCAGCTCCCAGCCCGCGACGAGGGCCAGCACCAGCAACAAACAGGCGGTGAGGAGCAAAGGACGATGACCAACCGGTTCGCTCGGCAACATCGCGGCGGTCGC
>JANNSB010000218.1:0-11381 GCA_031402175.1 Planctomycetaceae bacterium
GGTTGGTCGCTCACGACGAGCCGGTAGGGTTGGCCACCGCGGTATGACAAATCATTCACGCGCAGCAGATACTCGCCGTCGACGGGAACGAGAAAATCAATGAATGGGTCACGCCCGTAGTAGTCGCTGCTCGTCGCCAGAATGCGGCCGTCGAGCGTGGTAAGCGTCAGCACGCCGTCGAGTTGTGAATCGAGCCGTTGCGCCTGGCAGTCGATCGTGATCCGCCTGCCCGCCAGCGCGACGAAGCGGTAGACGTCTTCGGCATTCCCATCAGCCAGCCCATTGACGGCGGAGTTGATCTCAATCGGTTGCGCTTTCTCGGTAGTTCTGTTGTCGCCATTGTCGGCCACATCGACGAGGCCGCGAGTGACGGCGAAGAGCCTGGGATTGCTGACGCCGAACCTGCCCGAGAGGTACACGTCATACGACCCCACCGGAACATCGCCGGCGACGCTGATGCGAAACCAGTTCGGCTTGTCGGGTATCGGCTCGGCAGTGAGTCCCGTTTGATCGAAGACCAGGCCGATCAAGTTCTCGATGTCGCTCCCCTGCACTTCGACTTCGATCGACGTTCCCGCAGATGCGCCCATCGGATGCAGTCGGTCGAAGCGGATGGAGGGAAGATCGGCGAACGCGGAAGTGGCCCAGAGGCACAATGATACCCAACACCAATGCGCGATTCTCATGGCTCGACGTCCTGCACTCGTCCACCACCGACCTCGCTCGTCTCTCCATCTGAGAAGAATGCCGCGATGTCGGGATCGGACTCGCCAACACGAATCGCACTTTCACGATTCATCGGCAAATCGGACGGGTCTCGTATCAGTTGTCTGATGCGAATCTCTCCAACACTTCCGGCGATCAGGAATACCGCACCACGTTCAAAGTCAAAGATATCCTCGTCGATTGTTAATTGGCCTTGCGCCTCGTCTTGAATCTCAAATGAGAAAGGAACGATTCGCTCAGACTCCTCTCCTTCGTCGATGTACTGCAATTCGTATTCGCCGTCGACCAGATACGTATTGGCAGGGATGTTCCCCGGCGACGGGAATCCCGTGGCGCCCGAGTACGACGACGCATCGGTCCACACGACCAGGAAGGGTTGCTCGTCCGCATCAGGCTGACGGCTGGCAAAGTAGATGTGGACATTGCCCTCCGCTGTCCCCGGCATGTCGGGCGACTGCAGCGAATAGTGTCGCGAGCCGGTCTCGTCCACTTCATCTACCTGTTCCGCTTGCTCGGCTTGAGCCGCAGTTTCAGGCATTGTTTCTGACGTGGCGTCAGTTGGCTCAGCAGGCGGCGTCGATGGCTCAGTCGAGCAAGCGGCCATACTGATCAGCAGGACGGCACAACCGATGCGAATCAGCATGCAGAAACTCTCATTGTTCGCAAAGACGTATGCGGTCGATTTGTGCGAAATACGATTGCCACGGATTCGATCACACCAGCTCCGCGATCGGCTCGCCTTCCGGCAGCACGGCCAGCGGGCGTTGGGCCTGGTCGTAGAACTCGTGGCGGTAATCGACGCCGACGAACTGATACATCGTCGACAGCACGCAGCCCGGCGTGTACGCGCTGCGGATCGGCGCCTCGGCTTTTGAGTCTGTCTCGCCGATCGCCTGACCCATCTGCATTCCGCCGCCGGCGAAGACGACCGACATGGCGTTCGGCCAATGGTCGCGCCCCGCGCCCGGGTTGATGCGCGGCGTGCGCCCGAACTCGCCGAAGGCCATCACGAGCACATCGTCACTCAGTCCGCGATCGTGCAGATCGGTGATGAGCGTCGCAAACGCCCGGTCGTAGTTGGGGAGCAGGTTGTCCTTGAGCTGTTTGAAGTTGTCGCCGTGCGTGTCCCAGCCGCCGCCGGCCTGTATCGTCACATACGAGACGCCCGACTCCACCAAACGCCGGGCCAGCAGGCAGCACTGCCCCAGGTCGTTGCGGCCGTAGCGTTCGCGCAGGTCGGCAGACTCCGCCTGAATGTGGAACGCCTCGCGGGCCTTGTCGTTCGTCACCATATCGAGACCTTCGGCATAGAAGGTATCGATCTGCTCCATGTCACCGGTGGCATCGAGGTCGCGGCGGATCGAATCGAACCGGCCCAGCAGGCTGCGGCGATTCTCGAGGCGGCTCTCATTCACTCGCCCCGGCAGCGCGAGGTTTCTTACCTGGAAACCGTCGTTGTTCGGATCGTTGTCGGGCGAGAAGGCATTGTACGACGCGCCGAGGTAGGCCGCCTTGCCGAGATCGAGCTGCCGCGGCAGGTTGACGTAGGCCGGCAGGTCGGGATCGTTCGCACCGCGCAAACGGGAAACGACCGAGCCGCAGGCGGGATAGATGTTGTTGTTGACTTCGATCGTCGGCTGCCAGCCGGTGAGCATCCACTGCGAACCCATGCCGTGACCGGCGTTCGTGTGATAGACCGAACGCACGATGGCGAACTTGTCCATCACGTTCGCCTGTAGCGGCAGTTGCTCCGAGATGAAGATGCCGGGGACGTTGGTCGGGATCGGCCGAAACTCGCCGCGGTACTCCGAGGGAGCCGACGGCTTGAGGTCGTACATGTCGATATGGCTCGGCCCGCCCCCCTGCCAGATCTGAATGACGGCTTTACGCGGCCGATCGGCTGCTTCGTTGGCCAATGCCCGCTGCGTCGCCCAGCTTGTCATCGAGAGTCCGCCGACAGCCAGTGAGCCGACACGCAGAAAGCTGCGGCGAGAGATGCCGTCGCAGGTTGTGATGGGTGGCAGATGGAGGTCGAACATGGCGGGATGTTGGGGTGGGTCAGTAGCCGTGTCTGTCCCCAGACGCGGAGGCGACGCGGGTCAGCGTCATTTGATTTTTACGTCACATCAAAGTTCAACGTCTTGTCCGTTGTTCCCGGCGTCTGGGGACAGACGCCGCTACTTGTTAAACGAAAACTCCCGGCTGTTTAGCAGCGTCCACAACACGTCTTCGGCTGCCGACTTCTTGTCTTCCGCATTCACGATGTAGTCGATGGCGGTCTGTCGTTCCTGTTCCGTCGGGTATCTGGCGAAGGCCGCCAGGAACAAGTCTTCGACCAGAGGCATGATGGCAGCCGCCGGGTCATCCATCAACATCGCTTGATTAAAGAATCGGGCAATTCGGCCTTCTCCGGAAGCGATTTTGTTCTCGATTTCGTCGGAATTCCCCAACAAAAGCACCTGCGACAGGGTTGCGCCGGGGGATCGTTCGCATTCGCAGACCGTCACCCGGCGGGGGCGATCGAACGTGTCCATGAAGTATGACCCGAACCCTTCATGCGGCAGGTCGACGGCTCTGGCCCCGGCCCGCATGTTGCCGAAGTCGCTGCGTGAGCCGCAGGTCTGATCGACGGCATCGAGCAACACTTCGGCGATCAAGCGCCTGGCGTAGAAGCGAGCGAAGTTCTGCTGATCGTTTTCGTTCCCGGGCATCGGCTCCGCGGACAGTGAGTAGAGCCGGCTCGACGCGATCAATCGAATGATGTGTCGCGTGTCGAAGTTCGAGTTGATGAACTCCTGCGCGAGGTAATCGAGTATCTGCGGATGCGACGGCGGGTTGGTTTCTCGCATGTCGTCAAGTTCGTGCACGAGACCGCGACCGAAGAAGTGCGCCCACATGCGATTGACGTAGGCCTTCGCGAAGAAAGGATTGTCCGGCTGCGACATCCAGTCGACGAGCGAATGTCGCGGATCCTGCTCCGGCGTGAACTCGGCATACTCGCCGTCGGGATACTTCGGCTCCGGGACTTCACCGGTGAGCGGGTTGCGTTCCCCCGTCGTCACCTGACTCGACGAGTAGTACGGCGGCGGCTGGCCGAAGCTCTTGCGACCGAGCCGCGTGTAGAAGCCCGCGAGGCCGAAGTAATCTTCCTGCCCCCAGCGCTCGTAGGGATGATGATGGCACCGCGCACATTGCAGCCGGATGCCGAGAAAGAGCTGCGCGGTGTCGGCCGTCACCGTGTGCAACTGGACGTCCCGCGACTGCCAGTACCAGTTGATCGCCGGTGCATCCTGCCATTCGCCGGATGCCGCGAGGATGCCGCGCACGAACTCATCATACGGCCGATTCTGCGCGATGTTGTCCTTGATCCAGTTGTGAAACGCATACGCCGCCTGGTCGGCTCCCGCGAGAGGCGAGTTGCGCAGGATGGCGCTCCACTTGAGGGCGAAGTAGGCCGGATAGTCGGGACTCTCGAGCAGCCGATTGATCAAACGTTCGCGTTTGTCGGCAGAGGCATCGGCCAAATACTCGCGGGCTTCGTCGACTGTCGGCAACCGGCCGCAGAGATCGATCGTCGCTCTGCGCAGAAACGTCGCATCATCGCACGGCGGCGAAGGAACGAGGCCGAGCTTCATCCACTTGTCGGCTGCGAGACGGTCGATCTCGTTGAGTGGTTCGAAGTTGGGGATCGATGCGAGCGGTGCTCCGTGCGGCCGGATCGCGCGGAAGACCGCCACCTGCCCCATGTAGCGGGCCATGATCGTTGCCTCGCCGCTTTGATCGAGCGTCGTGACCAGTCCCGTTTCGTCCACGCGGGCGACGACGTCGAGGTTGCTCGCGAAGTCTGTGTTCCGCGTGACGTCGCGTTCGCTGCCGTCGCTGTAGGTGGCGGTCACGCGCAACTGCTGCTGGCTGCCTGCGGCAAGCACACGTTCGGTCGGCGTGATCGCGATCCCCGTCACTCTCGCTGCATCGGGGCTGGCCGCCGGTGCTCCGCTGCGAATCCAGTTCAGCAGCATCTGATACGGCTCGCTGCCGACCTCGATCCGCCTGCCGCCACCGTGCGGCAACTGGCCCGTGGCCTTCACCAGAAACAAGCTCTGCTCGGGGGCCGTCGCCATCAGTCTGCGTCCGCGAGAGTCCTGCGCAATGGCCGCGTGATCGAAAACCGGATCGAATCCGAACAGCGACAGCTTGAACCCGTTCTGTCCCGTCGCCTTGCCGTGACAGCCGCCCGAATTGCAACTGTAGCGCGTCAGCAGCGGCTCGATGTCGGTCGCGAAATCAATCTGCCTTGGCTCGCCTCCCGCAGCCACTGTGACTGCGACGGCGGCCGTCTGCCCTTCGAACTCGATGAGAACTTGCGTGTCGCCGGCCGCGACAGGCGTCAAATAACCGGCGGCATCGACCTGCACCACGGTATCACTTTGACTGACGTAACTCGCTTGCCGAGTGATATCGACGCCGTCCCGTTCGATCAGAAGCTGCTGCCGGGCGAAGGCATCGGCCAGCGTCACCTGTTGCGGCGAAATGAGCAATTCCCCAGCGCGCAGCGACCCAGCCGCCAGCGCGGCGACGCTCATGACGACTGCAAAAACCGTGTGTGCCCTCACCAAACTCCCCGCAAACATTGAATCTATGCCCGATCGTCCACGACGATCTTGGAACAGCGTATCAATGTCCGCTGATGGGACGCAATTGGCTTACGGAACCGAAGGCACCGATTAGCGACCTGTCATCCAACGATTTCGAGTGGATCAGCGTCAATTCGACCGACGACCGGGCGGGCCAGCTTCGCTCGCTCTCGGGATTCATGGGAGTCCCTGCGCCGCGAAGCCACACCCCGCGCTTGCACTTTTCCGCCACGAAAACGGCGATTACTTGTTAATTTCCGCCCGGTCCGATGAAGAGATTGCAATCCGGCAGAGCCTCCCTCAGTCCACTAACTGCCACATCCGACAACGGAGCCCTACCGACATTGCCAAATATGATACTCACGTCCCGAAGTTGCCCACGGCCGTAGAGAACTTGCAGCCCAGCGTCCGTGATCCCACTGGGATTCCAGATCACAATCTCTTCAAGATTCGGCAACTCTGAAAGTGCCATGAGTGCCTCGTCAGTCAAGTCGTAGCCGCTTCGAAACGAGCCATGCTGTTCCGCCGCCTCGAACTGACGAATCTCATGAAAGACCGCGATTGCGCGCACCGACTCATCACTACCAGGTGCATTCAAAACGATTCGCGGTGATTCTGCAGAGCCATGTTCGTAGGTAACCTCCCGTGGGAATACGCGCAAGATGCACTCCGGCCTCGTTTCGAGAAACTGTTCAACACCTGCCGACGTAACTTTCGTGGTGCCCAGGATGAGCAGCCGCAACTCTCGCAACTCGGCAAGTGTTTCCAATCCCTCGTCTGTAATTGACGAATGCTGCATATCCAGGATTATCAGGTTGGGGCATTTCTCTGCAAGCAACTGCGAGCACCGATCGTTGAAAGCGAAATTCTCGATCCACGACTTGCGCACAATGGACGGCCCCCAAATCCATTGCACTTCTTCCGATTCAGACTTCTGCAGAATCCCTTCTGCGTCCAAGTCGACCGCGATCCACCGGTTCAGATCAGTTTGATCCGCCATTTCGTATAAGTAGGACTCGGCGCCACGTGCATTCAAAGTTTCTGCGAAGTCTTCGCCTCGTGTGTTGTCTGTGCCCGGCAAGACCTCAGTTTGCTCGCACCCCACCAATGCAAGGAATGCAATTGCGAATGCCAGAACCGATTCATTCCGCGATTGTGGGTGAGCGGACAATCGTGGCGATCGCATACGTCCAATGTGACTGCTGAACTGTGACGCCATTACGGACAAACCTCGTAATCAACACCGTTCACGTAAGGGGGATTCAACCTCGGGTCATTCGTTACGATGTCGACAAAGCTATCAGAACTGATGATTCCCCTAAACGGGTCCGTTGGAGTTGTTTCCCAAGGTCCGAATTGCTGGTTCATCAAACCGACGGCACCTTCACGCTTCAGTACATGTATGACGCATGGATGCAGAATAGAGTCCTTTCGCACGAAACCCCGGACAAGATCTCCGGTCTCGCGCCGAACACATACCAAACAGGTCGTAAGCACCATGTAACTCTGAAGGACAAACGTGTTACTGGGAACAAAGGGTCTATCGAACAGTGCTGCCAGAATTGAGGGATCTGGATCAAATGGTGGATAGCCGACCGGTGCACTGATTGATGGCCACGTCATATTGCCTTCGTTTCGAAGATTACCAACCTTGTAAAAAGGCGAATCAACAATAGCTGCTCCGTATCTGGCATCAATTGATACTGCATCGATTTCACATTGTACCTTCGTTTTCGTTCCGTCGAGCCTCATATCGGATTCGCATACGGTCTGGATAAAAAGATACTCATCACAGCAGCATGGATTGGATGCTGCTTGTTCGTTAGCGCGAAAGAGGATGCTGAATCCGAGTCCAGTTGCAGCACCGCGCGATACACTCGGATCATACGGCGGAGGCTGCCCAGTCCCCGGATCGATCTCGCCGAGCCATGCATGGTAGAATGACGTTATATCTAGAGTGCCAATCGGATTACTCCCACCTCCACCTTCACTGCAACAGCTAATATCAAATGAATCAACGAATGAATCGGCACCTGAAGGGTCAACCAGTGCCACAACACGATTCTTGACATAATGATACAAGTTGGTATGCCGCCGCGCGAATCTGATGGGATCCGTACTCATCCACCTCCCGATTGTTGGTCTCAGAATCCGTTCTCGGATGTAGTAGTCTCCCGAGGTAGAGACGAATAGATAGCCCAGTTCTCCAATCCATCGAAAGAGTACAGCCATCGAAGGGGCCGAGCCGACGAGGTTGCCCCAAGCGTCGTACAGTAGACTTTCGGCAACGTTCTGCGAGGCGTCTGTCAGCATCCGCGTCGAGCCAAGCCCGTCGAACACGTAGAAGTGAGTGGCGCCTGACTTGCGCTGAGAAATCAGCCGGCCATATGTCGTCGGCTCGTTCGTGTAGGTCGCGACCGTGACGCCTGACGCATCGGTCTCCAGCAAGTAGGCTTGGCCGTTCCACACGTACTTCGTGGTCGCGGCTCCCGTCTCGTGTTGCACCCGCTTTCCATCGGGGTCATAGGCCATCGTCTCCCGCGAGCCGGAAGGATGCAGCACGCCGATGAGTCGATTCTCGTAATCCCAGACGTTCGTGGTGCGAGCGCCACTCGGAGCGATGGTCACTTCCTGATTGCCGTTCCCGTCGTAGATATAGGTCGTCCGTCCGCCGGCATCCTGCGTCCAGGTCAGTTGGTTGGCGTCGTCGTATGTTGCGGTCGTCCGCGCGCCATCAAGGTTCTTCAGCGTGCGATTGCCTCGGTTGTCGTAGGTGAATGTATTCCGGTAGGGATTTGTGCCGGTGCGGTGCTCGCCGACAAGTTTATCCAAGACATCGTACAGGTACGTCACTCGCGAGCCGTCGAGTTCGGCCACTCCCTTGCGATTGCCCACCTTGTCATATTTGTAACCGAATCTCGCCTGCTCGGAGCCGTCGGACTTGAGATGGGCGACTGACGTGACTCGACTCGCGACATCGTAAGTGAACGAGGTCCGGCTACCGTTGGCGAGCTTCTTGACCGTGCGCCGTCCCGCGGCGTCGTAGGCGAATGTCGTCCGTTCGCCCTGCGGGTTGATGATCTGCGACAACTGCTTGACGTTGTCGTAAAGATACGTGTGCCGTCCCCCGTTGGGATCGATCATCAGCGACTTCTGGCCAGTGGGCGTATAGCGATACTGAATGCGCTTCTTGATCCCCATGAGACACCTCGATCAGAGCGGCTCGCAAATCGCGGAAGTGAACCCCTGATGCTACCCTCGCGATTGTGCTGTTCAAGCAGATACTCACAGTCTTAACAATGTTGCGATGTGGATGCGTCCGAGAACCAACTGCCACTCGCTCAAGGGCTTCGCACCGGCGGCACTTTGCGGTGGTCGTTTCGCGGACGCTGCCTTCGGACTCCAGACTCACACCTCTGCTTCAGAGCCAACTTGCTGGCGAATTGCGTTGTATCAACCAATATCGATTGGTAGCTTGGCTGTGTGATCGCGTCCGCAACACAACCGAACTTGTTCACTCCATTTCAGAGAGTTATTGCGCCCGTGTTGGTCGCTGCTTGTCTGTGTCTAGCGGACAGCCACTCGCGGGCAGATGACTTCTCCCCCGAACAGATCGAGTTCTTCGAGACCGAGATCCGTCCTCTGCTGGTCGAACGCTGCTCGGAATGTCACGGCGGCGAAACTCCCGAGGCCGGGTTGCAGTTGGTCTCCCGCGAGACATTGCTGAGCGGCGGTGACTCGGGGGCGGCTGTCGCTCCCGGTGAGCCGGATCAGAGTTTACTCATTCGCGCCGTCGAGTATCTCGATGAGCCGAAGATGCCTCCCGACGGCAAGCTGCCCGATGGCGAGATCGCGAAGCTGCGTGAATGGATCGCGATGGGCGCGCCGTGGCCCGCGACCGACGCCCAGGCGACCGACACCGGCACGGCAGGCTTTCAAGTGACTGACGCGCAGTCAGCATGGTGGGCGTTTCAACCGGTCAGCGATTCGCCAGTGCCGACCGTGATGCAAACCGACTGGCCGCGCAACGAAATCGATCACTTCATCCTGGCGGAACTCGAGACTCGCGGTCTGCAACCCGCCGCGTCGGCTGAGCGGGCTGCCTGGCTCCGGCGAGCGACATTCGACCTCACCGGCCTGCCGCCGACGTTGGAGGAACTCGATGCCTTTCTGGCCGACGATTCGCCAGACGCTGCCGAGCAGGCGATCGACCGCTTGCTCGCATCGCCCGCCTATGGGCAGCGATGGGCTCGGCATTGGCTCGATGTGGCCCGTTACGCCGACTACTACGATGCGAACCCCGCCACGCGCACCGCGAGTTGCGAGATCACCGAAGCCTGGCGCTACCGCGACTGGGTGGTCGATGCGCTCAATGCCGATCTGCCGTATGATCAGTTCATTGTGCATCAGATCGCCGGGGATCTGTTGCCGTCACCGACGGGTGCGGACTTTTATCCCGAAGGACTGATCGCGACCACCTTCCTCACCAACGGCGTCTGGGACCGCGGTGATGCCGACAAGGAAAAGATTGTCAGCGATATGGCCGATGACAACATCGACATCGTCGGCAAGGCCTTCATGGGTCTGACGCTCGGCTGCGCCCGCTGCCACGATCACAAGTTCGATCCGATCTCGACCGAGGACTATTACGGGCTGGCGGGCATTTTCTACAGCAGCCACATTCTCGCCGACCTCGGCGCGAAAGGGGCCGAGTATGTGATGAACCGCACGCCGCTCGCGTCGCCGGCTTTGGTGGCTCAACGCGACGCCCAATTGCAGGAGATCGCCCGGCTCAACGAACTGCTCGCGGCCTTCGACGCGCAGCAGAAGGCGGCCGACGATCCCGAGCGGATCGCAACCACCACCGAGCGCGATCAGCGGCAGGCGGAATTGATGCCCGAGTTTCCACTGGCGATTGCGATGCGGGAGGGAGGGATGTCGGGCGGACTATTCCCTGGCATTCAAGACGTCCCGATTCATATTCGCGGCAGTTACACCCGGCTGGGACCGGTCGTGCCGCGACGCATGCCGCGATTCTTGGCTGGCCGCGAGCAGACGCCGATCACCAACGGCAGCGGCCGGATGGAAGTCGCAAACTGGGTCGCATCGCCCGACAATCCGCTGACGGCGCGAGTGATCGTCAACCGCGTCTGGCAGTGGCATTTCGGCGCTGGGCTGGTCGCCACGCCCAACAACTTCGGCTTGCTCTCGGAACCGCCGTCGCATCCGCAACTGCTCGACTGGCTCGCGGCGCGATTCATCGAGGACGGCTGGTCGCTCAAGCAACTGCATCGCCGGATCATGCTGTCGGCCACTTATCAGCAGTCGAGCATCGCCTCGGAGGCAGCGATCGCGGTCGATCCCGAGAACCGCTGGCTGTCGCGATTCACGCCGCGTCGACTGGAAGCCGAAGCGCTGCGGGATTCAGTGCTGTTTATCACCGGCCGGCTCGATACGACTCCCGGCGGGCCGGCGGCCGACGATTTGACCACGCTGCGCCGATCGCTCTACGTGCAGACGGCCCGCTGGGATCGCGGCAGTTACGCCATCCTGTTCGATGCCGCCAATCCCGACGCCTCGGTCGCGACCCGCGATGTGAGCATCGTCACGCCGCAGTCGCTGTTTCTGCTGAATCATCCGTTCGTGTGGGAACAAGCCGGCCACCTGGCCGACCGGTTGATCAGTGAAGTTCCTGATGATGACAACGCCCGCATCGAACAAGCGTGGCGACTGCTTTATTCGCGATTGCCGACTGAGGAAGAGATCGCGATCGCGCGACAGATACTGGACGCCGCCGATCCGTCCGATACTCGCAGCGGGTGGGTGGATTTGGCGCACATCCTGCTGTGCAGTAATGAGTTTGTGTATGTTGACTAATGGGGGTGCAACCGCTCAATGGTGGTGGAGCAACGGAGACAGTTCGGTCGGACAATGTGTTTCGAGCGCCCTGATGGACCACGGATGGCACGGATCAGGCGGATCTTCGCGGATCTGAGTCAGTGAAGAAGGTTCTGTTTCTGA
>JANNSB010000219.1:0-7159 GCA_031402175.1 Planctomycetaceae bacterium
CCGTCCCGATCGCTTTGAACCTCGATGCCGAAAACGCAAGCCCCGAAAACACGACGAACTGAAGATCCCAAGGCAACAATGGAAACAGGCGATGCTCAAAGGCCTTATCAAAATCTAAGTGCCATTCGTGCGACACACCGACGCCACGATCGTCGGAGCGTCGCGAGTCATCGGCGGCATGTCTCAGGGCGAGATGCAAACCGTTCCCTAGTCAGTCACACCGGGCGGATATGCCTTTCCGAACGCGGCCGCCAACCGGGGCCGGCAGAATGCCGTGATCTAAGTGGAGCGCCGCACGACTGTTAGAGAAAGTATTTCCGTCAAGGTTTTTGCCTCGTAGTCTGTAGACGAGAAGGCAAAAACCTTGATCGCGTTCGAGGACAGTTTTCAGCTGAGCGATGGACCAATCGCGAGAACATCATGACTGAAGCAAAGGCTATTTTATTTGAGAGAGTCTCCAGCAGCAATTGGAGCCACATCTGAAATGCAGATCCGAGTCCCCACCTCGAACGGATAATCCGGACGGAGTTCGAGCGTAATCCCTCAGACGAAACGCCGGTCGGTCTGTCGAACGTGACCTAGCAGGGGAAGTCGATGGTCGGAGCTGATGCTGGGCATCAAGGGCGATCGCAACTTGGCAGCGAGCGACCGCCGCGAAACTGTGGGATGCCCGTGACTTGCGCGTCAAAGCGAATGTGCCGAGATGCCGGACGCGAAGGTCAATGAGATTGAAGCCGAGCAACCGCAGGTGCTCGAGCAGATCGAGCGGATGCTGGAGGTGTGACTCATGCTGCCGACGAATCAAACAACGATCGCGCCGCATCCAGAAATGCTTTCTGAATTGTCTCGTTCAGTTGGGTGTCTCTTGCAGGATCGCGAAGTGGCAATTCGATTTTGATTTCACTGCGGGCGCGTGGTTGACGTTGATCGTGTGATGTCAGGTTGCGTTCGATTTCGAGCTTGATCAACTCGTTGTAGCGACCGCATGTGATCGTCAATGCCACTCGATTCAGCAGTTTTTCCCCGTACATCTGATATCCGATGCTCCACCTTAGTCCCTTGAATACCTGCCCCGAACTCATGTGGCTTCCGATCTGAACTTCGGGGAATATCTTTGACAACCCCTCTACGATTGAGTTCACGGACTGCGTGAGGCACTGATTCGCCTTCTCCATTTCATCGCCAAGTTCAAACTCACCGGATCGATCGGCAAGAGATCTGAGATCGTTTAATCGATCGTCGAGCTTCGTGGCTGACGAAGGAGATTCCAACTCTGCAAGGATGTCAGGTATACGCTGCCATCTTCTGTCTGGCTCCCATTCAAAGGCGGCACCGAAGATCCGGTTGAGGACGGTGACATCGTTGGCGTTCAGCTGAGGGAATCGATCAAGCGGCAATTGCTCGTGTGGTTTCAAACCCTTGTCGTTTCTGATGATTCCTGGATCTGCTCCGGTAACGAGAAAGAACAGCACACCCATCACTTGAGTGATGTCCATGATTTGATCGGGTTGCCGGCTCGTTAGACCTGTTTGCTCGGGAACGATGATGAACCGGTTGCCAACATGTTCACCCAGATTTGTCACGCGATTGTCGGCGTCGGTCTCCTCATTGAACGCCAATCCAAAGTCCAACAGGTAGGGGTCATCGAGTCGTCCGTCGTGCAGAACAATGTGACACGGTTTGATGTCACGATGCACGACGCCAAGGTTATGACACGCCTCCAGTCGTCGAAGCAACGTCGATATGATCAGGCGGGCCTCCTCGGCTGGGAGCGGTCCCTTGTCAGCGATGAGTTGTTGGAGATCGATTCCTGCGATCCGCTCGCATACCAGGTACAGATCCACGGGATCCTTGAATTGTGATGCATTTGAATCGCAGACTTGCGGAACTCCATCACAATCAGCGAGCGTTTCGAGGGCAGCCACTTCGATATGCATTCGACGTCGGGCACGCTCATCGTTTTGTCTCGCCAGTTCCTTCAAGACATAGGTGTAGGAATCCTCGCCGATTCGCCTTGCGAGGAATGTGTGTGCCTGACGGCCTTGGATCGTGGAATCGAATTTCTCACCGCGTTCCCAACGAGTATCCCAACAGTGTTGAGCGAGTTTTGCCATAAGGTTAGCGAGTGGCTCCTACTGGGTAGTTGAAACACAACACGCCAAGTTCCGCGAACTTCGAGTGGTTGTCGACGATGGATCGGAAGTTTCTCTTAGTAAACTGCAGCGTGATCTCCTGCAGTGGATGGCGCTTTCCCAGAAGCTGGCAAACCGTCGCGAGCGTCGCTCGGGGAAACACGATCATTGCGACGAGCTGCAGTTCCTCGAAGAAGACCAGTGCATACTGATCCACATCGTCTTCGAATCGCACGCAATGCTCATTCCGCCACTTGTCGTCCGGGTTGGCGAGATACTTGACCTGCACTTTCTTTGCATCGCGCGAAACCAGGTCGTAGCCCTTCTGCACACGCGAACTCGCCAGTTCGCCGCCGAGTTCCTTGAGGGCAATCCACTCCGCAAATTCGGCCAATGGATCGCGGCACGAACCGGTGCAGCCGATGGCGGCGAGGAATTGCTGCCGTGCACTTGCGTAGTCGTGGAATGCGCTCAGGTCGATGTCTTGGCCCATGGGCGCTGTATCCTTCGACTGCGAGTTGACGATGGCGTCAGGTTGGTTGTGGACTTGGCGAGAATGGCCAGTGTCAGCCAATCAGCCCCAGTTCTACTGTGCGGCTGCGTCATTTGTCGATGAGTTGTCTTCTTCGCTCAGCCAAAGGCGCCTCAGTTCGCGGATCACGGCATGGACGCAGGCATCGGTTCCTGGCGGGAATCCCAGGCCGTGCTGCTTCTCGTCTGCCATGTACACAACGGCATGATTCGGTTGATCGGGAAGCCATGATCGTAGCTTGGCGTGCCAAAGCAGAAGATGGATTTCCAGATCGTGCAGCTTCAACATCAAGTCGCTGCTCCCCTCGCATGCGATCGCTCCCGTCTTGAACCACTCGTCCTCTCGCAGCCATTCCAGAATCTGTGCATTGATGGGGGCCAGAGAGTGTTCCGTATACGCTCGAACAATCCCATGCAGCTCCCGCTCGTCAGCGGTCATCACGGGATAGCAACTCGCAAACTTTGCTTCGAACCCTATCGCACCGCCGCACTCATGAGGATGATTCGTTTCGAGTTGCTTCAATAATTCCTTCATCTTCTCCTGCTGGATGTCAGCCAGCCGTCCACTCGCCCGCAGCAACTGCTCGAGCCCAACCAGGTGAGCAATGATCCTTGCTCGATGTTGCCGGCGCTTCTCACCGGCGTCTTTCCAAGTCTTGTAGATGTAGACGGCCGTGCCGGACACTGCGACGGCGATGGCTTCACCAAACCAGTCAGGCCAACCTTTGAAGAGAGGCATCAGGTGGTCCTTGTGCGGGATCGGCGGCGGGGTCGGTTGATGGGCGATTCGGCCTCCGCGCGTTCAGCCTGGATGCGGGCCAGGAGATCAGCGGCGGGTTCGTAGTCGCGGTGTTCGGCACGGGCGAGGGCGGCTTCGGTGGGGACGAGTTCGCCGCGGAAGGCTTTGGCCAGGAGGGACTGGGTGATGCGGTCGACCTGCGATTGCGCCTGCGTCAGCCGTGCCTCGATCTGGTCCGCGAAGGTGAACAACCGCTCGACCCGCCGCACGATTTCATGTTGCTCGGCCAGCGGGGGGAGTTCAATGGGTGCCTTCCGAATTCCGTCCGCGCCGACATTTCCTTGATTCACATTTCCCGTTTCGCCAGCGAAGAAATGGTCGCGAAACAGATCTGAGTGCATCCAATATAGCAGGAATCGCGGCATGATCCGGGGTCCGCACCGCACTCGCGAGACGCGCTGATTCAGGAACAATGTTCCGTGATCGTGCTCCACCATCGCCGCATTGCCGTAGTCTCGTTTGTATTTGGTTCCGGTCATTGAAATGACAATGTCGTTGGGTTGCAAACGGAATCGTTCGGTCTCTGCCGCAAGTTCATCAGGGATGAAGACTGGGGCAGCGGAAACGTCAATGTGCATTGGACGAACATTGCCAATTCGAACAACCTGGTTCCTTCCAGTAGGCAGAAACGTCGGGCTTCGATACGCGAACCCGCCAACATAATCTGCGACTTCATCGAGAGGAATTGAGGCATGATCGTTATCCAGCGCTTTCTCCCCTCGCCAGTCGGTGGTGAGTTTGCCGGAGCAGGCGGCGGCGAGGACCGATTGGCGAAAACGTTTCAGCAGCCCCGGCACCCGCGACAATCGCTGTCGGCTCGACGAAACCTTCGCCAGCAGCACCTCCAGCTTCCCCACAATCCGCCGCTGCTCCGCCAATGGCGGCAGGAGCAACTCGGATTCAAGCAATGCACTCTTGGGGATCGTTGATTGATTGACCCAGTGCTTGCACTTGTCGTCGAATGTTCCTGCCATCCAGAGTGACCATAGACACCATCGAAGGTAACTGCCGTCGATGGCGTTTCGATTTGGTCGAAGCCTCGTTAAGTGATTGCTGAATGCGTAACGGCCTTCAAGGTCGAAGATTGCACACTTTCCAACCAGTTTGGCGCTGTTGGTCGTGCAAACCAGGACGTCGTCGACTTGCAACTCGTGGTGCGGCTTGGCAAGTGTTTTTGGAACCGTGCGGACGAGATCCAGAATCAGTTCACCGGCGTTTCCAATGTTGTTCATCCTGAGGTGGCGAACACCGTTCGCGACGTCCTTTTCACCCGATGCAAATCCAGGCTGACAATCCTCGATCACTTGAGTGATGGTCGCGTTCGCCCATCCCTCCGGCAACTCACCGTTGTCGCGTGTCTCGGGAGGGCGACGCTCCCGCGGAGCCGGGGTCGGGCGAGGGCGTGACATACGTTTGATATCCCCGGGTCTGGCCTTGGCTTCCGCGCTGGCTCACGTCGTGACACCACTTCCATCTTGATCTGACGGAGTGCCAATCCAACTGCCTTCAATTGCGGCCGCGAGCTTTTCCGCGAGTGAGAGTTGTTCATCCTTGCGAGGCGGATATCCCACGATGTCGGCATGATTCGGATTTTCTACCTGCCAACTTTCCACGACGTCTAGCGGTTCAATGCGACAGGAACTTGCCCGAATGTCGGCACGTCCGTAGAGAGTTTTCACGCGCTGTGCTGCGACTTGCCGTCCGATGTTCCAGATTTCCTGGTCGGTGGTTTCACGATGTCGTGTGACTGACAGCGCAGTGAGCTTATACGGCAGAAAGAGGTTTGGCCGGACCGAGCCATCGTCGCGTTTTTCATTGCTGTTCACAATGAACCGCGCCAGCAATTCATCATCTGCAACGGGTGGAATGTTGTTGGGGTCTAACATTCAATGCAAACTCGTGCGATCCAGTATAGAAGCGTCTTAGGGAACTCGTCGAAAAAGTGACACGAACCCCGAGGATCTTCGGACCCGACAAGTGCGGCCCAATACAAGGTTCCGTCAGGACTGATACTTACGGACAGCAGACGTCGTGGATGCTTGTACCATTCGAAACTGAGATGTCCATCTGGCTCGGCGGCAATGGTGGGGGAGGGGAGGCCGCTCGGCAATGCTTCGATCAAGCGGTAAGCGTTTTGGTAAGTCTCATGCTCAATGGGATCGGCGCCCTCGCCATCCCAGTTCGCTTCCTTGCAGGGCTGCCATGCTTCCCACAACTCATCGAAGCATGGCTGTCGGGAAAAGGTGACGGCTTCCTGCTGCTCGGTTCGTAAGCGCTGCGCCTCTGCGTTCAGGTATTTCGCGGCGTCGCTGAATCCGCCCAATGTGGCGTTGGCCATGGAACTGTTCCCTTAATCGAACTTCGTTTCGGCGTCTTTCATGTATGAAAAGAACACCTCATTCTTGATGAAGCGCATTTCCTGCAACCGCGTCTCGACAGATTCGAGCGGCGTCGTATCTGTCGTCGAGACGTCAATATCGACGATCAGAGTCTTTTGAATCAAGGGCGGCACTGGAAGTTGAATCGTCCGAGCCAGATTCAAGCGGAAGGGATATCCTGGTACAGCAAAGGAATCCTGGTGAAAAAATGCCTGGGAGTCGAGTCCGATCCGTTCGAGCGGTTCCGGCGCTCGATCCACATAGTCGGACACCGTCTCTCCATCTTTGAGCTTCACTTGAGAGATAAAGCGAACGCCGATCCGCTCAATCGCATTCGGTGCCGTCAGCTCCAGGAAGAATTGCAGAAAGGGGGACGCCGCTTGTCGAAAGGTATCCCAGCCTTCGTAGGGTGACAAGCGGCTGAATACGACAGTGTTCGGCTTGAACTGGCAGACGTGTTTCTGATCCTCGGAAGTCAGGCGGAATCCGTCCCATCTGGTTCTCTGATGGAATTCCAGACCTTGCGCTGAACCTGCAATGCCCGCTTCCAGTCCGTGCTGTGTGTGAGTCGTGAACTGAGAAAAACGCTGTTTCAATTCAGTTTGAAGCGATTGCTGCTCTACCTTTTGAGTCGGAGTTGCTTGCAATTGAATGACCGCTTCCACGATCGGCGCATTGGGCAACTGTTTGAATTGCTTGTTGAGATCGATGATGAATGTGACTGGTGGATTCATTTTTCTTGAGCCTTGCCTGCGAGTCTCTCAATTATACCACGCTCCCGTGGCAATTGTGACCGGGGTTATCGCTCATACCACGACACCCTCTTCCTGCTCGATGAGGGCGACGATTTCGCGCAGGTCACCGACGATGGCTTCCAGTTCGGTGATCGCCTCGGTCGCGAGATCCTGCGGGTCGGGGAGGTCGTCGCTCGATTCGAGCGACTCCTCCTTGAGCCACGTGATGTCGAGCATGTACGACCGCTCGGCAATCTCGCTCGCGGGGAAACAACGGAAGCGGCCCGTCTCGCCGAGGTCTTTGCGCTTCGGCTTGCCCTGGCCGTTCGGATCGGAGCCGTAGCACTTAACGAACTGAGCGAAGTGTTCTGGGCTTAAGGGGCGGTCTTTCTTCGTGATGCCGGGGACATTGCTTCTGGCATCGAAGATCCACACGTTCTCGGTCGGCTGCCCCTTCTGGAAGAAAATGACGTTGGCCTTCACTCCCTGGCTGTAAGGCGTGAACGTGCCGCGCGGCAGACGCAGCACCGTGTGCAGGTTGCAGTCCTGCATCAGAATCTCAAAGACTTCACCCGCTTTGTCCTC
>JANNSB010000220.1:0-3928 GCA_031402175.1 Planctomycetaceae bacterium
CTGCCAAGCAGAAATCCGCGAGGGGATGACGCGCTGTCGGGATTGTGGCACTGCCTTACCGGACGACGCGCCCCTGGCCGCCACCACCGACACGGCGACCGATCTGCCGCTCTTTTCCAAGGAAGGCAAGGTCTACTCCCGCTGCCCCGAATGCGGTAAAAAGATCAAGGCGCAGCGTGAACTCGCGGGCATGCTCATCAAATGCCCGCGCTGCAACGGACCCGTGCGCATTCCGCATCTTCCGGGACAGGGGTTTCCTCCAGGAAGTTCGAACGTCAGCCGGGCCACGCCACTGCCGCCGATAACGACGGCACACAGCGGAGCGGGGCCTACAGGATCGGGCGAGCATGCTGTGTCGCATTCCAGCGACCATCACACGCCGCTAAACGGCTCAATGCCCGTGCAGCAGTCGACTGTCGTGGGACACGTTGCGCATCCGCAATTCGTCGGGCAGCCACTCGGTTATGCAGTTCCCCCGTACCAGCCGCCGCCAGGCGCGACGTTTGGTGCGGCACCCTCACCAGAGTTTCAAACACCGATGCCTCCCACGGTCGTGCAGCCATCGGAGCTTCTCCCTGGTGATGCGCACTCGCATCTGTCAACACTGGTGCGACCCGTTGGCAATCCATCACGCGCCTCCGGACTGTTGACGGGCATCGAGGTGACACGCATTCATGCGAACTGTGCCGCCTGCGGCAAGCGGGTCAATGCGGCCTCGACGTTCGCGGGCCACAAAGTGTCCTGTCCACGGTGTGGAGAGCAGATCTTGTTGCCGGGTGAACCGCCGGCGAAGTACACGTCTTCGAACTCATCCCTCGCGTCGATGTCGTCGACAGTGAGCGGACAGAGCCAGTCAATGGTGATGTCGGCCTTTCTATTGCGATCGGTCAAGGCCGTTCTGGAGTTTCCGTCGACGGTTCCCGAGACGCCTGCTGAGCAGATTCAGCCACTGCAGAAGAAAGCGCTCCGTAAGCATCTCGACGTAATTGCAGAAGTGGTTGCCGACGCCAAATCCCTCAAGAAGGACGCCGCCCTTGAGGGGCTGCAAGCCATTGCCGCATCACATGACGTGACCACCGTTCCTGAGTTGATCGAGGATCTCCAGACCGCCGGTGGTACGCTCAAGTTGCGCATTATCTCGACGTTGGGTGAACTGCGTTGTCCCGAGTCGTTTGAAACCGTACTGCGGAGACTGGTCACCGCGAGTGGTCCCGAGTTGACGGTATGCATTCAGGCTTTGGGTGCGCTGGGGGACATACGCGCCGCCTTGCCGATTCTCTACGCGATTCAAAAGTATCCCGATCAGCGCATTCGCGGCTTCGACGCCATTGCGGCCATGGGCAAGCCGGTGATGTCGGAGCTGTCTCGCATCGCCGCCGAGTCCGTCGAAAATGATGTGCTGTTTTCGATCGCCGAGATGCTGTCGCGCTTCCCCGGCGCATGTCCCGTCGACACGTTTTCTCGCCTGATGGCGAACCCCACGCCGATCATTCGTCAGCGAGCGGCTGAAAGTCTCGCCATGGTCGCCGACGGCAATGCCGTGGGCATGTTGTTGCGAGCTTTGGAGGACGGGGATCCCATCGTGCGGATGTTCGCCGCCAAAGGGCTGCGCCAGGCCCCTTCGGGATCTGCCGCGAAGGCTCTCTTGAAGGCGATCGACGATCCCGACCGGGACGTGCGATTGGCGGCACTGGGGGCGTTGGGCGAATGCGATCAACAGGCGGTGCGGCCCGCGCTTCTCAATAGGATGGAAGATCCCGACATCGAAGTCGCGATCATCGCGGCCGAGGCGTTGGCCCGGATGGGAGATGCCAACGGCATACCGAAGTTGATCGACATCCTCGAGACGCAACCCATCCACAGCGAAGTGGGGCACGCGCTGAAAATTGTCGAGGGTTTCCGCAAGTTCAAGGACAAGCGCACCACGCTCCCCTTGCTCAATCTGCTACTCTGTGATGACTCCACACTGCGTCTGCGAGCGGTCGAGGCATTGGCACAGGGAGGGGACCGCTCGTGCCGGCCATCAATCGAGAGGCTGTTGAAGTTCGACAAGTCGGACGATGTGCGACTTGCTGCCGCGAAGGCCCTCGGAGATTTGGGAGACGCCGATGCCCGCGAGGCTTTGCAGGCGGCCCTGCACGATTCGACGCAGATTCGTTTGAAAGCCGTGATCGCCCTCGGGCAACTGCGATCGAAGGAGTCGCTCCCCGCGTTGATCGAACTGCTCGTCGACTCCAGCCCGCAGGTGAAGTACCAGGCATTGCGCGCCATCGCCGACATCCGTGATCCCTCGGCGATTTCGGCCATCGAGCCTCTGGTTGATTCCACCGACGAAATGGTTCGCCGCGCCGCCCTCAAGACCCTGCAGGATCTGGGGGACAAACGCGAAGAATCTGACGTGCGCAAGTCCGTCAAGAAGAAGACCAAGGACGAGCAGCAACCGAAAGTCAAGAGGACCGGGCGCAGATTCAGTCTGTTTGACCTCGTACCCTCGCCATTGTTGGGACTGGTCGAGTCGCTGCGCTACAATCGGAATGCAAAGTTCGGCGCCATTGGAGCCGTGATTCTGCTCGCGACTGTCGGCCTCTGGTTCCTGTTCGGTGGCGGAGGAGGTGGATCCGGCGGCCCCATCATGCGCGGCACGGTCGTCGCATTGTCGATCAGTCCCGATGGACGCTTCGTGGCCGCGGGTCGCAACCGCGGACTGTTGGAGATTTGGGATATCGAATCTCAATCCATCGCCGGAACCAGCGGCGAAATACCCACCCAGTACGTGGCCTTTGGTCCCGGCGGCACGTCGCTGCTGGCGATTCAGGGAACCAAGGTTGCGTCGGCAGCCATTGATGAAGGCTATCCCGGCGAAGTGACCGAGATCACGCAGCTTGGCAAACCGGTCATCGACTTCAGCGTCAATCACGATCACACATTCGCGGTTTCGTTGTGTGCCGACCAGCTCATCTATCGCTGGAACCTCACCAGCCCCAAGGCCGAAGCTCCCTTACAAAGTTCGCAGATGTTGATGGCCGTCGCTGTCTCGAACGACGGCTCTCAAGTGGCCGGCGCGACCGAGCAAGGCGTCCTCGTGGTCTGGAGCTTCGAGACCGGAGAGATCGTCGCCGAAACACAGGCCAGTATCGAGGGGGGGGTGACCGCCATTGCATTCCAGCAGGACGGCGGGTTGATTGTAGCCGCGACTGGAAACGGCGAACTGCTGAACTGGGATCCCGCAGCCAGCCGATCACCACAAGTCAACACGTCGTCGAAATCAGGAGTGTCCGAAATGTCGTTCCCGCCGGGCGGAGAAGTCATTGTCTGTCGGCGATCAGGCGAAGTGCAGCGCTGGAAAGTGGCGGACGACTCTCTCGCCACGTTCACGATTCCGCTGGACATCGTGACGGCCATGTCCCTCAGTTCCGATCATATCGCCGTCGGGTCCGAGGAAATGACCGAAATCCTGCTGATGAATCGCAGCAGCGGCACCGTCGAGCACGCATTGGACGAGTAGACAACGGCTGGGAAGCGATTGCCGAAAATCTCGTCGGCCGAAGGTCTTGATCCAGTAGCGACATGCGCACGATTGTGGAACGCATCCACATCGCAACATTGTTAAGACTGTGAGTATCCGCTTGATCGCCACAATCGCGGGGGTATCATCGGGATTCATTTCCACGATGTTGCGAGCCGCACTGATCGAGGTGTGCTCATGGGGATCAAGAAACGCATTCAGTATCGCTACACGGTCACGGGCCAGAAGTCGCTGATGATCGATCCCGATGGGGGACGGCACACGTACATTTACGACAACGTCAAGCGGTTGTCGCAGATCATCAACCCGCAGGGAGAGCGAACGACATTCGCTTACGATGCCGCGGGACGTCGGACGGTCAAGAAACTTGCCAACGGCAGTCGTACGTCGTTCAGCTACGAC
>JANNSB010000221.1:0-2990 GCA_031402175.1 Planctomycetaceae bacterium
TTCCTCAGTCCGCAAAGGATGAAGGCCTGATACCGACGCTGTTCCACGTCGAATCCGGCGGCCTTCGCGCGCAGTGGCCGGTGTTGCTCATCTGCATCGCAGTCTCGGCCACGCTCATCACCTGGCTGGTGAAGCAACCCAGCGCGCCGTCACGGCCTGCGGCGTAGATGCCTACCTCCCCACGACCCCTTCCTCGGGACTCGACGCCGTCGCGTAGAGCCTCTTCGGAATCCGCCCCGACTCGTAGGCCAGCCGGCCGGCGATGCAGGCGTGCTTCATCGCGTGCGCCATCTTCAACGGGTCGCGGGCACTGGCGATGCCGGTGTTGAGCAGCACGGCGTCGCAGCCGAGTTCCATCGCGATCGACACATCGCTCGCGGTGCCGACTCCGGCATCGACGATCACCGGGTAATGGGGGTCATTCTCCTTGAGGTACTCCAGGCAGATGCGGATGTTGTTCGGATTGAGAACTCCCTGTCCGCTGCCGATCGGGCTGCCTGCCGGCATCACCGACATGGCGCCCGCCTGCTTGAGCCTCAGCGCCGCGATCGGGTCGTCGCTGGTGTAGCACAATACTTTGAAGCCGTCGCTCACCAGCAGTCTCGTCGCCTCAAGTGTCGCGACGGGATCGGGAAGCAGCGTCCTGCGGTCGCCGAGGACTTCGAGTTTGACCCAGTCGGCTCCCGGGTTCTCGAGGCCGAGCAGAATCTCGCGACCGAGTCTCGCCACGCGGATGGCGTCTTCGGCGGAGAAGCAGCCCGCAGTGTTCGGCAGGATCGTGTATTTGCCGAGGTCGATGTAATCGAGGATGTTGCGCCCCTGCGAATCGACCAGTCTTTCTCGTCGTACGGCCACAGTGATGACGTCAGTCCCGCTGGCCGCCAGACATTCCTGCATCAGCTCGAACGTCTGGTACTTACCCGTGCCGACGATCAGTCGAGAAGACAAGCGGTGAGTTCCCAGCATCCAGGTTTCCATGTCGTCGTTCACCTTCAATTATCGATGTGGACTGTCGTCCGATTCGCGCGTTCAATTCCAACCCGAGAACGTAGGGAACTCGGGAGCCGACCCGTCATTCGCCTTTGGCCAGCACTCTTCCGGAAAGCGGGCAAACGCATGCCGGGCGAAGAAGCAATAGAACATCGCAATCAGCACGAAGCTTCCCAGAAAAACCCCGATGGTCGCAAGACCCTGATGTCCAGGATCCCCTATTTGCATCACCATCGGCATAAAGACCGCCGTGGCAATCATGGGAAAGCCCAGACAGGACGAAACCCAGAAGCCCAAGTGAATCCGGTTTCCCAGTCCCGTTCGCGACGGTGGCCATTCACCGCGCCAGCTTCGATGCACCTGCGAGTTGACCCACAGCTTCACGCCTTGCAGCCGCGCCAGGAAGAGGGCGACCCAGAGGAGCAACACCATCAGCAGCAGGCCGACTGCCTGCACGACCGCCGCCGCGATCACCGCTCCTTCAATCGCCGGATTCTGAAACGTCAACGGCGACAGAAAAATGACGATGATGATGCCCGCCAGCACCATGCGTCCCACTCCATGGCCGGCATACGCCAGCAAGCTACAGCGGCCTCTGTGCTTCCAGGGGTCGTTCCACCAGAGCCAGAAGCCCGTCGAAATCGGTATCCAGGCGTAGTGGGCGCACAACACGAGCGTCGACGCCCACAGCTCCGAAGTCATCTCGAACACCGCCCACGCCGTCAGCCCCAGTACGGGCCACAGCCAGCGCCGCATCCGCGCCGCCCACGCAGGCATCCCGCCGGGATCGATCTCAAATCGGTCTTCGTTCGCGACGACACTCATGTCAATCCCGCACCAGCATTACGACGGCGTCGGCGGAGATGGCTTCTTCGCGGCCAATCGGGCCGACTTGCTCACCCGTCTTCGCCTTCACATTGACGAGTCCCGGGTCCAGGTCCAAGACGCGGGCCAGCGATTCCCGAATTCTGGTTTTGTACGCCAACAGCTTCGGCTGCTGCGCGAAGATCGTGCAATCGAGATTCGTGATGTGCCAGCCGAGCTTGCGCACTTCGGCGGCCGCCGCCATGACGAACTGCTTCGAGTCGACCCCTTGCCACTTCGGATCGTTGTCGGGAAACCATTCCCCGATATCGCCCAATCCCGCCGCTCCCAGCAGCGCGTCGGTGACGGCATGCAGCAGCACGTCGCCGTCGCTGTGCGCCACCGGCCCCTTGTCGTGAGGAATCGTCACTCCGCCGAGCACCAGCAGCCGGCCGGCTTCGAGACGATGAGTGTCGTGCCCCAAGCCGATCCTCAGGGAACCGGGATTCACTGCAGGACTCCCATCGTCATTGGGTTGCGGCACCGATTGATGAGAATTGATTCGCGACGGCTTGTGCAACATCGCCTTCGCGAGTGTCGGACTTTACCATACCGCCTCGCATCAGCAGTCACAAGCAGTGGTCGCGAATGCTGCCGGCGCCGCCACTGGTCACATTCAACATTCATCATGCCCGAAACGCTTGTCGCGAATCTGTACGACTTCCCGAAGTACTACGATGTCATTTTTGGGACCGACTGGAAGGCGGAATTCGATTTCATTTTGGAGTGCTTCGACGCCTACTCGCTTCGCAAGGTGAAGCGAGTCTTCGAGCCTGCCTGCGGGACGGGACGCCTGTTGATCAAGCTGGCTCAAGCCGGCTACGTTGTCGGCGGGAACGATCTCAATCCGAAGGCCGTCGCCTACTGCAACGCCCGGTTCAAGCGCTACGGCATGCGTCTCGCGGCCACCGTCGGAGACATGGCCGACTTCACTGTCGCCAGGTCGTTCGATGCGGGCTTCAACATGATCAACAGCGTAAGGCATCTGCCCTCAGAAGCCGATGCGAAGCGGCATCTCGAATGTATGGCCCGCGCCATCGCCCCCGGTGGGCTCTATCTGCTCGGATTGCACCTCATCCCCACGCTCGGCCCCCGCGTGGAGGACGAAGCCTGGTCGGCCCGCCGCGGTCATCTGC
>JANNSB010000222.1:0-3401 GCA_031402175.1 Planctomycetaceae bacterium
CTGTCCGATCCCGCCGGCCATCCCGTCGATGGCACGCATAACTGGTCCAGCGGGTTCATGCCGCCGCTTTATCAGGGAACCGTGCTGCGGGCCCAGGAGCCGCGGATTCTCAATCTCGACGCCCCGCCGCAACTGCGAGGCAAGCTCCAGCAGCAGAACTTGTCCTTCCTCGCCGAGCTCAACAAGCGTCATGCGGCGCAGCATCCAGGAGAAGCGGACCTGGAATCCCGCATCGCCAGTTACGAACTGGCGGCAGCCATGCAGACCGCGGCCAAGGAGGCGCTGGACGTTTCGCAGGAGCCGGCTTACATCCACAAACTGTACGGCCTCGATAAAGACGTGACTCGGGAATACGGCACCCGCTGCCTGATCGCCCGCCGCTTGATCGAGCGCGGTGTGCGGTTCGTGCAGATCTTCACGTCGACTCAGCAGTGGGACCATCACGGCGGCATCGTCGGCAACCTGCCGGCCGCGTGCCTCAAGACCGACCGTCCCGGCGCGGCGCTGGTGAAGGACCTCAAGCAGCGCGGACTGCTCGACACGACGCTCCTGCACTGGGGCGGCGAGATGGGCCGGCTGCCCGTCGTCCAGAACGAAGCCGACATCGGCCGCGATCACAACACCTACGGCTTCAGCATGTGGCTGGCCGGCGGAGGCATCAAGGCAGGGCACGTTCACGGCGCGACGGACGAGTTCGGCCACAAGGCGGTCACCGACGTCGTCAACCACTACGACTACCACGCCACCCTGCTGCACCTCTTCGGCCTCGACCCGCAGCTCCTCTCCTTCCGCCGCCCCAACGGCGACGCCACGCTGCTGGACGGACAGCCAGGGAGAATTGTGAGCGAGATTCTGGCGTAAGAGCCGCGCTATTCATCCAGCAGCGGCACGGACGTGAAGTCGCGCACCGTGTCGCCGGCAATCTCGACGAAGTCCTCGCGGTCCGAATAGTGGCTTCGGGTTAACTGCCAGTTGTCCAACCGTACTTCGAATACGCCTTCCGGCAGACCGCTGATTTCGAACTCCCCGTCAGCATCTGTGTATGCGGCGAATTCCAGGGGACCCGCCGGCTCGAACTGGCTCAACGTAAGAATCGTGAATGGCGACGCACGGCCTCGCAGCGTGTGCGGCCCCGCGGGAGAGCCGATGGCAAGCTCAACCTCCTCGCCTTCGTTCACCTTCACCTCGCATCGCCCAAAGAAGCGCGCCACGTACCCCGTGCGCAAATACAACTGAACTTTGTAAGTTCCGGCGCTCAGGCGGTCCAGCGCGAATTCGCCGGCTTCATTCGCGCTGACTTCCATGTTGAAGTTCTGGCTGACCTGCTTCTCGCCCGCGTAGTCGTACACTCGCAGGGAGAAAGTAGCGCCGGGAATCGGGTCGTAAAGGATGCGTCCGCTGAGACGAGCTTCCGGAACAAGTTCGATTCGCAGCACCTTGTCTTCGGTCATCAGGGACTCGCGTTCGTCCGGCTCGATGATTGCGCGGGCGTACCCGGCATGCTGAATGAAGAACGTCTGCGGCCGCTCTCCCTCCACAAAGGAACCCCTCCCTTCCTCATCAGTCACCACGCGTTGTTTCTCGGCAAGGTCGCTGGAGCCGAACGGCTCGCCCAGATCGCTCCATGCAATCCGGTTGTCGTTGTCATCAAGAAAAACGCCGCTGAAGATCTCGACATCCGCAATCGCGTCGCCGGTTGCGGCATCCACGACCTCGCACTCGACCGATCGACTTCGCTGAAGTCGAATTTCCACCTGTGACTTCTCGTCGGCGCCGATTGCGACAATGAAATCCGACCAGGGAGCGTAACCTGGGGCGACCAGATCGACCCAATACCTCTTGCCGTTCAACACCGGAGTAGACACGGTGAATTCGCCATCCCGCGAATGGAACTCCTCGGCTTCGATCTTCCAGTACCAGGTCCGGCCGGCGATTCGAAATTCCGTGACGGGCTGCAGAGTCTCCGCATCGATCACTGTTCCCTTAACCGCACCGACTGTTTGCGGCGTGATCGGCATATCGAAGACATCCACCTGAAAGCGGACGGGATCTTCGAGCACGAACTCAGCGTCGCAGAGCCATTGGCGCCCGTGGCGAAGCGTCAGTTGAACGTCGTCGGCGGGGAGGCTGACGTCGTCCCGCTTGAGGGTCACTTCGGGAGTTTCATACACAGAGAGATCCCGCAATACGAACTCTCCGCGCTCATTCGTGGTCGCCACGCGGCTCGGTCCCGGAAACGAAGAATCGCTCACCCGTGAGGAGGAGCTGCCGAACTCGCCCACTTGAGCCGTCACTCTCATGTCCGGCATTGGCTCGCCATGCGGATCGACCACGACGCCCACGAGGTCTGAGGCCGGCGGCATCACGAAGTCCACCACGATCCCGTCGCGCGTGGGGACCAGGCTGTCGACCCAGCGGGGCCCATAGCCCGGCTTGTGTACGCCCAGCCGAAAGTCCTGCCAGGCCCGCGTCGTTTCCAGCCGATACTCGCCGTTCGCATTGGTGAACGTGAACTCGCGTTCGCTTTGCTTGGCCGTAAAATAGCCCCACTCGACCAGCGCATCGGCGATCGGAGCACCGGTTTCATCCACGACCGTCCCGACGAAGACCCGCACGACAGGCTGGTCGGCGGCGACGGCATCATCCGCGTGCGAGGTCGTTTCGTGTGGGCCGACGACGTTGTTCAGCACCAACATGAAGACTATCACTCTGCGAACCAGACGGCCCGCCCAGACAACACGAAAGCCTACAGAAAGCGTCGGCATCTCTTCCACTCCCGAATGTGAGACGGAAATACAGCAATATGCCAGCCACTGCGTTCTAACCGCGCACCGGCCTCGGTACAAGAACTGATGCCGTCCGCAGGGTGGAATCTGCCCCAAAAAGAAAAGACTCGCAGACCATTACAGTCTGCGAGTCTTGGCAGCGAGGCGGACGGGAGTTGAACCCGCAACCACCGGATCGACAGTCCGGTACTCTAACCAATTGAGCTACCGCCCCTTCGGGTCGTGGAGATTTTATCGGTCGCGCGCGGGGCGTCAATAGAGTGGAAATGGCCATAGGCGCTAGGCTTTAGGCGACAGCGGCGTGGCGAGATCGAGGGACAGAGGGTTGGAGAGACGGAGACAAGGGGCAGCCGAGTCTGAAACCAAATGACAAGTGACCAAGGACAAATGACGAGCCATTGCCTTTTCCCAACTCGCACTTCACTATTCGCCCTTGCCTGCTCCCTACTGCCTACTCCCTTCTACAAATGCCCTCCATCGTTCCCATTCCGCACGCACTTGTGCCGGTCGACAGTGACGCCGCTCAGGCGTTGTCGGCTCCGAACTACGATGAATTTCAATCCAATGAAGAAGTCTGGGAACTCCTCCAGAAGCGGCCGGGCAACATTTTGAAGG
>JANNSB010000223.1:0-2255 GCA_031402175.1 Planctomycetaceae bacterium
ACTTGCGTCGCCCCGTGTCTGGGGACAGACACGGCTACAAAATCTGACATCCTCTCCGCGAGGGTCACGTCAAACCAATCCTCAAACACCCACACCTCATCATGAGCGAACCTACCAACTACAAACCCGGCACGTTGTGCCTCCACGCGGGACAGTCTCCCGACCCGGCCACCAACTCCCGCGCGGTACCGATCTATCAGACGACTTCATACGTCTTCAACGACACCGACCATGCCGCCCGGCTGTTCGGTCTGCAGGAGTTTGGCAACATCTACAGCCGGATCATGAATCCGACGTGCGATGTGCTGGAGAAGCGACTCGCCGCCCTCGAAGGTGGCAGCGGCGGGCTGGCCGTCGCCTCGGGACAGGCGGCCGAGTCGCTGGCGATCTTCAATATCGCCCAGGCCGGGCAGAACATTGTGTCGGCCACAAGTCTGTACGGCGGGACGTACAACCTGTTCCATTACACGTTTCCGAAGTTCGGCATCGGCTGCAAGTTCGTCGACCAGTCGGACCCCGAAAACTTCCGCAAGGCGATTGATGACAAGACCCGCTGCATTTTTCTGGAAACGATCGGCAACCCGCGCTGCGACATTCCCGACTTCGAGGCGATCTCGGCGATCGCACACCAGGCGGGGATTCCCGTCATCGTCGACAACACTTTGGCCACGCCGTTTCTCTGCCGGCCGTTCGACCATGGCTGCGATGTGGTGGTCCATTCGTGCACGAAGTTCATTGGCGGTCACGGCACCTCGATCGGCGGAGTGATCGTCGAGAAGGGGGACTTCCCCTGGAACAACGGCCGGTTCCCTGAACTCACCGAGCCGGACCCGTCCTATCACGGAATGAAGTTCTTCGACACGTTCGGCGGCATGAACATCGCCTACATTCTCAAGGTGCGCACACAACTGCTGCGCGACCTCGGCCCCGCGATGAGCCCCTTCAACGCCTTCCTGCTGCTGCAGGGACTGGAGACCATGCACCTCCGCATGGAACGGCATTGTCAGAACGCCCTCGAAGTCGCCAAGTTCCTCGAGAGCCATCCCAAGGTGTCGTGGGTGAACTACACCGGCCTCGAATCGCATCCATCATACAAGCTCGGCAAGAAGTACCTGCCCAAGGGTGCCGGGGCGATCTTCGGCTTCGGCATCGCCGGCAAGACCCCAACCGAGCAGCAGGCCAACGGCGTGAAGCTCATCAACAACGTCAAGCTCTTCTCGCACCTCGCGAACGTGGGTGACAGCAAGTCACTCATCATTCATCCATCGAGCACGACGCATCAGCAGTTGACGCCCGAGGAGCAGGCGACGACCGGCGTCACCCCCGACTTCGTGCGCCTCAGCATCGGCACCGAGGATGTCTCCGACATCATTGCCGACCTGAAGCAGGCGCTCGACAAGGTGTGAGAAAACGGTGGTTCTGACGACGCTTTCATCGTGGTCGACGAAGTACACTTCGGCGCCGTTCGCCGCGAGGCCTGCTCGCGGTCCCTTACGGCGTCGGCGCAACCGCGACGGTAGGGGTAGAAAGTCCGAGTGAACGTACGGTGCGCTTGGCGGGCGATGTGTCCGTCGACGTGCGCTGCAGCGACCGCCAGCCGGGGGGAGGCCCGTTTCCTTCCGGGGGATGTGTGCACACAACGTTGTGTCGTTGCGCGGCGAGCCTACCAGCCACTGCGTTACCGTTACCCTGTCACTCACAGGACCGGCCGGTTCGTATTTTTTAAGGAAGGGAGTCGGGAGTCGGCAGTAGGCAGTAGTGGATGAAGTGAAATGCCCCACTATTGCCTTACGCCATCAATCACTTCAGCGACCTCTGCTGCCACCAGGCCCAGAGTTTGAAGCCGAGACCGCCCTGGTCGGCGAGCTGTTTGAGTGCCTGTTTGAGCACTTGCTTGCGCGCCGGCTCGGTCGGGAGGTTCTTGTACGTCTTGAGAAACTCGCTGAGCTGTTTCTTGAAGCTCGCGAGTATGCCGCCGCGTTCGTGCGGGGCGGCGGCCGAGACGTCGACCATGCCGCGGACGAGCAGGAAGAGCAGGAAATAGTCGTCGTCGATGTTCGAGCGGTCGACGCGCGTGAGCCGGTCGGCCGCATCGGCGAAGTTACCCGTGAGCGCCGCGTCGGCCGACAACCACAGTTCGTGCAGGTGAGCCGAGTGATCGGGGGAATGCGCGAGGGCGTGTTGATTGACATCGGCTCCGTCGCGATGCTGGCCCGCAGCGCGGAAGATCTCGGAAGTGTTCACCAGCATCCAGG
>JANNSB010000224.1:0-2339 GCA_031402175.1 Planctomycetaceae bacterium
GTTTTCACAGCGTGCGTGCGGCCGATGAGCGGGATCGTGAGTTTCTGGCCTCCCGCGACAACTGGTTTCGCCCGACGATGGCGCGGACAGGGCCGGACGGCGCGCTCTGGATTTCGGACATGTATCGCCATGTGATCGAACACCCGCAGTGGATCCCCGAAGAATGGCAGGCCCGGCTCAACCTGCGAGCCGGCGAAGACCGCGGCCGCATCTACCGCGTCTATCACCGCGATCGCCCGCCGCGTCCGCTGCCGAACCTGGCCGCGATGTCGACGACTGAACTCGCTGCCGCGATTGATTCATCGAACCACTGGCAGCGAGACACGACACAGCGACTGCTGTTGGAACGGCACGATGCTGCAGCCGTCGAACCGCTCGTGGCGCTGGCGAGTAACTGTGAACGAACACAGGCG
Organism: Planctomycetaceae bacterium; assembly: GCA_031402175.1. GTDB lineage: Bacteria > Planctomycetota > Planctomycetia > Planctomycetales > Planctomycetaceae > JANNSB01. The sequence goes on from JANNSB010000224.1 coordinate 414, forward strand.
CGAGTGCAGGCTTTGTGGACGCTCGACGGCCTGAATGCAATGACGCCCGACTTGGCGTTGGCCGCGATGAACGACTCTCATCCCGGTGTCCGCAGGCAGGGCGTCAAACTCAGCGAGCCGTTCCTGACCGCAGGCGGAGACACGACGGCGATCGAATCGCGACTGACCGAACTCGCTGGCGACGAAGACCCACAGGTCCGCATGCAGGTGGCTTATTCGCTGGGATCAGCCCCGGGAGACCATTTCGCCGGCTCGCTCGCCGCGATGCTGCACGGCAACCGCGACAACGAATACCTGACAGCGGCGGCAATGAGTTCGCTGCACGAGAACAACGTCGAAGGCGCGCTACTATCGCTTCTGGAACTCGAAAGTGCTGATGCGGCGGCGGGAACAGCAACAGAAGACCCGCTCAGCGGCCGGTTGCTGGGCATTGCCTCGCGGCTCGGCAAACGCGGCATCGTGCGAGAGATGTTGCAGTCGTATGTCGAGCTGGATCCCGCAGATCCCGCCAGCGGCCTGCGGCGTCTCGCGGGCGTGCTGCAACTGTCGGATGCCGACGCCATCCTGCGGCGAGATGACTCCGCCGAACTGCGCGAGCAACTGGACGTTGTGCTGGCAACAGCCCGCGAGTTCGCCATCGGCAGCGCCGCCGCGGACGATGCCACGCGGCTGGCGGCGATTCAGCTCATGCAGTATTCGCGCGATGTCTCGGTCATTCCCGCGCTGAGTGAACTGCTCACGGCTCGCGAGTCCCCCGCGGTGCAGCAGGCCGTGCTGACGAGTCTGGCGATGATGCCCGGCGATGACGCCGTCATCGCGATTCTGGAAGTGCAGCGGCAGGTCTCCTCCGAATTGCAGGGCCGGTTGCTCGACGTGGTGCTGGAACATCCTGACGGTGCGCGACTCGTACTCGACCGACTGGAAGCTGGGACGCTCGCCATCGCCGAACTGACGCCTGTTCATCGTCAGCGACTGCAGCTTCATCCTGATGAACGCATCCGGGCGCGCGGCGAGACCCTGCTCGCGGGAAGCGGCGCGAGTCGGCAGCAGTTGATCGACGAATTCCGCGCATCACTCGAACTTGATGGCAACGTCGAGCATGGCCGTGAACTCTTCCGCAAGACCTGCTCGAACTGTCATCGCGTCGAGGAGCAGGGGCATCAGGTCGGTCCCGATCTCGCGGCGCTGCGGGATCGCTCGTGGCTGGCGATGCTCATCGCACTGCTCGATCCCAATCACAGCGTCGAGCAGAAGTATCTTGTCTTCTCCGCGGCCGATCTCGATGGGCGGATTCACTCCGGCTTCATCGAAAACGAGACGGCCAATAGCATCACGCTGCTGGCGGCGGAAGGCAAACGGGTGACGCTGCTGCGGCAGGATCTCGAACTGCTCGTCAACACCGGCAAGAGTGCGATGCCCGAGGGACTGGAAAAAGATCTCACCGTGCAGGATATGGCCGACCTCTTGAGCTTCGTCGAGCAGATCGGCGGGGCGCGGCAGCCGCGCAAGGAATTCCCCGGCAACGAACCGCGCACGACCATCGCCGCTGCGAACGGCGACATCGTCCTGCAGCCGTCAGCGGCGGAGATCTACGGGCCGACGATCATTCTCGAAGAGCGCTACGGCAATCTCGGCTACTGGTCGAGCCTCGAAGATCACGCAATCTGGACGATCGAGGTGGCCGAGCCGGGAACGTACAGCGTCGAGATCGAGTACGCCTGCCCCGACGACAGCGCCGTCAACCGGCTAAGGCTCTCGTGCGGCGACGAACACGTCATCCACGAAGTGACCGGCACCGGCACCTGGGACGACTACGAGCGAATCACCATCGGCCGCTGGCGCCTCCCCGCCGGCACCTTGCAGCTCGTGGCGGAAGGAGTGGAACCGATACATGGTGCAGTGCTGGACCTGCGGGAGATCAGATTG
>JANNSB010000225.1:0-6375 GCA_031402175.1 Planctomycetaceae bacterium
CCCACTCCGCCTCGGTCGGCAGCCGGTAACCATTCGCCAGAGGTTCCGATGAGAACAGGGATCCTTCCGTCGCATCGATGCGAGTGTAGTACGGAGACAGACCTTCGCGTTCGCTCAACCGGTTGCAGAACTCGGCGGCGTCGATCCACGAGACGTTTTCGATGGGAAGCTGGTCGGTGTTCATGTCCGCAACCATCTCACTGAAGGCGCCAGACTCCGAGAAATCGGAAGGATTGCGCCCCATCAGCTCCTGGAACTGTTGCTGCGTTACCTCAAATCTGCCCATGTAGTAGGGCTGCGTGAGCGACACCGTGTGTGGATTCGCTTCGTAGATCAGGTCATCGCGATACCAGGTTGGCAGTTCAAGCTCGTTTGCCGACAGCACTAACGCGTCAATCTGCGATTGCGTTTTGCCTGTGATGAATTGACCCGCCGGGATGAGGCTCAGAGAGATACCCAGCGAATTCATCAACGTAGCGGGGACATTCAAATGCTCCGCCCATTCCTGCTGAGCCGATTGCGCCTGGTCAGCATTGAATGGCACGGCCAGCAGCGCGGGACTGTCATCACGGCTGTTAGCCGCAATCGCATCGGCGCCGGGTACACTTGTTCTGGAAACTCGTAATCCCGCGTAGATGTACAGGTCGTCGGGGGCATACCAGTCGCGATTTGCTACCCGTGTATTCCTGGGAGTGCTGATCCAAGATCCACCGCGCAGCACACGACGGCTCTCGGGGTTGCTGACGATGGGATCGCTTGTCGTCTCCGTGCGTCCTTTGTAGGCGAGTGCGTCATAACCATCCCAGCACCACTCCCGTACATTTCCATGCAGGTCGAACAGACCAAACGGATTAGGCGTGTAGCTCCCCACGGTCGTTGGCCGCTCCAGCCATGGGCCTTCGGTCTCAACCCCATACGGAGAATTGCCGTTAACATTACTCTCGCTTCCGTTGCTGGTCGAACCAAAGTGGAACGGTGTCGTCGTTCCGGCCCGGCAGGCGTACTCCCATTCGGCTTCCGTGAGCAACCGATACCCGATGCCGCCGAGAACGGTGACATTGGCCTGCAAAATGCGACTGTCCGTAGGCTCCACGACAATGATTTCATAGTACTCTGGCAGGCCTTCATTGCTGGAAAGCCTGTTACAGAACTCGACGGCGTCGAACCAGGAAACATGTTCGACTGGAAATCGAGACGTGTCCTCGTCCGCGACTGCACTAGAGCCTCCACTAGTGGCGGTGAACCAGCTGGGGTTTGAACCCATCACGGTCTGCCATTCCTCTTGCGTCACCTCGTACGTACCGACATAGAACGGCTGCGTGATCCGCACGGGGTGTTGGGGACCTTCGTTGTTACCTCGCCCCGTTTCTGTCTCGGGTGACCCCATCGAGAACTCTCCGGGGGGAATCAGCGACAGTTGCATGCCGATCGTGTTTACGGTGACCACATAGGTCCCCAGGTACTCGGCCCATGCCTGCTGTGTGGCCAGTGCCTCGTTCGCATCGAACGGCGCAACTAGTCTTGCAGGTTTGACCGCATTGGTAGTTGCTTCGGGACCAGGACCGACTGTGTTCCCGGGTGCGTCGGTGCATGTCCGCGCAATGCGAAAACCGTTGTAGCTATACCGGGTACTTGGCGCGTGCCAGTGACGATGCGCTGACCGCGAATTGCCGGAGGTGCTCATCCAGGAACCGCCCCGAAGCACACGACGATTTTCTGGATTGTTGACCATTGGATCGTTCGTGACGTCTGTGCGTCCGTTGTACGTCTCGGCGTCATACGTGTCCCAGCACCACTCCCATACGTTGCCACACAGATCGAAGATGCCGAATGGATTCGGGGAGTAGCTCGCGACGTTCGTTGTTCGTTCCAGCCACGCGCCTTCGGTCTCGCTAACGTTCGAAGCGATTCCCTTGATATTGCTCTCGAGGCCGGTGCTGGCTGTCCCAAAATGGAACGGCGTTGTCGTGCCGGCCCGGCAGACATACTCCCACTCGGCTTCTGTGAGCAGGCGGTACCCATCGCCGTCCAGCAGAGTTACATCAGCCCGAATAATGCGACCTCTCAGGATTTCGCGTTCGACGTTGCTCAAATTGTAACAGGGACGAAGTTCCTCTTGATTGGAAAGCGCGTTACAGAATTCGATCGCGTCGTACCAGGAGACCTGTTCTACGGGGAAGTCGGAGGTGTCTTCTCCCGAGACTCGTTCGGCGCCCTCTCCAGTCGCCGACAAGAAACTGGGATTCGATCCCATTCCCATCACAGCTTCCCATTCGGCTCGCGTCACCTCACAGATACCCACATAGAACGGAATGGTGATCTGTACACGATGTTGTGGACCTTCGTCGTCACCCCGCCCCACTTCGTCGGCAGGGGAGCCCATCAGGAATTCTCCAGCAGGAATGAGTGCCAGCGACTGGCCGATCGAGTTCTCGACGACGACCTCGCTCCCCAAATACTCGGCCCATGCCTGCTGCGCGGCCAGTGCATGGTTCGCTTCGAACGGCGCAGCCAACAAGTCTGGCAGGGGAGGAGGCGGTGGTTTGCCAACGCCCTTTCCAGGAACCGCCGGTTTGATTAGTTTGATTAGCGGAGGCGGGGTTGGGGCCTTGCCTGGTACCTTTGTTTTTGTGCCGGAATCGACCATACCTCGATCCGGCGGATCGTGCTTTCGCTTTCGCTCTGGATCTCGAGTCAAGACCACAACCGCCACCAGTATCAACATGAGAGCGATGTAGGCCAATAGATACGTTTGTTTGGATGCAGGTGCCATCCATCCCGATCGATCCGAGGCCGAGCGAGTTTCCGGGCTTCCTTCTTGAGTGGGTTTGGCTGCTTCCCTCTGCCAACGGGCAATGAAACGCAGCCACCGAAACTCTCGAATCTTTGAGGCACGCCATGCCGTTGCAATGCGGTCGATCGTTGATGGACCTGCGCTGCGTGGTTCAGTCGATACCGAATCCTTCGTCGGGAATTCAGTCTCTTCGAGGTGGCCGTCGTCATCTTCGAAATCGAACGTGCCGAGTATCGCGTGCAGCTCGGTGTCGTACTCGGCCTTCTTTTGCGTATCGAGCAGGCAGACTCTTGCCTCGGAAAGTTCGTTGAGGATTTGTTGGGACAGCGCCATGTGAGGGCCCATCGACATCTGCTGGACGCATGCCATCCGCAAGTCGGCCTGCGTCTCGATCACCTCTCGATCAGATTCGAATCGCGACAATCCCAACAAGTGGTAGTGATTCGCCGGCTGCTGCTCGGCCAGAATCCCCAGCCATTTGTGATAGGGGTCGAATTCCTCCGGTTCGATTTTCTGGCGCTGTACGGCGGCCGGCACCTCGTCCTTGTGACGTTCACCAGAAATCATCGGCCATCGAAATCTGCCGAGGTTGAAGCTGCGCTGCCACCAGCGTCTACGCGATTCAGCTCCAGATGCAATTGAACGAGTCGAGTTGCTACGATCATCACGCTCGACAATCGATGTGTCGGATTTGGCCGATGTGATCGATAGCGTGTCGGCCTCGAATGGCCGTGACTCCTTTTCAGGCTCTAGGAAATCGAACGTGCCGAGGAGCGCGTGCAGCTCGGTGTCGTATTCGGCCTTCTTTTGCGGATCGAGCAGGCAGATCCGGGCATGAGAGAGTTCATTGAGGATCTGCTGCGACAGCGCGACATGCGGGCCGGTCGACATCTGCTGGAGGAAGGACATCCGCAGGTCGGCCTGTGTTTCGATGACTTCGGCATCCGACTCGAAATGCGACAACCCCAGCAGCCGATAGAAATCGGGCGGCTGCTCTTCCGGCGGTATTGCCAGCCACTTGTAATAGGGATCGAAGGCTGCCACGAGAGCTTCCTCGACTGAAACGGCGTGAATCGGATTCCCGCTGTCAAGATTGAGGTGAAGTCTAATTGTTCCAACCACGATCGACCATTGCGAGCAGGCAGTGAGCTCAATCGAAACAAGCGTGGTGGAAATTCGTGACAGTCGTCAGACCTTCTCCGGCCGGGGTAACGACTTTCTCGCTCCGGCTTGAATTGCACAATTCAAGCGCTGTACGTCGCAACATGGGGCCAAACCTGCTCCGGTGGGTACACCGTGGGTACGCCCGGTCGATGGAACCGATGCGCTGCCTGCGGGCGGAGCTGATCGGGGCTTGCCACCCGTGCCACCAGCCGCGGCATGCCTGACGCATGATGGACGTCCAATCATTTCCACCATGTTTCACGATGTGGACATGGCACCCGGCGCAACCTCCGACGGCTGTGCTGCCCCGGAAGGATCTTTCGGGGCCACCCGCGGTATGCGTGAAATTGAGACGACGCGTTGAATCCTTCCAAGGCGGCAGGGTATAAGCGAAGAGGATGTCAGCCTCGTTCGCTTCACGAAGGGTGAGTTATGTCAACGCGAATCCTCGGCCCGTTCATCACGAGGCGTCAATTGTCAGTCGCATTGTTGTTGACCCTCAGCCAGTCAGGCTGGTCGCAAGCAGTCGACGAACCGGGACCGCAGACTACTCCAGAGACGAACGCAGAAGAGAGCAGTGCCCAGCCTCAGCCGTTGCCGGAGTCGGTCGTTGATGCCTGGACCGCAGCGGGTGCTGAAGCAGGTTGGATGCGGAGCAGATCCGTATCTCTATTTCCGGAATTCGACGTATTTCTATTTCTGGAATCAGATCTGGGTGAGCCGGGTGACATCCCCGCGTTCCGTTTTAGTATCTGGCCGGAAGGGGGTCTATCGAGATTGCCAGTACCAGCGTCCCCTTTTGGTCTCGACCTTCCCAGCACTGGGGTGACAGACGCGGGGCTGGCGGAGTTGGCCGGCCTGACGAATTTGCAGGCGCTCGACCTTGGCTTCACTTCGGTGACAGACGCGGGGCTGGCGGAGTTGGCCGGCCTGGCGAACCTGCAAACGCTCGACCTTGGCCTCACTTCGGTGACAGACGCGGGGCTGGCGGAGTTGGCCGGCCTGGCGAACTTGCAGGTGCTCGACCTTAGCTTCACTCGGGTGACAGACGCTGGGCTGGTGGAGTGAAGGCCAGGCCAGCGGCATAGATCGTCCCGTGCTGTTGGCTGGCATCCGCCGGGTGCCTCGGATTGCTGATATCAGCGCAAATGGCGATGCCATCGTACTACCAAATCGGCGATATTCGGGAGTACGCGTTCGCAATTGGTTCGGAACGAAGCGGACGCATCGGCGTTGGCACCATCGGTGATGCTGCGAATCTCCAGAAACGGAACGCCATTGAATGCCGCCGCTCTGGCGCCGCCGCTTCCTTCCCATGCCACGCATTTCGCGCCGCGCGAGCCGACGCAGGGTGGCACACTTCTTGTCGGTCAGTCCAACGCGGCACCAGGCGCTATCTGGAATACGAAATCCTACACGACGGCAAAGCGCTCCGCAGCTCGGCAACGCCCGCGTCCGTCACATCAGTGTTGCTAAGGTCCAGCGTTTGTAGGTTCACCAGGCCGGCCAATTCCGCCAGCCCCGCGTCCGTCACCTCATTGCTGGTAAGGTCGAGCGTTTGCAGGTTCGCCAGCCCGGCCAATTCCACCAGCCCCGCGTCCGTCACCTCGTTGCCACTCAGATCCAGTGTCTGCAGGTTCGCCAGCCCGGCCAGTTCCGCCAGCCCCGCGTCTGTCACCTGGGTGTCACTAAACACGGCGGTGCCAAGGTTCAGCGTTTGCAGGTTCGCCAGACCGGCCAACTCCGCCAGCCCCGGGTCTGACACCGAAGTGTAGGTAAGGTCGAGCGACTGCAGGTTCGCCAACCCGGCCAACTCCGCCAGCCCCGCGTCTGTCACAGAGGTGTCGCTAAGGTTCAGCGTTTGCAGGTTCTCCAGCCCGGCCAGTTCCGACAGCCCCGCGTCTGTCACCTGGGTTAAGCTAAGGTGTAGCGTTTGCAGGTTCTCCAGCCTGGCCAGTTCCGCCAGCCCAGCGTCTGTCACCTGGGTGTAGCTAAGGTCGAGCGTTTGCAGGTTCTCCAGCTCGGCCAGTTCCGCCAGCCCCGCGTCTATCTTGGTGGAGTGAAGGCCGAGCGTTTGCAGGTTCGCCAGCCCGGCCAATTGCTCCAGCCCCGTGTCTGTCACATCAGTGTCGCTAAGGTCCAGCGACTGCAGGTTCGCCAACCCGGCCAACTCCGCCAGCCCAGCGTCTGTCACCTGAGTTCTGGCAAGGTTGAGCGTCTGCAGGTGCGGCAGCCCGGCCAACTCCGCCAGCCCAGCGTCTGTCACCGGAGTGGCGACAAGGACCAGCGTTTGCAGGTTCGCCAGGCCGGCCAACTCCACCAGCCCAGCGTCTGTCACCCGAGTGAAGCTAAGGTCGAGCACCTGCAAGTTCGCCAGGCCGGCCAACTCCGCCAGCCCCGCGTCTGTCACCGAAGTG
>JANNSB010000226.1:0-14378 GCA_031402175.1 Planctomycetaceae bacterium
CCAGCCTTCTCCCTCGCTCCGTTCTTGACATCGGCCCACGGAACGGGTGTGACCTTGCCGGAGCGTAGTTCATCCGATCGCCGCTGAATGACCTCGCGCCACGATTCGTCGAACGGTCGATCTTCGGGCTGAAATGAAGCAATCAACGCTTCGACGATTTCGACACGCTCGCCATCCGGCAGAGCTAACGCAGCGTCCAGCACTTGTTCGACGGATGCATTCATGGCGATTCCTCGGAAGTGATTGCTTTACCACTGACCACATTCTAACAGCGTCGGGTGGCTGGGGTCAGGTTGCCGTCGAGAATCTTGGGTGTCAGGAAGAGCGGAGATCGGCAACTTGCCCCCAGCAGGCAGCATGGCCACGCCCACTCACCACTCGGCTGGGGGCTCCCGCTGGTCGACCCCAGCCACCCGCCCGCGGAGGGAGCTTTGCCTGGCGGAAGGCGTGATCCGCGGGATGCACGTCGGTCGACACGTCTCACAGAGCGCTCGCCGAGCCGTGGCACGCCCGCTGTGGATTTCGGTGATGCCGTCCGATTCACCGGCCTTGAAAAACTGAAACCCGTTCACTGCGCTCGCACGGCCGACACGACCGTGGCACACACAGCCGCAACCCAGGCACTCGGCCACCCGCGTGCGGCCGCGGAGGCCGGATGGTAGAATCAGATCTTCAATTCTTATATCAGGGAGGAACTCATGAGCAGCGACGTGGCAAACTTTCGAGACATCATTTACGTCCAGGAGATTGGTCAATTCGAGAATGTAAACGACTACTTGAAAGTCGGCTGGGAGATTCTCACCGCCCTTGCTCAACCGGGACACCCAACGTACTACAGTGTTGGATGGCCAAACGGGAAAGGCGAGGTGCGATTCCCGTCAAAGATGGATGAGTACGGTGAATCTGGCGAGCTTTGATTCTGGCACTCATCCTGCCGGCTGTTCGATTGACGACGGTATGGCTGCGGCGCGGGTCACTTCTCTAAGGCAGACAGACCTTCACGGCCCCACCCGCCCGAAGGTAACGACGGGTGATACTGATTTCTCAGTTTGTGCCAGTGCAAGCGTGGGACGGCTACGCGACCCAGCCACGACTGGCCGGGCCACCGGTCTAGGTTTCTGGTGGGGATGCGACGAATCGCTGAGCTTCTAATACGACCTCAATGGCTCGATGGAGATCGACACTGAAGAACTCGCGATTAGCTGCAACTCTGTGTCCTTCGTGAGCGAGGCGGGCGTGAACAAACGCTTCTGCGCGACAGGTGTCCTCGACATATGCATCGAATGCCAAGACAAAGGGCGTAGGGACTCCGGTGGCGCCCGAGAGTTCAGCGAGGCGTTCTCGCGGTGCACGTGTCGTCCTTCCGATTTTCAATAGACCTGCCATCGAAGGATTTGAAAGGATATAGATGTACCCTGGCCCCGTTCGTTCGGAAGTAGTCGCGGAATCATTCAGAGCTGCGAGTGCGGTAGAGATAGACCGCTCAACGCGAGTGACATCCGGGGCTTGAATCTCAAGGCGTGCCGAAATTGGTGAATGCGACTCTTGAGGACTATTTAAGGCGGCTTCGATGTAATCTAGGTGGTCTGGACCGTAGCGCTCGATCGCGCGTAATAGTGGGTCAGCAAGAAACGAGACCTCGTAGCCTACCTCTCGGAGGCGAGGATCGACATCGGCGTCGCGGACTGAGTGAACCCAATCAATGATCTGACGATAAATGGCCGCAATGCGGCGTGCAAAACGTACGATATTCTCGACATTACCCGGGATTCCGGGGGGGCCGAACGCATCGTCATGGTCGGCGTTGACCAACCGCTCGAGGCTCTCGATCAGAGCTAGTATCTGGTTCATACGGGCCGCGATCCAAGAGCCGTATTCGTCCAAGGACACCTGTGCCCGAGGCACCGGTGACACCATTTGCAATAGAGGGCGCGCGGCAACAATCTCGTCCGTGAGCACCTGAAAGAACAGTCGGTGTTCCCAATCCGACGGCTTAGTGCAGGCGAGGTTCTGTGCCTCCGCGGACAAGGCTGTTGGATCCACAATCACGACATCCTCCAAAAGACGGTGTCAGTTCACATCCCTTGGTGCCGAACTTCTCTTTAGACGAACCTGGATATCCCACGCTGGTCGGCCCAACACGAAACCACACCTGTTGTCGGTCCGTCTAACATCGCCTCACGCCAGCAGAGCTTCAACCACGTTTCCATGCACGTCGGTCAGCCGGTAGTCGCGGCCCTGGAATCGGTGCGTCAGCCGCAGGTGGTCAATGCCCAGCAAATGCAGGATCGTCGCCTGCAGGTCGTGCACGTGCACCTCGTCTTCGGCCACGAAATAGCCGAGTTCGTCGGTGGAGCCGTAGGTGACGCCGGGCTTCGATCCGCCGCCGGCCATGAACGCCGTGAAGCAGTGCGGGTGGTGGTCGCGGCCGAGGTGCGGTGAGCCGTTGCGTTCTTCGTTGAGGGGCGTGCGACCGAACTCGCCGCTCCAGATGACGAGCGTTTCATCCAGCAACCCGCGCTGCTTGAGATCGGTGATGAGGGCCGTCACCGCCTGGTCCATCGGCCGGCATTTGCCGGGCAGCGAGTTCACGATGTCGTTGTCGGCCGAGCTGCCGTGAAAGTCCCAGCCCCAGTCGAAGAGCTGCACGAAGCGCACTCCCTGCTCGACGAGCCTGCGGGCGAGCAGGCAGTTGTTGTTGAAGCTCGACTCGCCGGGTTGCGTGCCGTACATCTCGTGAATGTGCTGCGGCTCTTGCGAGAGATCCATCACTTCGGGGACCGACATCTGCATGCGAAAGGCGAGTTCGTACTGCGCGATGCGGGTCAATGTTTCCGGGCTGCCGAAGGCATCCGCCTGCAACTGGTTGAGCTGGTTGATGGCATCAATCGTCAGGCGGCGTGTGCTGCGATCCATGCCCGGCGGATCGCTGACGTAGAGCACCGGATCGCCCTTCGATCGGCACTGCACCCCTTGAAAGACCGACGGCAGAAACCCGCTGCCCCAATCGTTCTTGCCGGCCGAGGGCTGCGAGCCACTGGAGATGAAGACCACGAAGCCGGGCAGGTTCTGGTTCTCGGAACCGAGTCCGTAGGTGACCCACGAACCCATCGACGGCCGGCCCTGCACTCCGGAGCCGGTGTAGAGCAAGAGTTCGGCGGGAGCGTGATTGAACTGGTCGGTCCGCATCGACTTGATGAAGCACAGATCGTCGGCGACGCTCGGCAGGTTGGGCATCACGCTGCTGATCCACGCGCCGCTCTCGCCATATTGAGCGAACTGATGCGGGGTGCCGAGCAGCTTGGGCGTTCCCTTGATGAAGGCGAACCGCTCCCCCTGTGTGAACTCGGCCGGACACTCTTGCCCCGTGCGTGCGACGAGTTCGGGTTTGTAGTCGAACAAGTCGTGCTGCGGCGGCGACCCGGCCATGTGCAGGTAGATGACCGACTTGGCCTTCGGCGCGAAGTGGGATGCGCGCTGAGCGGTGGGAGTATCGCCGGCGAAGGCGTTGCCGCCCATCAACTGCGACAGAGCGAGGCCGCCGATGCCGAGCGAGCCATGCTGGAGGAACTGCCGTCGCGTGCGGTGTTGAAGATGGTCGAGCATGGTAGGAGGCCGGATTCAGAGGTCAGAGGCAGGAGAGGCAGGAACGGCAGGGGGTTGGTTTCCTCATCCATCATACTCCACCAGCCTCCCGTCTACAGCCTCCAGCCCATCAGGTTTCCGATTCGGCGGCCGACGAGAACTCGCGGCGGCGGATGAGATAGACGGAGGCGGCCAGGAGCGCCAGGGGATAGATGATGAGCAGCAGCACATGCAGCCATGCGGGGGGGGTGGCGAAGTCCACCGAGGGTGGCATCTCGATGTCGCACCAATAGCAGAGGAGCGATCGTAGCCGCCAGCTAACAGTCAACTGGTTAACCATCGCGGGAATAAAACTGATGAGTACTTCGAACATCAGCGAATACGCGACCGCCAGCACCATGGCTCGCTGCGGAAAGAGGACGCCGATCAGCAAGTAGGCGGCGGCGTACGAGGGAACGGCGAAGAGCGTGATGCCGATCAAGGTCATCAGAATCTGCATCGTGTCTTGCGCGCCGGCGATCATGACCGAGATGAGCAATCCCGTCAGTGCGGCCAACAGCACCCAAATGACGGCTGCCAGATATTTGCCGAGCAGCATCGCTGTGCGACCATCGGGACGAATGGCGATGTAGACCCAGCTCTTGCGTTCGAGTTCGGCCGAGACGGCAGGAGCAGTCCACAGCAGAGTTCCCAACATCGTCACCAGCATGGGAATCAGAACAAACAGAAACCAGGCCCATCCCGCGCGCACTAGATCTGCCTCCTCTGGATTCTGCGGCGCGCGAAAGTCGGCGTTGATGCGTACGACAGTGACCAGAAATACTGGAAATGCCGCGAGCACCAGCCACCAGGCGATTCGGCCAGGCGTGAGCGCGCGGCGCCATTCGAAGGCGAAGACGGCTCCCACGTTCCCGAAACCCATTAGAGTTCTCCCCGGTGAATCTTCATCAGTGAATTGAACAGCGCCTGCAGCGACTCATCCGCTGAGTGCACTTCGGTGATTTCGATTCCCTGTTCGGCCACGAGCGCCGGCAGTGACGACAAAAGCTCTCCCGGATGCCGCGTCGCAATCGTGACCGCCGTTCCCGAGATGCGGATGGAATCAATCCCGTCGTTCGCGGCCAGCCAGCCCGCCAGCGGCTTGGGCTGATTGCTGTGCAAGGTGATCTCGTTGGGCAGATCGGTGAGCAGGGTATGCACTTCTTCGGAGGTTCCCGAAGCCAGCAGCCTGCCGCCGCAGATCAGGAGGAACGAACGCGTGAGCGATTCGATCTCATGCAAGACATGACTGGCGAAGATCAGGCTGCGGCCGTGTTCGATCCATTTGCGCAGCAGGAGCGTCATGTCGTGCCGGCCGATGGGATCGAGTCCGTTGAATGGTTCGTCGAGGATCACCAACTGCGGATTGTGGGCCAGCGCCTGGGCAAGCTTGGTGCGCTGCCGCATGCCGCGCGAATAGGTCGAAATCGGCCGGTCCATGGCCTCGGTCATATTCACGAAGTCGAGAGCCTTCCGGGCGCGCTCGTTGGCTTCATCACGGTCGGATCCGTTCAGTTGTTGCAGATAGCGGACCCACTCCAGCGCAGACACGTTGCTGTAGAGGCCTTCGTGGCTGGGGCAGTAGCCGAGCTTGCGATACAGCTCGGCATTGTTGACCGGCGATTCGCCGAAGACCGTGACGGTCCCGAGCGTCGGCGTCAATTGCCCCATGATGATGTTCAGCAGCGTCGATTTGCCCGCGCCGTTGGGACCGAGCAACCCGTACGCGCCCTGGGGCAGCGACAGCGTGATGTCGTTCACGCCGATCACCTTTCCGTACAGCTTCGTGACGTTTTGCAGTTCGATCATGAATGCGGGATGGCTGAACGACTCAGGCTCGCATGGGGGCGGAAACTTTTCGATACAGCACGGCTGCCGAGACGATCGTCAGCGCCACGAGGATGAGCACCGCAATCTTCGCGCGATCAAACGTCTCGAAGCCGAACGCCCAGCTCTGGGCCAGTACCCATGTGTGGTACAATGAGATGTACGTCCAATTCGAAATCGGTGGTGGCGGCAGTTGCGTCATCGTCACGGTGCCGTCGTCGTTGTACTGCATGTTCTGAAACTGGACGGATTGCTGGTTCACTTGCTGGTTCAATTGACTGAATCCCTGAGCGGCGCTGATCGTCACGAAGGCGACCGCTCCGAGAATCCAGACCGCAAACCAGGAGAAGCCAGCGACACGGCTTTCCTGCGTCATCGAGGAAAAACACAATGCCAGCGAGGCCGTCGGAATCATCAGGAAGAATGATGCCAGGGCGATACGAAACGGCAGATCCCAAGTGGACAGCACGACATTGAATCCCGGTGAAAGCAGAATCCCCAACAGGTACAAGACCAGCCCCGGCGCCAGGGAGATCAATGCCAGATAGGCCCAGATCGTCGACGCCTTGCCCAGGATGTACTCCCAGCGGCTGATCGGCCGCGAGAAGTACAGCAAGAATGCCCGCGAACGCACATCCTGTGAGATCAACGGCGGCGCGATGATCCCCACCATCATGATCATCAAATACGCTTGCGGTCCTCGAAAGAATGTGTGCAGCAGCATGGACCAGAATGAATGCCGCAACTCCGAGTCGTCTCCGGTATTGAGTTGAGCATTCAGCCCAATCGCGCCCGGCATGCCTTGCACCATCGGTTCCAGCGTCTGACGCCATGATGGATAGGTCAGCGCCTGTTCAAAAATGAAGAACATCGCGGCAAAATACAGTGCGGGCATCCAGGCGACAGTCAATCCGCGCCGCAGCCATCGGCTCGTCCACGCGCGGCGGATGCCCGTCGTCGTAATCACCACAAACCGCGACCAGGCCGGGGCGAGTTCGCCCGACCAGCCTCGATAACCCAGGTTATGCACGGCCATCTGGATCCTCCCGTACCGGCTGTTCCCGAACGGCGTCCAGGAAGATTTGCTCCAGTGAATTCTTGGAAGGCGTCAACGACTGCACGCTCACCTGCGATGCGCCCGCCGCCTGCCAGACGTGACCCGCCAGCTCTTTGAATGTTCCGTGAATCGTCATCGAGCCGAACTGCCCCGTCTCGACCTTTAGACCGCGCTCTGTGAGCCGATTGACGAAGTCCTCCGATTGCCCCAGCACCTTCACCGTCACCGACGGCGTGGCGGGCCGGGCGAGCACCTCCAGGCTCTCCGAACGTCGCACCTTACCCTTGACGAGAATCACGACGTGGTCGCTCACCGCCTGCACATCGGGCAGGATATGTGTACACAGGATGACGGCCTTGCCGTGCTTCCTGGCGAGCACGCCGATGCGCTTCAGCATCAGTTCGCGCTCTTCGGGGTCCATGCCGGAAGTCGGTTCGTCCAGAATCAGGATCGGCGGGTCGTGTACGATCGCCTGCGCGAAGCGGAGCTTCTGCCGCATGCCGGTCGAATAGGTCTCGACGGTGCGGTAGCGCTCCTGGCCGGCTCCGCAGAAGTCGAGAATCTCGTGGGCGCGCCGCAGACCCTCGATCCGCTCGAACCCGGAGAGCTGCGCCATGAACTGCACCGACTCGACGCCCGTCAGGCCGTGCAAGTAGCAGTCGTCCTCGGGCATGTAGCCGACGCTGGCGCGAATCTCCCGGGCCTGTTTGCCGAGTTCGTAATTGAGCAACGTGCCGCCGCCGCTCGTGATACGGACCAGTCCCAGCAAGACCTTGATGAGCGTGCTTTTCCCCGCGCCGTTGGGGCCGAGCAGCCCGGTCACCCCGGGGCCGATCGACAGTGACACGTCGTCGAGAGCGCGAAAATCACCGTAGTCCTTGGTGATGTGCTTGATCTCGATGAGTGCCGTCATCTACGCCTCGCCCGGCTGATGTGGATCGACTTGAACGGCAGATCATCGTGAATTGCCGGACGATGTTCAATGGGGGGCAGCGCGTGGCGAAATGCGAATCGGGAGTGCGGAAAACGAGGGAAGGAGTGCTGGAGCGACAGAGTGACCACGATTTTTCACTCAATCAACGCTTTCCGCCTCGACCTCGACTCAGCGCGCCTGTTGTGTTCTCTGCATCACTTGCGAGAAGACGATGTGGGTCGTGCCCATTTCGCGCGAAGTCACCAGGCCAGCTCCGCGCTGCGCGAACTCGGGGGAAACATGCCAGCGGCCGAGCAGGTCGAACAGCACCTGACAGGCTGTCTGATCGAGGTCGAACTTGGCCTTCAGGCCGTTCGCTTCATCAGGCGGTATGTCCTGAAACTGGCTGATCAGCAGAAAGTCGCCGTCGTTGGTCATCTCCAGATGCAGGCTCTGAATCTGGTCGGCCAGCAGGGCATTCACCTTCAAATCCATCAGCCGCGGGCCCTTTGACAACCAGCGATTCACCAGCTCCGGCTCGCCGCGAATCACTCGGGCGCTCGTTTCGCAGACGGCGTAAAGCACGCTCTCGTCCACCAGGTCGGCTTCGAATTCATCGGCGGAGACATGCTTCGCCCAGGTGACCAGCAAGGCATCGAGCTGCACCTGCGGTGCACACCCGCGGAGAAAGGGCACCTCGGTGAGGTAGCCGTACTGTGTGCCCGGTTCCCCCATCTGAGCGGCGAGCGTGGCACGTTCGAGCGTTTCGAGAAACGCAACACGAAACGCCGTGTACGTGGTATCGTTATCTGCCACGGGGGATGAGGCAATGGTGAGCATGCAGGACATCGTGGCAAAGGATGTTCCACAACTCAAGCGGCTGTCTTTTCCTCAATGCGATTCCACGTAACCCGAATCGCAGCCGGAAGGAACGTTCGCTAGTTCGTTTACAGCTTACGCATGTTGCCCGAACTGCCGTTGCAATTTGTCAACACGGGGGAGTGGCGCATTCGCCGAAATCGCTCACTGCCGGCGTTGCTGTTTGACCATGTTCTCCAGGCTGTCGAGGCTCAGTCGCCTGAATGGGGGTGGCGACCGAATCCTGGAGTGATATCATTCGGACCTCGTGCCTCGCTGTGTCGTTAATGAGCGATTGACAGACTGCCTGCGGATTCGTTTGACGGACACAGCGTTCGGAGAACCGTATGTTGAAACTCCGGGGGAACCTGATCGGGACATCGAGTCCGCTCGATCGGCGAGGGTTTCTCGGACTGTCTGCTCTGCTCCCCGCCGGATTATCGCTGACGCAGACGCTTTCGGCTGCGAATGATTCCGTCGCCCGCAGCGATCGCGCTACGATTCTCTTCTACATGGCGGGCGGGCCATCGCACATTGATACCTACGACCTCAAGCCGGCGCAATCAGCCGAGGTGCGGGGGCCGTTCGGGTGCATCGACACCAACCTGCCCGGTCTGTCGGTGTGCGAACTGATGCCCCACCATGCGCGGATCGCCGACCGACTCGCGATTGTGCGTTCGCTGACTCATGAATTAGCCGTGCATGATGACGGCACGCATCTGCTGCAGACGGGCTATCCGCTGCTGAATGCACGGGCGCAGGGACAACAGAATCCGAGCCAGGGTTCCGTGGTGTCGTACTTCCGCACCGACGGCGGTACGGGCGCTGCGGCGAGTATGCCCCCTTACGTCTGCATTCCGGAGGACTATCGGCGACACCTCGGTTTCTACGAAGGCTCGGCCTATCTTGGCGCGCGGCACAACGCCCTGGATGCCGGCGGCGATCCGAGTCTGGGAAACTACCGCCCGCCCGATTTCGCGTTGCCTACCGAGCTGGGTCTCGAACGCGTGCAGAACCGGCAGCAGCTCATGCAGGGACTGGATCGGTTCTATCACGCCGTCACCTCGCAGCCAGAGTTCGTCGATCTCGACGATGTCCATCAGCAGGCGTTCGAACTCGTGCTCGGCTCGCAGGCTCGCGGTGCGTTTGAATTGGATCAGGAACCCGACTCGCTGCGGGATCGATACGGCCGGCATGCCTATGGTCAGTCGGCCCTGCTGGCCCGCAGGCTGGTCGAGTCGGGCGTGTCGTTTGTGGTCATCAACCTGTACGAGAAAGATGTCGACTGGTGGGATGACCACTACACCATCGAGTCGAACCTGCGCACGCGCTTACCGCGCTACGATCAGGCACTGGCGACATTGATAGAAGACCTGGACGAACGCGGCCTGCGCGATCGCGTGCTGGTTGCGGCCTTTGGCGAGTTTGGTCGCGGACCGCGTATCGACACCAACGCCGGCCGCGGCCATTGGCCGAAGGCTCAGCATGCCGTCTTGAGCGGCGGCGGACTCAGTTGTGGCCAGATCGTCGGCTCTACAACGTCCGACGGCGGCGAACCACTGGACCGACCGCTGCGTCCCGGTGACCTGCTGGCCACGATGTACCATGCTATGGGCATCGACCCGGCTGCGACCGTCCCCGACCGCCTCGGGCGTCCGACGCCGATCCTGCCCGCCGGGGACGTAATTCGGGAATTGGTGTAGTCCGATTCCCGACGGCGATGTCTCTTGAGCGGTCGCGTATCTCGTCTGGGGCAAGGTCTGCCCACCACCTATGTCTCCAGCCTCCAGGTACGCGCCACCGCGTGTTTTTCAGGAATTCCGCACATCGCAGCCGCGTCTCAAACGTCACATCTATGGATTCCCCACCTTATCCCGTTTATCGTGGTCTTCTTACCCCGTTTGCGCATTGTGCCTCGTTTATGATCTCTGACTGGTTCACTCAGTCGCCGCTCCCTCATTCAATTTCGACTATGCCCACGCCTCGATTCGCGCCCGCGTGCCGGGTTTGTGTCCTCTTTTGCCTGTCGATTGCCTTGTTGATCGTGCCTAAAGCCTGGGGGGATGATGAAACCGCCCAGGTGGACGAGATCGTTCAGCCGGGAGGTGCTGCGGCCGACGTGGGATCGGCCACGCTGCCCGAGCGGTCCCGCATTGTCTACATCCCGTACAACGACCTGAATTCGGTGCTTGGCAATGCCGAGGCCGGCGTGATGGTCCCGCTGCAGGAGTACCTCGACCTGCGTCAACGGGCCGAGGCCGCTCTGGTTGTCGAGGGTCAGGCCCCGCTGCCGGCCATCATCACGTCAGCCCATTACACTGGGCAGGTCGATGGCGACTTCGTGCGAATCCAGGCGGAACTGACGGTCAACGTCCTCGGCGAGCCTTGGGTCGAACTTCCGATACGTTTCGGACAGGCAGCCGTCGGCGAAGTGACCGGCGAAAACGAAAAGCTCTTCGTCCGCGGCACGGGGGATGGACACTATTCCCTCATGCTCGGTGAGAGCGGTCGGCACACGATCACTCTCGAACTGCTGGTGAGGATCAACACCTCCCCCGATGGCAAGCAGATGGCCTTCGACTGTCCGCCGTCACCAGTGACGACGTTCGAGTTCGTCGTCCCCGAGACCGGGCAGACGATCGACATCACGCCGAGCATCGTGTCGGTGCCGGTCGAGCAGGGAGCGGAAGAAACACGCGTCAAAGTGAACCTCGGCGCGACGGCCAGCATCTCAGCCAGTTGGCATCCGGAAGCCGGTCTCAAGCCCGAGATGGAACTCCTCGTCGGAGCCGACAACCTGCAACAAGTGCGGATTGAAGACGGCCAGGTCAACACGCATGTCGACCTGACCTACGAAGTGCTCCGCGGCACGTTCGAGATCCTGCAGGTGACGGTGCCGCTCGACCATCGCATTCTCTCGGTCGAGTCGGCTACGCGCCTTAAGGGCTGGAGCGTCGAACAGACCGATGATGCCCAACTGGTGACGATCGAAGTGCTGGAGCCGGCCACATCGCTCACGGTGGCGATCAACACCGAACGACCGCTGCCGGAAGGTCCGCTCAGTCTCATCGGCGATGATATTGAAGGGCGTCCGCAGGGCATTCATCCGGTCGGCGTCGTCCGCGAGAATGGGCAGATCGTGATCGATCATGGGACCGATCTCGAACTCACCGTGGCCGATCAATCGGGACTCTTGCGGATGGACCCCACTCAGGCCGCCCCGCAATTGCAGGGGGCGCACGCGCTGGCCTTCCGTTTCTATGGAGGAACTGCCTCCCTGCAGGTGGAAGCGAACGCCGTCGTGCCACGACTGACCGTGGTACAGAGCGCCCAGTTCGTGTTCGCGGATGATGAACTGCAGATGGCCGTCGATGCGAACTTCAACATCGAACGTGCCGGGGTCTTCGAAATCCGTTGGAACGTGCCGGAAGGCCTGACGATCGATCTCGTCACCGGAGACCGGCTGCGGGACTACCGCTTCGACGAAGCCACCCGAGAACTGATCGCATCGTTGATCGATCGCACTCAGGGGGGGCTCGCGCTCCGTATCACAGGGCACGTCGATTACGAAGCGGGTAACGAAGAAAGCGAGATCTCGCTTCCCGTTCCCGAACCGGTGGGCGTCGAACGCGAAACCGGCAGCGTGCTCGTCTTCGCCGAAGAATCGATCGAAGTCATCACCGTCGAAGACAACATCGAATCGGCTCTCGCGGCGCCCGCGACTCCCGGCCTCTCGGTTGGCCAAAGCGTGCTGGTCTCGTCCTGGAGCTACACCCGCAGACCGCTCACGATTCCCGTCACGACGCAGCGCAAAACGACCCGCCTGTCGGCCGGCCTGGGAACCATCGTCAACGTCTCGCCCGAACTGATCGAGGTCGATTCGACGCTGGAGTTCAATGTCGAGTTCGCCGGCGTCGACACGTTTCGCTTCCGCATTCCCGAAGAAGTCGAAGGGCTGCAGGTCGAGGCGATCTCCGACGATCCATCGGCCCCCGGCATCAAACAAAAGACGCCCGGTGAACCGGAAGACGGCTGGGTGACGTGGACGATCGTCATGCAACGTGATGTGCTCGGCACGCAGCGTTTCCGGCTGTCGCATGAAGTGACGGCGGCGGGCGATGAAGATGCTGATGAAGAATCAGACGACGCCGACGCGGCAGATGCATCCGCCACGGACGATGCCGACGCAGATGCAGACACGGCCAGCGACGATGCTGCGGTCGACGACGCTGATTCGACTGCAACTGACGATGAAGCGACAACAGATGACGCCACTGCAACCGACGATACGGACGCCGCTGATGAAACCACCGGCGACGATGAAGTCGGCGCTGTGGCAACCGACGCGAACGCCATTCCCATCTTGCTCCCGGTTCCCCTGGGTCTGGAAGAAAGCGATGGCCGCGACGCGGTGCCGCTGTCGAGCATCGCGGGAGAGATCGTCGTCAAGCAGGATGTCACCATCACCGTCTCGACATCAGCCACCGGCGGCGACGTCGAGGCGATGGATGTACGCGAACTCAGCATGTTGCCCGCCGAGGGAACGGCTGCGTATCGCTATTACACGGTTCCCGATGACGGCGGCATCGAAGTGGCCGTCGTGCGCTCGCGTCCCGAGGTGCAGGAGGTCGTCGAGACCGTTATCTCACGCGCCCTGGTGGAGATCACCACCGGCGAGGACCAGAAGGCTCAATACCATTGCCGCTATCTCGTGCGGACGGCCGAGCGTCAACGCATTCGCGTCGATCTCCCCAAACTGCTGGAACCGCTGGAAGTGACCGTCGCCGGACGGGAGTCGAGGCTGGAACCCGACGAAGGTATCGAACCGTACGACACGGCATTCGCGGCCTATTGGCTTGATGTCACGCGCACTGGCGGAGCCGAGGAAGAGTTCCTGATTTCGTTCCAGTTCCAGTGGAACATCAGCGATCCGCCGTCGGAAAGCGATTTCGGTCGCGGACGCATCAAGCTGCCGTTGCCCATGTTCGGGGGCAAGTTGGGTTCGGTGGCCGTGCAGGAATTGCGCACCGTCTTACGGGTGCCGCGGGACTACACACTCGTGGGAGAACCCAGTCAATTCACGTTGACGAACATCTTGTACTGGGACAATCCCTTCGAAGCTCCCGAATCGGTGGCCGACACCGATGATCTGGAGTCCTGGATCGGCGGCTCGGGCAGCACACCCTCTGCATCAAGGTCGAGCACGCTTGGCTTGCAGGAGTTCCGTTACGACAATCTCGGTGGCGCGCCGGTACTCGAAGTGGTCTGGTGGCGTCGCTGGTGGATGGCCGCACTCTTCTCGGGCGCGATCGCTGTCGTCGGCCTGCTGCTCTGGAAGACCCCCTGGGAGAGCAAAGTGGCGCTGGTTCTCGTGGTGATTCTTATCGGAGCCATTGTCGGCTTGCGCGATCCCAATGTGATCCAACACGCGCTCGCTGCCAGCATCTACGGCATTCTCTTCGTCATCGGATTATGGATCGTGCAGGGAGGGGGGGCGATCTTCCGCACCTTCAAGCCGGCCATGGCCGGGAACGGAGGCACGGCGCCACCATCACCGCCGTCGACGCCTCACTCCGAGGCACCATCAGGCGTGTGAGTCGTGTTTCAACGGATCCATCCGAGGGCTGGTTTTGCAGGAAGTTAAGTTATGAGTGCTCGCCAATTCATTTCATCAGTCGCACATCGGCACTGCGTTGCCGTCGTGTATTCGTTGCTGACGGTGTTCAGTCTGTGCACACCTGTATTCGCACAAGATGAAGCTCCACTGCCGGAACTCGATCTGCAGTACGTGCCGGCTGATCAGTTGGTAGCCGTTCTGCGAAGCGAGCATCCCGGCGTGCAGACCGGAGACGCGCAGCAGGGGCTCGCACTGGTCGTAATACGGGGCGAGGTCCTTGTATTCGAGGGGCCAGTTGTCGCCAAAGCCGTCGTGGTCTTTGGCCTTGAATTCGTAGTCGCTGAGACGCCAGGAGGCGCGGCCCCAGACCAGGGTTTTGCCTCCCAGGCGACGGATGCGAACCCAGTAGTAGGGGTCCTTCGGATCGTAGGTGTAGGGGTTTTGTTTCTCATCGGCCCACAAGGCGGCGGAGCGGACATCGG
>JANNSB010000227.1:0-1538 GCA_031402175.1 Planctomycetaceae bacterium
GGTCAGGGATCAGGAGTCAGAAGGCGATTAGCGCGCGAATGTTGGTATCAATATCTACAGTGTTCTGACGCAGCCGCCGTATTTCGTCAAGCAGCCAGACTTCAAGCGACTTTCACTCGCCTCGGGATGCGCAATCAACGATGATGACGGGTAATGATTCCAATTGCGATTCGCCCAGACAGGAATGTCCGGGCCACCAGGCATTGAACAGACAGGATTGTCTGGGCCACCTGAAATCGAACGGAAGTCATTCACAGTTTCCATCCCCGACTCCCGACTCCTGACCCCTTCCTGCATGTTCTCCGCCCGCATCCCCCTCGGCCAACTCGCCAACGTCTGCAGGTCGTTGTCGACGAGCCTGTCGGCGGGGGTGCCGATCTTGAAGGCGTTCGACCTGGCGAGCCACAAGGTGCCGGGCCAGCTGGGGAAGATTCTGGCCGACATCGTGACGAGTCTGAAGCAGGGCGAAGACGTCACATCGGCTCTCAGGTCGCATGGTGACGCCTTCCCGCCGTTGATGGTCGACATGCTGAGCGTCGGCGAGCAGAGCGGCGCTCTGCCGGAAGTGCTCAAGTCGCTGGCGAACCATTACGAGAACACGCTCAAGCTCAAGCGGGATTTCATCGGGCAGATGATCGGCCCGATCATCCGCCTCGTGGCCGCCGTGCACATCATCGCGCTGCTGATTTACATTTTGGGGATGGTCGGCGACCGCAAGACCGACATGCTCGGCTGGGGTCTGTTGGGAGGTTCCGGCGTCATGCTGTGGCTCGGCGCGTGGTATCTCGGCACTGTGTCGGCGATCATCAGCTACAAGGTCATCACCGCATCGCTGCACGGGAAGCTCGTGCTGCACCGGATCCTGATGGCCATCCCCGTCGTCGGTGGATGCATGCGGGACTTCGCGATCGCCCGGTTCTCATGGGCGTTCGCGCTCACACAAGAAGCCGGTCTGCCGATTGATGAAAGTCTGGAATCGAGCCTCAAGGCAACAGCGAACGGCGTGTTCATCAACGCGATCCCCCACGTCGTCGGCGATGTGATGAGCGGTGAAACCCTGACATCGGCCTTCGACCGATCGGGACTGTTTCCCGCCGAGTTCGTGCAGATCGTCGAGGTCGGCGAAACCTCGGGGACCGTGCCCGAAACGCTCGACCGGCTGAGCCCGCAGTTCGAGGACAAAGCCCGCCGCAGCCTGCGCGTGTTGGCCGAGACTCTCGGCTGGCTCGTCTGGCTACTGGTCGCGGGATTCATCATCTTTGTCATCTTCTCGATCGCGTTGAAGTATGTGGGGATGATCAACGAGAACCTGCCGTAGCGGCGTCTGTCCCCAGACGCCGGGACCGGAGGAAACGGCGCGCCCTCTGTTTTGCCTCAATGACCGGATGACGCCAACTCGCGTTGCTCCGCGTCTGGGGACAGACGCGGCTACGACAAATGCCCGAATCGCCCATCATTCGCCGCCGAGTGATCTACCACGGCCGAGTGCAAGGGGTCGGCTTCCGCTACACGGTGCAGGCGATCTCACGCCAGTTCCC
>JANNSB010000228.1:0-35610 GCA_031402175.1 Planctomycetaceae bacterium
GCTGTCAGTTTTTGTAGCCGTGTCTGTCCCCAGACACGGGGCGATGCGCATGGACGTCCTTCGGTCGTCGAGTCACAACAGGGGGCGCGTCGCCTCCTTCGGTCCCGGCGTCTGGGGACAGACGCCGCTACGCACTTTCGCGGAGCGAAAGGCGACTCTCAGTCCGACGAGGCTTCCAGGTACGTGTATCCGTTGAGGGCCTCTTCGTAGAACTTGACGAACCGGCCCGCCTGCAGATGGTCGAGGCGGTTCTCACGGACGGCGATTTCCACCGCGTTCTGCAACCGATCGATCAGATCCTTCCCCTTGAACTGCACGTAGTCGAGCACTTCGCGGACGGTGTCCCCCTTGATGATCGTCTCCAGCACGACTTCCCCTTCGGGGCTCAACTCGACATGCACGGCATTCGTGTCGCCGAACAGGTTGTGCAGGTCGCCGAGAATCTCCTGATAGGCGCCGATCAAAAACGCGCCCATATAATAGGGTGAGCCGTCGTAGCGGTGCAGCGACAATGTGCGCTTCACGTCGCGGCGATCGATGAAGGCGTCGATCTTGCCGTCGGAATCGCAGGTGATGTCGCACAGCACGGCGTGCCGGTTCGGCTTCTCATTGAGCCGATGGATCGGCATGATCGGGAAGAGCTGCTTGATGGCCCAACTGTCAGGCATCGACTGAAACAGCGAGAAATTGCAGAAATATGTATCAGCCAAGGTGCGGTCGAGGCCCGTCAGATCGTCGGGAACGTAGTCGAGTTCCTTCGTCAGCCGGTTGATCTTGTTGCAGATCGAGAAGTAGAGATCTTCCGCCATCACGCGTTGCGGCAAAGTCATATAGCCGCCGCTGAACAGGTTGAGAGCCATGTCGAGTGCCTGCTGCGCATCGTGGAACGACTCCAGCACGTTGCGGGCGTTGACATCGTTGTAGGTCATCAGAAGGTCATGCAGCGGCTGCTCATACTCTTCGGGCATCGTGGTCGGAATCGTTGTGCCGTTCCCTTGTTCGGACACACCCAGGGTGCTGAAGATCAACGCGCTGTGGAAGGCCGCGACGGCCCGTCCGCTCTCGGTGATGATCGTCGGATGCGGTACCTGCGATTCGTTGCAGATCGTAAGAATGTGATACACGATGTCGTTCGCGTACTCCTGCAGGTTGTAGTTCATGCTCGATTCAAAGTTCGTCTGCGAGCCGTCGTAATCGACGCCCAGACCGCCTCCGACATCCAGGTATTCCAACCCCGCCCCGCGCTTGGCCAGGTCGACATACACGCGGGCCGCCTCGTTGACCGCGGCCTTGAGCATGCGGATGTTCGTGATCTGGCTGCCGACGTGGAAATGGAGCAGCTTGAAGCAGTCGGCCATTCCGCGGCGTTCAAGTTCTTCCAATCCTTTGAGGATCTCGCTGACCGACAAACCAAATTTTGAACGGTAGCCGCCCGACGACTGCCAGCGACCCGAGCCGCGGGCTGCCAGCTTGATCCGCATGCCGATCCGCGGTCGCACCCCGACCTTCTCGGCGTACTTGAGAACGAGTTCGAGCTCGGTGAACTTCTCGACGACGGGGATCACCAGCCGGCCGATCTTCTGGGCCAGCATCGCCATCTCGATGAACTCGTCATCCTTGAAGCCGTTACAGATAATGGGCATGCCGGGGTCGGTCATCGCCACGACGGCCAGCAGTTCGGGCTTGCTGCCGGCCTCGAGGCCGAAGCCGAATTCGCGGCCGTACTCGATGATCTTGGCCACGACCTGCTGCTGCTGGTTCACCTTGATCGGGTAGACGCAGCGATACTCACCCTTGTAGTCGTTTTCCTGAATGGCTCTCGCGAAGGCGTTATGTATCTCGCGCAGACGGTCCTGCAGGATGCCGTTGAATCGCACCAGCACAGGCAAATCGAGGCCACGCAACTGCAGGCGATCGATCAACTCTTTCAGGTCGATGGATCTGGCCGGGTTGCGGTTGGGGTGAACCAGCAGGTTCCCATTGTCGCCGACCGAAAAGTAACCCTTCCCCCAGCGCGGCACGTCGTAGAACTCGGCTGCGTCGATGGGGGACCAGCGCTGTGGCTTTCCGTCAGGACTCGTCATCAATTTCGTGCGTTAAAGGCCGCGACTGTTGTGTGTGCACCAAAGCGCGAACTATACACTTCTCGAATCTCAAATTAAATACCCCGGTCATCATTGTGACTGTAGATTCCACTTCGCGAGACTAGCGGCGTCACTCCTCACGCAGGTCCACTTTCATCGACGCCCATGCCACGCACTCTCATTCGAAACGCCGACTGCATCCTGCCAAGCGGGCTCGTGAACGCCGACGTACTGATTGACGGAACGAAGATCATCGGCATCAACCCACCCGGCACAGCGCGGCACGATGAAATCGTTGATGCCGCGGGACTGCACCTGCTGCCGGGCGTCATCGATGATCAGGTGCACTTCCGGGATCCCGGGCTGACCCATAAAGAAGACCTGCACACCGGGAGTCTGGCGTGCGCCAAGGGAGGCGTGACGACTTTCCTGGAGATGCCCAACACCAAACCGACCACGACAACCGTGGCGGCCCTGCACGACAAGCTAGCACTGGCCGCCACGAAGTGCGTCGTGAACTACGGCTTCTACATCGGGGCGACGCCGCAGAATGTTGCGGAACTCCGCGAGTCCCGACGAACTCCCGGAATCAAAATCTTCATCGGTTCGAGCACCGGCGACCTGCTGGTGGACGACCAGGAAGCGCTGGAGCGCATCTTCGCGGAAACTTCACTTCCGATCTGCGCCCACTGCGAAGATGAAGCCACCGTTCGGGCCAATCGCGATCGCATTGGCGGCGGCCGGGACTACGCTGACCATTCGAAGATTCGCGACCATCGAGCGGCGGTGATTGCGACGCGCCGGGCGATGGATCTGGCCGTGCGTCATCATCATCGATTCCATGTGCTCCACACCTCGACGGCTGACGAGACCGAATTGTTCCGCGATCAGCATGGGCTGGTCACCGCCGAGGCGTGCCCGCATCATCTGTTCTTCAGCGTCGACGACTACGACCGGCTGGGGTCGCTCGTGCAGATGAATCCTTCCGTGAAGACCAAGGCCGATCAACAGGCACTCTGGCAGGCGTTGCATGACGGACGCATTCAGGTGATCGCCACCGACCATGCTCCGCATACGCTGGAGGAGAAAGCCAAGCCCTACCCGGAATCGCCTTCAGGCTTGCCGGCCGTCGAGAATTCGCTGGCACTGATGCTCGACGCGTTCCATCACGGCCGCTGCACGCTGGAGCAGATCGTCCACTGGATGTGCGACGCGCCGGCTCGCGTGTGGGACATCGTCAACAAGGGCCGCATCGAGGAAGGCTACGACGCCGATCTCGTGCTCGTCGACCTGCATCGCCGGCATACGGTCCGCAACGAGGAGCAGCTCACGAAGTCGAAATGGAGCCCGTGGCACGGCGTGACGCTCACCGGTCTGCCGATCCGGACCTGGGTGATGGGACAGACGGTGTTTCAGGATGGGCGCGTCGACACCAACGCACGCGGCAGCGAAGCGCTGTTTGATCACATTCGCAGTGGGTATTGGTCAACTGGTTCTGTCGGCCAACTGTAGGGAATACTCTCAGTGGCATTCCGCTCGGCGGGCAGTCGGATCGATGTTGTGAACGTGGCTGTTGTGACGACTGACGCAAACGCACGATCACGAGATCGCGTATCGGTGAAGGGAAACGACATCCCGCAAGCCGGAACGGCACAGAGGCCGTTCCCTACAAACAACGCTCTCACGCCGCCTGTCGTTCCGGTTCCTTGGCGTAATCGAAGAGTGCCGTTGACAGGTAGCGCTCACCGGAATCGGGCAGGATGGTGACGATCGTCTTCCCGGCGTTCTCCGGTCGTGCGGCCAGCTTGAGGGCCGCCGCCATCGCGGCACCCGAACTGATGCCGCAGATGATGCCTTCCTCCATCGCCAGTCGCGGCGCAGTCGCGAAGGCTTCTTCATCCGTCACTTGCACGATCTCATCGATGATCGAGGTATCCAGCACATCGGGCACGAAGCCCGCGCCGATGCCCTGAATCTTGTGCGGTCCCTTGGGTCCGCCTGACAACACCGGGCTGCCCGCAGGCTCGACCGCCACGGAATGCAACGGCCGCTTCTTGATCTCTTCGAAGAACCTCGACACGCCGGTGATCGTGCCGCCGGTGCCGACAGCGGAAACGAAAATGTCTACCGCGCCGCCAGTGGCTTCCCAGATCTCCGGACCCGTCGTCTGCAAATGGATCCGCGGATTGGCGGGATTCTTGAACTGCTGCGGCATGAAGTGTCCCGGCAGCGCCGACAGTTCCTCCGCCTTGCGAATCGCGCCTCCCATGCCGTCCGGCCCGGGCGTGAGGATCAGTTCCGCGCCGAACGACTTGAGCAGCATGCGGCGTTCAAGCGACATCGTCTCGGGCATCGTCAGGATCAAGCGATAGCCGCGGGCGGCGCACATGTAGGCCAGCGCGATCCCAGTGTTGCCGCTGGTCGGTTCCACGACGGTCATGCCAGGCCGCAGCTTCCCTGATTTCTCTGCGTCCCAGATCATCGCCGCGCCGATGCGGCACTTGACGCTGTAGGCCGGGTTGCGCCCCTCGATCTTGGCGAGCACCGTCGCCCTCAGCCCCTCGGTAAGCCGGTTGATGCGCACGAGCGGCGTGCGTCCGATGGTTTCCGCGTTCGAATTGAAGATCGGCATCGTCGTTCCTCCTTGAAGGACGGTTGCATGTAATCCCAGCCGAGCCGGAAATTATGCCCGATGCACTCAAATCTGGAAAGATGGAACGGAACGCGGTTATGATTGGGAAACAGAGCTTAGAAGTTCCACCCAGTCGATCGACTTGCAATGGTGCGAATTCAGGCTGAATCTCACCATTTGGTGGTCAAATGACAGAAGCCGCAACCAGACTACTGATGACGTTTGATTCGCTTCCCCAATCGGATCAACACGAAATACTCGCCCGTTTGCTGCGACGCGCGAACATCGTCTCAGAGGAATCGACGCCTGAATGGAATGAGTACAAGAACACGCGCCGACGCGAACTGATCGATCGCGAGATCCAAGGGTCGCTCACGCCCGACGAGACACTGGAGTTGGAAACTTTGCAGCGGCAGGCGATCGCCTACCGTGATGCAGTCGCCCCGCCACCTCTCGAATTCGCTCAAGAGTTGCATCGACGGCTTTTGAATGCTCAGAGTCGAGTGGACAGCTAGGTCAAGACACCATGCCCTTCAGTTATCCCAACGTTCCACACCAGCGACGGCATGGTCCCAGTTATGGCAGCCTGCCTCCTTATCGTGAATGGCTGCGAGACGAATTTGCCTTTCGATGCATCTACTGCCTACACCGCGAACGCTGGGGGCGAGTCGTTGGGGAGTTCGACATCGAGCATTGGATAGCTCAAGTCAATGATCCGACTCGCGGCCTTGACTACGACAATCTCTTCTACGCTTGCCACTCCTGTAATCTACTGAAGGGTGACCGACCTCTGCCCGACCCAAGCCGACACCTTACTGCCGGAAGTGACTACGTTGATCCGATCGACGGCCGCATCGTTGGACGCACACCCGAAGCGGAACAGATCATCGAGACGCTTGCAATCGATTCGCCACGCTGGCGGCTGTGGAGACTGACGATCCTCCGCTGTGTGGAACTCGCGGAGTCCCACGACCGAGAGTTGCATCGCCTGTTACTGGGTTTTCCAAGTGACTTGCCCGATCTCGCATCACTGAAACCATTGTCGAACAGTCGACCGGAAGGTATCGACGAAAGTTGGTTCGCAAGGGCAAAGCGTGGAGAACTGCCGGAGAGATACTGAGTGAATCACGACAAGTATGAATGCGAGTTCATCAATCGGATGGGCGGTATCATATTGACGCCGTCTGTCGGGGAATCCTTGCAGCAACTTTCTGCCTTGAGGGGCGATGTGAACCAATGGCTGGCTGAGGGCAAGATTCGAAAATGGCATGGCCGCGCGTCGCTTATTCAAATTCACCGACGAGCCATTGAGAAGCTCTCGGGGAGTGCTGATTTGGCACTACTGCGCGAGCATTGGAATGAGTTGAACAAGCTATGTGCGAAACTCGGAATGAAGGGGGTCAATCCGACAGATTTCGTCGACGCGGCAATCGTGTATTGCCTGAACTTGCATGATACAGGTGAAACTTGCGAAGCAATTCGAGTGCTCTCCGATGCAGATAAGCGATTGCAGCGAACGGCCCATCCGGGAGTAAAGCAATGGCGAGGGGAGATTTCCCAGTGCCTGCAACGGCTAAGTTCGACCAACGACAATGGCCACCCTGTCGCCTGAATGCGCGCTACTTCAGCGTCCCGCCGAACACAGCCGATGCCCCCAGCATCTCTTCGATCCGCAGCAACTGGTTGTACTTGCAGATGCGGTCGGTACGGCTGGCGGAACCGGTCTTGATCTGGCCGGTGCAGAGCGCGACGGCCAGGTCGGCGATCGTCGTGTCTTCAGTCTCGCCGGAGCGATGGCTCATCACGGCGGTGTAGCCGTTGCGGTAGGCGAGTTGCACGGCCTCGATCGTTTCAGTGAGGGTGCCGATCTGGTTTACCTTCACCAGAATGCTGTTGGCGATACCGTTCTCGATGCCAGATGAGAGCCGCTTGACGTTGGTGACGAACAGGTCGTCGCCGACGAGTTGGCAGCGATCACCGACGGCATCGGTGAGGCGCTTCCAGCCGTCCCAGTCGTCCTCGGAACAGCCGTCTTCGATCGAGCAAAGTGGATACTTCTCGACCCAGTCCGCCAGCACTCCCACCATTCCGGCTGCGTCGAATGTCTTGCCCTCCATGTTGTAGATTTTCTTGGCCGAGTCGTAGAACTCCGTCGAGGCGCAGTCGAGTGCGATCTTGATCTGGTCGCCCGGCGTGTAGCCGGCCTTCTCGATGGCCGACAGAATGAATTCAATTGCCTCAACGCTGTTCTTGAGGTCGGGCGCGAAGCCTCCTTCATCCCCGACGGCGGTGCTCATGTGCTTGTCGTGCAGCACTTTCTTGAGCTGATGGAACACCTCGGTCCCGGCCCGCAGTGCATCGCTGAAAGTGTCGAAACCCACCGGCACGACCATGAACTCTTGCAGGGCAATGCCGTTGTTTGCGTGCGCTCCGCCGTTGATGATGTTCATCATCGGAACGGGAAGTCTGTTCGCGCCAACGCCGCCGAGATAGCGATACAACGGCAAGAAGGACGTGCGGGATGCCGCGTGTGCCGCCGCCAGTGAGCAGGCGAGAATGGCGTTCGCGCCCAGCCGGGATTTGTTCTCGGTGCCGTCACAGGCGAGCATCGCGTGATCGATCGCCGCCTGATCGGTGACGTCCAGCTCGATCAGCACGTCGGCCAGTTCGGTGTTCACGTTCTCGACGGCCTTGAGCACCCCCTTGCCGAGGAACTGTTTCTTGTCGCCGTCACGCAATTCGCAGGCTTCGTGAGCGCCGGTACTGGCGCCGCTCGGGACGGCCGCACGTCCCAGCGTGCCGTCTTCGAGTTCGATGTCGACTTCAACCGTCGGGTTGCCGCGGCTGTCGAGGATCTGTCGGCCGTGAACGCTGATGATGGCTACGCTCATTGGGTCTCCTGTAGGAGAGGGAGTCCAGGCTTTAGCCTGTCTGTTTCAGCCTAAAGGCTGGACTCCGGAACTCGACGGTCACTTCCCGACGATGGCGATCAGGTCGGCGGTGCGGCTGGAGTATCCGAATTCGTTGTCGTACCAGCTCAAAACCTTGAGCAGGTTGCCGCCGATCACTTGAGTCCAGCCCGCGTCGAAAATGCTGCTGTACGAGTTGCCGATGACATCGGACGACACGATGGGATCTTCGTTGTACTGGAGGATGCCCTTGAGGCCCCCGTCCTTGCGTTCGGTCTCGGCTGCGGACTTCATGGCGGCATTGACCTCGGAGGCAGTGACATCGCGGCCCATCAATGCTACCAAGTCCGTCACGCTGCCGACCGGAACCGGAACGCGCAATGAAATACCGGTCAGCTTGCCGTCCAGATCCTTCAGCACCTCGCCGACGGCTTTCGCGGCACCTGTTGTGGTGGGGATGATGTTGATGGCCGCCGCCCGCGCACGATGCGGATCCTTGTGCAACTGATCCGAGACGCGCTGATCGTTCGTGTAGGCGTGCACGGTCGTCATCAGGCCCTTCACGATGCCGAACTTCTCGTGCAGCACCTTGGCCATCGGGGCCAGGCAGTTGGTGGTGCAACTGGCGTTCGAGATCATCGTGTCGGTCGGCTTCAGTTCGTGATCGTTCACGCCGAGCACGATTGTCTTCGCCGGTCCCTTGCCGGGGGCGGACAGGACGACCTTTTGAGCGCCGGCCGCGAGGTGGGCATCGTATCCCGGCCCCTTTTCGTTCGTGACATCGGTGAAGAAGCCGGTCGATTCGAGGGCCACCTTGACTCCCAGGCTGCCCCAAGGCAGGTTGCCGGGATCCTTCTCCTTGGTGACTTTGACCTTCTTGCCGTTGATGATGAGGCTGTCGCCATCGGCCTTCACGTCGCCGTCGAAGCGTCCCTGCACACTGTCGTACTTGAACAGCATGGCGAGATCTTTTGGAGGGCCCTAGTCGTTGATCGCCAGGACATCGAACTCGCCCTTGCGGGCAATCATGGCTCGCAGCGTGATGCGCCCGATACGCCCAAATCCATTGATAGCAACAGGAACCGCCATTTCCTTTTCCTCGATTCAATCGTGACCGACGCACCTTCGGTATGCTGCATGGAGCGCTCGCGCGGGGATTCTACAGGCGTCAATTGGGGGGAACAAGGATCAGTTCGCTCGCCAGACGGTGTCCCAAATTCGCCATGACCGAGCACCAAATGACACTTCTCCGGCAGTGATGGACCTGGGTCATGGAACGCGACTGACAAGACTTGGAGTGGCATGCGAGTCTCGGCTCGGATAGATTTCATACTGCAAACGCAGTGCGCCCAGCGTGCTTGTTCGATCTTCAGGATTTCCTAAGCTCCATGCCTAAAAGGACCATTGCAGACGTTGACGTTCGGGACAAGACCGTGCTGATGCGGGTGGACTTCAACGTTCCTCAGAATGATGACGGTTCCATTAAGGATGACCGGCGCATTCAGATGGCGTTGCCATCCATCCGA
Organism: Planctomycetaceae bacterium; assembly: GCA_031402175.1. Lineage (GTDB taxonomy): Bacteria > Planctomycetota > Planctomycetia > Planctomycetales > Planctomycetaceae > JANNSB01. The sequence continues at coordinate 9,152 of JANNSB010000228.1, forward strand.
TCGGTTATCGACCGTGGCGGACGCTTGGTCCTGCTGAGTCATCTGGACGATGACGACGGCAACGCCGGAACGGGAGATGCCAAGTTCACGCTTCGCCCGATGGCAAAGCGGCTCTCCGAACTGCTCGGGTCGCCGGTGCAGTTTGCGAACGATGTTGGTGGCAGCGACTCACAGACGAAGGCGAATGTCCTCAAGAACGGCGAAGTGCTGCTCATCGAAAACCTGCGCTTCGACAAGGGTGAGAAGAAGGGCGATCCCGCATTCGCCGCAAAGCTGGCTGCACTAGGAGACATCTACTGCAACGACGCTTTCGGGACATGCCACCGCGAACATGCGTCGATGGTCGCGGTGCCGCTGGCGATGAGGGGCAAGCCTCGCGTCGTGGGGTTTCTGGTCGAGAAGGAGATTCGGTTTCTGAGTGAGGTCTTGGCGAATCCGCAGCGACCGTTTGTGGCGATCCTGGGTGGCGCGAAAGTGTCCGATAAGATCGAAGTCATCCGCAAGCTGCTCGGTATCTGCGACACCGTCCTCATCGGCGGTGCCATGGCTTACACTTTCGGCCTCGCGAAGGGGGGACGCATGGGAACCAGCCGCGTCGAGAAAGACAAGGTCGATCTCGCGACGCAGTTGATGGAAGAAGGCAGGGGAAAGCTCAAGCTGCCGGTCGATACGCATTGCGGGGATGATTTCAGCACCGACTGCAACAAGAAAGTCGTCCCGTTTGGCGAGGTTCCCGACGGCTTCGGCGGACTCGACATCGGCCCCGTCACTGCCGACCAGTTTGCGGACATTGTGCGGCAAGCCAAGACCGTAATCTGGAATGGGCCGATGGGAGCGTTCGAAGTCACTCCGTTTGATGCCGGCACGCGCAAGGTGGCCGAGGCGCTCACTGAGTGTACAGGCCAGACAATCGTCGGCGGTGGCGACAGCGCGGCTGCGATTCAAGAGTTCGGCCTCGACGATAAAGTGACACACGTCAGCACCGGCGGCGGTGCCAGCCTGGAAATGCTCAAGGGGAAGAAGTTTCGCGCCGTCGAACTCCTCGACGATGCCGCATAAGACAGAATCGCCGCCGTCACACGAGCGGCACAACTCTCAACGAGAGAAACCGAGAATCGAATGAATCAACACGACCACGACCACGATCAGGATGGCAAGTGCCTGCCGCAAGGCGACAAGAAGCGCAATTCGCTGAATGAGCTATTGGGGATTGATGAAGGCTTCCAGCCCCTCGCGCTCGACGACCTGGGACTCGACAATCTGGAACTGCCGGAATTGATCGACGACGAACCGATTGAAGTGAGCGAGTTCGAGGAAGCCACGCTGCTGGAAGCAGACGCCGAATCCGACGACGACGATGATGAAGACGCTTCGACAACCAGTTCGAGTGCAACGGACGACGACGATCTCTATTGGGATCCTCTCGGAGAATGGGACGCCAACGCGCCGGCTGCGAAACCCGATGCGAGCGAATCGTCGGAATCCGATCGCCCTTCGCGTGGCGGCGGACGAGGTCGCGGTGACCGCGGCCGGCGTGATGATCGCGGCGGCGATCGCGGCCGGGGCGGAGATCGGGGCGGTCGCGGCGATCGTGGCCAACGAAGTGGGCGCGGCGAACGCAGTGAAGGATCGTCCGGTCGTGGCGAACGAACTGAACGTAGCGAAAGGCCAGCCGCGCCGGCACCCGCACCGCGTCGCGAGGCACCCAGGACAACTCGTCCTCCCGTCGAAGACACATTCGGCATGGGATTGGACGAGGAACTCGAAACTACGAGCAACGAGGTCGAGCCTGTCGCCGAGACCGAATCGCATCCCACCGACGAACAGCAACGAACCCGCCGGCGCAGGCGACGACGGGGGAAGCCTCGCGACGCAGCCGGAACCACAGAGGCAGGCGAGCAGCAACCATCGTCTTTCGGAGATGAAGTTGTCGCGGAGGAACCTGCTGAAGAGGAAACTGTTGAAGAGGAAGTGGGGGACGACTTCGGTGCGGGACTTCTCGGCGGAAGTGGAGCGACAAGAAGTTCTTCCCGGCCGTCTCCGCGCCCCGTGACTCGAGAAAGCCGACCTGCCGAGTCCCGTGAGGCACGACCGCAACGGGAACAGTCGGAACAGGATGATGACTCAGGCACCGAACCCGATACCGAGATCGATGCCGAAGACAAGTACAAGAGCGTTCCATCCTGGGAAGAGGCGATCGGGCTGCTGGTGAAAAAATCCAGCGATCGTCGTTCCAGCGGTCAACGGTCATCTCAGTCGAGAGGCGGCGGACGCGGACAAACCCGCGCCAGCGGCGATCGTGGATCGTCGGAAGGAGGTCAAGAACGTCGTGGCGGCAGGCGTCGTGGCGGGCGCGGCCGCAGTAGTGGTAGCGATAGCGAAAAAACCTGATCGACGCGCGATTTGGTCCAAATGGCAACGAGGTCTTCTCCCAGGGCGTTCTATCGGCGAGAATGCTTGTGAAGCACCTTCGCCCGCTGAATCACCCGCATGTCGCACCACGCCGACCTGATCGACGCTGACTTCCAGCAATGGAAACTGCGATTTCGTCGCGTGGTCTGGGTGCGCGGTGCCTGCTTTGTGCTCGCCGCTGCCGTATCGGCGGTGTTGGTCGCGGGCTGGTTTGATTTCCTGGCGCGACCGCGGGACATCTGGCTGCGCTGGACCATCTCTGGCATTGTCCTCGCCGCAGTCCTCATGACGACTTGGCGAGTGCTGATCGGGCCGCTGCGCACGGCGATTGACTCCGCGCGGTTGGCGCGGCTTCTCGAACAACTCACCGGCCATCCGACCGGAGAGCACAGCCTGGCGACACAAACGCAGGCTGCTATGCAACACGCACCGATGCTGCAGGCTGTCACGCGGTCTGCTGCCCAAAGAATCCAGGCGCATCCATCGCATCAGACATTGCGCGACGATGCCTGCTGGCGTCCCATGCTCGGGTGCGGACTGGTCCTGATGCTCGCCGCCGCTTCGGTGTCGCTCGGATCCCAGGAAAGCTGGACGGCTATGCGCCGACTGACGGCGCCCTGGTCAGAATTCGCCTGGTCACAACACGACTGGCTTGTCCTCGTGGACCAGAACTTCCAGGCAGTGGGCGAGAATACGATCGTCGATGTCAACCAGCCGTTGCGCTGGTATGTGCTTGATGAACGCGGGTCTCCGCCTGAAGAGGTGTGGTTGCAAGTTCGCCGGGGCGACTCTACCGAATCCCGCAAACTCTCGATCGAGAGCGTGCGGCACACTGACGGCGGAGTCACACGCGCCGGGTTGATTGAAGTGGCAAGTGAAGTGCCGCTCGCGATCAGGGTGGTGGGCGGCGACGATCGGCGTATGCCCTGGGCTCATGTGGCGGTCTACAACCCGCCGCGCGTGTCAAGTTTTCAGATCGCGACAATCCCCCCCGCATACAGCGGACTTGATCGCAACGAGACCGAATCACTCAGCGGACATATCGAATGCCTGATCGGTTCCCGCATCGAGGTCACGGCGACATTCGACCAGCCACTCACGATGGCAACGCTGGTTCGCGAGGGATTTCCAGCGGAGGAACTGGAACTGCTCGACGATGGCTATGAGGTGCTGGCGGCCTGGACGGTGATGTCCGCCGGACGCAGCAAATACCAGTTCGAAGTGATCGGCGAAATGCTCGCACGGAATTCGACGACGCGGCAATGCGAAGTGCATGCCATCCCTGATGAGCCGCCGTCGATCGAAGTGGAATCTCCGCCGGCGTCGATGCTGGTGACCGAGGCGGCGTCGGTGCCGGTGCGATTTACCGCCGAGGACGATCTGGCGGTCGATCAGGTCGCGGCCGCCTACTCGCTGACGATGAGCGCCGATGCCGAGTCGTACATGTTGGCGACCGACGCTCAACAAATCACAGAACAGTTGATGTCTGCGACGGCGCTGCTGGAGCCGGCCGCGCTCGGGGCGATGGTGGGTGATCGCATCAGCGTTTGGGCAGAGGCGACCGATCATTTTGACCTTGGCTCCCCGCATGTGTCCCGCAGCAATGTGCACACGCTGAGCGTCGTGACCGAGGCGGACAAACTGAGTGAACTCAATACGCGACTCGCAGCGCTGGTCGCGGAACTCAGCCGACTGGAAGAGCAAGCGTCTCAAGCGGCGAATTCGCTCGCGGAACTGCAGATTCAGGTACAGACTGCGGGAGAGCTGCCGCAGACCGACATGGAGATTGTCCGTAAACTGCTGTTTGAATCGCAGACTGCGGCGCGAGATAGTTATGAATCCGAGACGTCCTTGCTCGCGCAAGTCACCAGACTTGTTAACGAACTCCAGTGGAACGAACTCGAAACTACGGAACTGGGGAGTCAGTTGGCCACGGTCGCCGGCGGCCTGTCTCAACTTCGCGACTGGGATTTTCCAGTTCTTTTGAGCGACCTGACGTTGGTGGTGAGCAAGCCGTACAACATTGAAGACTCACAGGATGCAGAGCTGGCCGCATCAATCGTGCGTGCCAGTCAATCGCAGCGTGCTATCGCGGATGTGCTCATATCCATGCTGAACATGCTCGGAGAGTATCGCAGGTTCGGCAGTCTTGGTGAGGCGGTGGCGCAACTGCGACTCGAACAGGAATCACTCAACCAAAGTACACTGCGCACGGCCGAGACAACGCTCGGACGCGATTGGTCCGAACTGTCGGTGCAGCAGCAGGCTGATCTGCAACGACTGGCCGAACGGCAAGCTCAGATTGCGGTGATGCTTTCGAGTCTCGTCGCGGAATCGCTGAATCAATCTGCGCGTGACATTTCCCCGACCTCCGCACAACCCATCGCCGAAATTCAACGTCGATTGGCCAGTCCAGAGCTATCGCTTTGGCTGCAGGAGGCGTCCCAATATCTGGGCCGCAACGAGCTGGGACTGGCCATGCCGACCCAACAGGTGATTCTGACGGAGCTTTCCGCGATTGAAAATCTGATTGCGGGACACGGGTCATCAGTTGCGGCGACGGCCGTCGCGCTGGATCAGTCGCTGGCAACGCTCCAGTTCGTGCTGGACGAGCAACGCATTTTGCTGCACGAGATCGAGCAGGCGGCCGGTGACATCGGCCCATACCAGCAGGCGGAGTGGGCAGATCGGCAGTCGCGGTTGCTCACTCAGACCGAACGCGCGCTCGTCGCGCAGCAGGTGCGGATGCGCGAACCATGGATTCAGGCCGGCCGCAGGGGGGCGATGCGCATGCGCGGGGCGCACTTCGCGATCACTCAGGGGGACTTGGCGACTGCTCGCACCGAACAACAGGAAGCCGTCGACGATTTGTCGCAGTCGATCGGGCAGCTTGAGTCGCTGGTCTCCGATGACCGGCTCGCGCAATCGTTCTCGGAGATGCAGAAACTACCGCAACAGTTGCTGGCATTGATCGATTCGCAGTCGCAGTTGTTCACGCAGGTTCGTGACCTCGATGCGATGCATGCCACCGCGGGTCAATGGAATCGTGAACTTCTTCGCGGAGTGCGGGAAGCCGCCGGTCGGCAACTGTCACTCGCCGAGGATGCGGCGGATGTCGTCACATCGCTGTCCCCCTGGCCGGCGTTTCAGTTCGCGGTCGATGATGCGATGCTGCTGATGCATCAGGCCGCTGAAAGACTCGATGCTCGCCAGGCCGGTCCTGAGACTCAACGGTTGCAGGAGCAAGTGATTCATCGGCTGCAACAGGTTCAGAGTTCATTGAGCGAAGTGGGGCCGGCGACGCCTTCGCAGCCAGAGCCCCTTTCCGACCCGGGAGCACAACGAGAGCGCGATGCATCGGCACGGTTGTCTCAAGTGCGACTCTTGCGCAATCTGCAGGAAGAATTGAGGCTTCAGACAGACGACATCGTGCGGATCGGCAATTCCACGGAAGACGAAATGACATCAATCGCCGCCCGACAACGGGGCCTGGCCGATCTCGCGAAGCCGTTGCTCTCTGTGTTCGGAGGATCGGAAGTCGCCCAACTGGCGGATGCCGCAGGTTCGGCACTCGTAGCAATCAAGGATGCCGCAACGTCGATTGAAGAACGGCCATTCAAGATGGAGGTCGTTTCGCTGCAGTCCGAAGCCGTGGCCGCCCTCGACCGGCTGCTGGAAGCTGCTCCCACTGAATCGACGCTAGCGTCAGGTGACGCACAACCGCAACAGGGAGAGCCGTCGCAACCATCCGAAATCGAAGGCCAGTCAACCGACACTACGGCAGGCACCAATGGCGACGGCACCGGCGGAGATGACCCGGCTGCCGGCACGGCAACGGAGATCGAAGTGCAGCGGGCACGGGACCGCGAATTGGCGATCGATTCCTGGGGCCACTTGCCGCCGCGCGCCCAGCAAGTGTTGCAGGCTGACTTCTCGGCGGAGTTTCTGCCCGAGTACGATGACTGGATCCGCCGCTACTATGAGGCGTTGGCGGAAGAGCGTTAGAAATCGTTGATCTCGTCCGACTGCTCGGTAGCCGGCTGCTCGACTTCCCCTTCCGGCTCACTGTCTTCCTGGGTTGGAGAACCTGGATCAGCCGGTTGTTCCTGAGGCGTACCGGTCGGCTGTCCTTGAGGGAATCCACCTTGCTGAGGCATCGGGCCGCGCTCCAGGAGATTCTCCGCCTCGCGCATCAGGTTCCGCCAGGTGTCATTCAACTGATCTTCGACCGGCCGCAGCGTACTCAGAATGCTGCGTGCCCGCGTCTTTTCGGACTCATCTCCACTGGCCAAAAGCCAGGCATCAGCCACACGACTCAATTGGCGATATCGATCATCCTCTCGGCCGAGCGAACCGAGATTGACGATCTGTTCCTTAGCCTCGTCGCGCCGTGAAGCATCCCTGAGCAGTATCAACGTCAATTGTTCCTCGGCCCGATTTACCCATTCCCGGTCCTGCGGCCAGTACTCCTTGACGGCCAGAAACTCTTCCTCAACGCCGTTGAACATCGCCCGCAGGTACTGATCTCTCGCAGTTGCGGCCTGGGGAATGAGCACATCCTGGGGAATGGGTGTTGCCAGCGGATCTCCCGCCCGCAAAGCCCAACCCATCCCCGCGCTGATCGCGGCCACCAAGAGACACAACAGCGTCAACGCCCATGCCGGATGTTTAGCCTCGAATGAATTGTCGGTGACCGGTCCCGCGAGCTTGGAAAGCTGCACATTGTCGACATCGCCGGCCTTGACCGCCCGCAACAGCGCCTTGACGTCGTTCAGCACATCGGTGGCCGAGGCATACCGCTGCTGAGGATCCTTGGCCATCATCCGGTGCACCATGTCGCAGACCGGCTTGGGCAGATCATCGCGAATGCCGGCCAGCGGCGGGGCCTCGCTCTGCAAGTGCTGCATCGCCACACTGACCGCCGTTTCGCCGTGAAATGGGGGCCGTCCGGCCAGCATGTGGTAACTCGTGATCCCCAATGAATAGATGTCGCTCCGCTGGTCCAGCGTGTCGCCGCGAACCTGTTCGGGACTCATGTAGAGCGGCGTTCCCATTGTTTCGCCCGGCTGAGTGAGGTGCAGCGCCTCTCCTCCCCCGGCAGTCAACTGGGCCAGTCCGAAGTCGGCGACTTTCACTTCGCCTTTCTTCGTGACCATGATGTTGTCGGGCTTGATGTCGCGATGAATGATGCCCTTCTCACCCGCGGCCTCCAGGGCCGACGCGGTCTGACGCAGCATGTGCAGAGCCAGCGGCAGGTCGAGGGCGCCGCGTTTGGTGATGACCTGACGCAGCGTCTGACCTTGAATATACTCCTGCGCAATGAAGTGCTGCCCCTTCTCTTCCCCAACGGCGTAGATCGCGACAATGTTGGGATGTGCCAGTCCGGCGGCCGCCATCGCCTCGCGTTGAAACCGCTTGATGTAGTTCTGGTCCTCGATCAGCTCACCGCGAAGTAACTTGAGCGCGACCGGCCGCTTGAGCGACGTCTGTTCCGCGAGCCAGACTTCGGCCATGCCGCCACGCCCCAGGCGGCGAATCAGCTTGAATTCGCCAATCGTCTGTTCGTCGGCAAAATCACTCTGTCCGACGGACGCCGTCGCGGACGACGCCTCCAGCCGGGCAGTCTGCCCCACGCCGTCGGCGGATGCCGCGATTTCACCCTTCAATTCCGGTAGATAGCGTGTGGCCTCTGGTTCATCCGGAGGCCGGCTGGATTTTTCGTTCATTCGACAAGGGGCAAGGACATCAATCCCCGGACGCGAGGTCTTGAATGGAAATATCCTAGATCGTAATGGGATCCCAAATGAAGTCCACGAGGTATGCAGGCATCGCACGGCTTTTGACCTCTGTAATTCTCGATAATCGGCAACGACTACCGGTTCCGCCGTCGCGCAACCTGTATCCTCTCTGAGCAGCGTGATATTGTCAGCTAGACTCCGCCAAGGTAAGAACGGACCAGCATTACGGCTTGCCCGCAAGTCCCGGGGCCGGCGTGCCCTCAGGGCGATGGAGTTTCATGAATCAGGCAGTTTCCAGCACGGCAAGCCCTTCCGAGGCGGATCGAGTGCGAACCCTCGTCGGCCTGTGGTGGATGCGCCTATTGGGCGTCCTGGTGCAGGCGACCGTCACCGTTTCGGTCGTGATGACCAACGGACTATGTGTCTGGGCCGGTCTTGTCGCCGGTCTGGGATCGCTCGCCGTGGCTCTCCTGGCGCGTGGGGGCAACCCGGCATGGTGGGTTGTCGGTCACATCGGGAATCTGGCGGTGGCCGGTGCGTGGCTGTATGTCGTCTCCGCGTCTGCACCGCCGGAATGGGTGGCCTGGCTCCCCATGGTATCGATTCCGCTGCTGACGTGTTGGCTTGTACTCACGCAGCAGACGCTTGAACAGAGCCGGTATGTGCACATGGCGCGTTTGACGGCGTCGTGGCATCTCGCATGGGTGTTGCCGCTGCTGGCTCTCAGCGTCTGGCAACTTGATGAGATGCGCGTGAGCGGCATCGACCCGCTCGTCGTGGTGCCCCTCGCCGCTGCTTGCGTGATGATCCTGCTGCACGTCCGACTGGGAAGATCGTTTCCTGTCGCCGAAGTTGATGTCTCTCTGACAAATGCCAGCACCGCAACGATTCGGAGACATTCGGCGATCGAGTCGATCAAGGCCTTCTGGACCACCCGAAAAGTGCGACGGGCGGGAATCGGCCTCTTCATCCTTGGTGGCCTCGTCGGCGTCATTGGAGCCGTTGTTGCACTCACTCGTGATGCCAATGGCATGCACGCTCCGATCGAGTGCATCTACCTGCTCGTCGGATTGGTCTTCGGGCTTTGGGAAGCCGGTCGCTGGTCGGATAAGAAAGTTGAACTCGGTCTCGTCCCCTGGGGGGCTGCTCTGCTGTTGATTGCGAGCGAGATCAGGCTGTCGCGGGGTGGACTTGACGGGCTGTCCGACATTTCACTCTTGATGCTGTTGTGCGACGCGGGCATTGGTTTCGCGGCTGGCTTCATCCTGGTGCCGCTACAATCCTGGATGTGGTGGTCGGAGAAGCAACAACCGGGATTTGGGCTTCATTTTCAGTCCACCGGCTACTGCGTCTGCGGCATCTTTGCCGGCGCGGCCTTGGGCCGGATACTGATCGAGAACAATGTTCCAGCGTGGCTGGTGCTGACGGCCTGCCTGATCGTAACGGCGATCGGCGCGCTCTGGGCCTATCGACTGATTCCGGCATTGGCGATTCGCGTCATGTGGTGGGGAATCTGCCGAGTGCTCTACCGCATTCGCGTTGTCGGCCAGGAGAACATTCCCGAAACAGGACCGGTGCTGATCGTGCCGAACCATGTGTCGTATGTGGACGGCGTTCTAGTGCTGGTTCAGTCGACTCGCCTGCCGCGCTTTCTCGTCTATGGCGACTACACCGAATTGTGGGCCTTACGCGGCCTGGCCAGAATCATGTCGGCGATTCCCATCAGCAGCACTGATGGCCCGAAGGCGATCCTGCGGGCTCTGCTCGAAGCTCGGGAGACGCTCAAGCGCGGTGACATCGTCTGCATCTTCGCCGAAGGCCAGATCACGAAGTCGGGGCAGCTGAACAAGTTTCAGCCCGGACTGCAGAAGATTCTCGAAGGAACCGATGCCGTCGTCGTGCCTGCCTACCTGCACGGACTCTGGGGGAGCATATTCAGCTTCCACGGCGGGAAGTATTTCTGGAAGATGCCTAAGAGATGGAGGTTGCCCGTGACAATTACCTTTGGCAAACCGATGCCCAAATTACATATGGCCGCCGAAGTACAGCAGGCCGTTGCCAGAGTGGGGGTGGACACGATGCAACACAGTCAGTCCGACCGCTTGATACCGGCGCGCCGCTTCCTGCGCCAATGCAAGCGCAACAAGGCGAAAGAGAAGGTCGCGGATTCCTCCGGCATACAGCTCACCGGAGCAAAACTGCTCGCCGGCAGTCTCGCCTTCCACCGCGTTCTCAAGCGCAAGCTGGGACGTGACGAACAGCATGTCGGACTATTGCTTCCTCCATCCGTCGGAGGTTGCCTCGCCAACCTGGCCGTCGCGTTGGCCAAGCGGGTCAGCGTCAACCTCAATTACACACTGACCGACGACGGCATCAACTTCTGCATCCGCGAAGCGGGGCTCAAACACGTCATCACCAGCCGCAAGTTCCTGGAGAAGAAGCCGATCGACATCCAGGGAGCCGAGGTGCTGTACCTCGAAGACTTCAAAGATCAGGTCGGCCTCGTCGACAAGATCTTCGCGGCAGCCTGCACCTATGCCCTGCCGGCTGTGATCGTCGAACGACTGCTGGGTCTCACTTCTGTCCAGCCGAGTGATCCCTGCACAATCATCTTCACTTCCGGTTCGACGGGTGAACCCAAGGGAGTTGTGCTGACCCAGGACAACATCGCGACCAACACGCAGGCCATTGACGACCTGGTGCATCTGCGCCCTGACGACAGCCTGCTGGGAGTGTTGCCGTTCTTCCACTCGTTCGGGTACACGGTCACGTTCTGGCTGCCCATGTGCCACGAGCCGAAGGGGGTCTATCACTTCAATCCGCTGGATGCGAAGACCGTGGGAGCGCTGTGCGAGAAACACGACGTCACGATCCTGCTGACGACGCCGACGTTCCTCAAATCCTGGATGCGTCGCTGCACCAAGGAACAGTTCCACAAGCTCGACGTCGTCGTGGTTGGGGCGGAAAAGATGCCGCTCGACCTGGCGCGCGAATTCGAAGAAAAGTTCGGCGTCGAGCCGACAGAGGGCTACGGCACCACCGAGCTGTCGCCGCTGGCGTCGGTAAACATCCCCCGCAGCCGCATGCTGTCCGAACGCGAACGCGGAGCCAAAGTCGGCACCGTAGGCCGAGTGATTCCCGGCTGCGCCGCCCGCGTGGTCGATGCCGATACCGGTGTGGAACTGGGACGAGACCGGGAAGGACTGTTGCAGATTTCCGGTCCCAACGTGATGTCGGGCTACCTGCACCATCCCGAGAAGACCGCCGAGGTCATTCGCGACGGCTGGTACAACACGGGGGACATGGCGAAGATCGACGACGAAGGCTTCATCACGATCACTGGCAGGCTCAGCCGCTTCTCAAAGATCGGCGGCGAAATGGTGCCGCACATTCGCATCGAGCAGATTCTGTCGGAACTGATCAGTGCTGGAGCCGTCGCCGAAGCAGCCGAGGCTCCCACGCTACGTGTAGCCGTCACGTCGATTCCCGATGCGACGAAGGGCGAACGGCTGATCGTGCTGCACACACCACTCACGCAGTCCAAGGAGTCGCTACTCAAGGGGCTGATCGCGGCTGGCCTGCCCAACCTCTGGATTCCGTCGGCCGATGCATTCCTCGAAGTGGAAGAGATCCCCATCCTTGGATCAGGGAAGCTCGATTTGAGGGGGATCAAACAGGTCGCGCTCGCGGCCTTCCGGAGTGATGGGGTCTCGAAGTCTGCCGGCTGACGTTCAAGGTCACTCGGCGTCCTTCAGCAACTGTTGAAAGGCTGGCTTGCGCTGCCCGTTGGCGTCGAGGAGTCCCGCGTGCGGATACCGGTGCGGCTGCTGGTCGCTGAAAGTGGACAGGAAGATGCCCGCCACCGAGTGTTTCGCCTTCAGCAAAGCCACAAGCTGTTGCAGCCAGAGTGACTGTTTCTCGGGAGTCCATACTCTTCCGGGACGATCACATACTTGATAATGGCTGGTCGCCAGAAGGTCGCTGCCGGTCGTCGAGGGGACCGCCAGTGTCACATGCAGCGGGATCCCCAGGATGCTCCAGAGGTCAATCAAGCGCGAGATGCTCAATAAGTCGCGCTCGCCGCTGCACGGTGGATCGTAACCAATGGCCAGATCCAGATTGACTCCGCACAGCCCCAGGTTCGAGCGAATCATGGCGTCGACGAACTGAAACGGAGTCAAGCGGTGCCTGCCCGCGCTCAGGTACTCTCCCCACGGCTGGTCCACCCGAATGAAGAACTGGGAATCGCTGTCTGTACGAACCGCGGTGTCGAGAGTGCGCGCGGTAAGCGTCAGCCGTTCCTCCTCGGTCAGATGGAACGCGCCGCCCGTGTTGCCGAAGGCCGAGACTTCCCAGATTCGCACCAGTCCCTGAAACCGGGTGATCGCTGTTTCGACGAAGTCGCACACGAAGGCCGTCAGGTTAAGCAGATCCTGTGACCAGGCCGACAGCCAATGCGGCAGTCCGCGCGGTCCCAGATCGATCAGCGGTCCCGCCTTGATGACGAGCCCTTCCTGCCGGCAGTATGCCACGAGCGAATCGACCGACTCCCAGTGATAGACGCCTTCTTCCGGTTCGATGGCTCGCCATTCGATGGGCATGGTCGCCATGTCGCAGATCGTGGTGACTGCGTCGCGATGAATCTGTTCCGCCAACGACGCATCGACGCGGCAACCCATCGACGTGCGCGACGGCATCCCTGAACTCTTCAGCGCCGTTTCCCGCTGCGCGATGTATGAACTTGTCAGCACTCTGGCGGCGTCGAACGCCAGCGATAGCGACGATGATGCCAGATCATTCGCTTCCGAAAAACTGTGCTGGCGACTGGTGGCTTGCGAGAACTTCTGAAACGATTCTCGAATCGTGCCTTTGTACTCGGTGGGCAGGGTCATCCGCGCCTGATCCCACGCGGCCGCCTGATCGCGAACTTCCGACAGCTTGCCTCGTGCCAGTTCGATCAACAAGTTATAGGGCGCGTCCCGTTCCTTGAGCGAAGTGGTCGAGACCACCACCGGTCCGTAATTCTCCACATTCCATGTGAGGTGCACCTTGCCGCTTTCGGCGGCGGTTCGGCGACAGATGAGGGTATTGTCTTCCCACTCCAGCCGGGTGGGATGGATGCGACCGTCCAGACCGATAATCGAAGCCTGACTGGACTCCGGCCAGCCTGCGGGCACGCGATTGGGATCGACGAGAAGTCGCATCACGCCCATCGATTTCGCCAGCCTCCACTTATTCCACCACCTGACCGTCTTCTGTCGGTCGATCACTCCGCGTCACTGTAATTGTACTGGAAATGCCCCACAAGGACGGCCTTTGTGAACGTCGGTTCCGCCGGGCTTGTCAGTTCCCCTAGAATTGGGCCGCTTTCACCAGCCATTCCTCAGTGAAGCGCGGTGAACCTTTCGGCAATTGGACACTTGAATACTTATGTACGACGTGGATGTCATCGTGATCGGCGCGGGGCACGCGGGCATCGAGGCCGCGCTCGCCTCCGCCCGCATGGGGGCAAAGACCGCGCTGCTGACGATGAATTGCGACACCGTCGGGCAGATGAGCTGCAACCCGGCCATCGGCGGTGTCGCCAAGGGACAGATCGTCCGCGAGATCGACGCCCTCGGCGGCGAAATGGGCCGGGCGATCGATGCGACTGGCATTCAGTTTCGCCTGCTGAATCGCAGCAAGGGACCGGCCATGCACAGCCCCCGGGCCCAGGCCGACAAGAAGGCCTATCAGTTTCTGCTGAAGCAAGTCGTCGAATCGCAGCCATTGCTCTCGCTGCGGCAGGAAGTCGTGGAAGGTCTCGTCGCCGAAGACCTGCCCGATAATGATGTTGAGGATCGCAAGTGGCGCATCACAGGGGTGAAGGTTCGTGGCGGAGTGACCTATCGCGGCAGGGCCGTCATCATCACGACGGGAACGTTCCTGCAGGCGATCATGCACACGGGCGAAGCCAAGTCGGCCGGCGGTCGCGCCGGTGAAGGCACCACCGGAGGACTGTCCGACACACTGCGCCAGTTCGGCTTTCAGCTCGAACGCTTCAAGACCGGCACGCCGTGCCGCCTGAATGGCCGCACGATCGACTACTCGGTCCTCGAAGAGCAGCCGGGAGATGCGGAGCCGGTGCCGTTCTCTTTTCTCACATCGGCCATCCCGCAGCCACAGCTTCCCTGCTGGCTGACCGAAACGAATCTCGGAGTGCACGACCTCATCCGAGCCAATCTGGACCGCGCGTCGATGTACAGCGGCCAAATTCGCTCGACGGGACCGCGTTATTGCCCCTCCATCGAAGACAAGGTCGTGCGATTCAGTGATAAGTCCTCGCATCAGATTTTTCTGGAACCCGAGGGTCGCAGCACGCACGAAGTCTACTGCAACGGCATCTCGACCAGCCTGCCGCGGGATGTGCAGGACGACATGATCCGTTCGATTCGCGGCCTTGAACGGGCCGAAATCATGCGCTATGGATACGCGGTCGAGTACGACTACGCTCCACCGACGCAGATTGTTGCCACGATGGAAACCAAGCGAGTCGAGGGCCTCTATTTCGCCGGTCAGATCAACGGCACGACGGGCTACGAGGAAGCCGCCGCCCAGGGCCTGATGGCGGGCATCAATGCCGCTCTCAAACTGCGCGGCGACGATCCGTTGATTCTCGACCGCTCGCAGGCCTTCATCGGCGTGCTGATCGACGACCTCGTCACCAAGGGAGTCGATGAACCCTACCGCATGTTCACATCGCGGGCGGAATATCGCCTGCTGCTACGGCACGACAACGCCGACCGCCGGCTCACGCCGATCGGCGAGCGCATCGGGCTGGCGTCTGCCGAACGAGTCCAGGCGTTTCATCACTATCGTGAAGAGGTCGAGCACGCATTGTCGCTGCTGAGTCGTGTGCGGCATCAAGGCGTTACGCTCGAAGACTGGCTGCGTCGGCCTGATATCGAATGGCCGCAACTCTTGGAATTCTCCCCGCAACTGGGGGAGCACACCATCAGCCGGCGCGCCCGCGAGCAGGTGGCGATCGAAGTCAAGTACTCCGGTTACATTCGCCGACAGGAACGCGACATCCAGCGGCAGGAGAAGGCACGGAGTCTGCGCATTCCCGAAACTTTCGACTATCACGCCGTCCCGCATCTGCGGAAGGAAGCTCAGGAGAAGCTGACCCGCGTGCGTCCCCGCGACATCGCCCAGGCTGGCCGCATCAGCGGTCTGACTCCCGCCGATCTCGCGGTGCTGGCGCTGCATGTCGATGAGCCGGGACGGCTGCGGGTTCAGGCCGCGAATGAAACGGTCAACTGAGCCAGTCGAGGATTTCACTCCGCCGCTTGCAGCATCGCGTCGTTCTCTTGCGTGATGAACTGGTACTCGCCGCCGCTCTCTTCGGCGATTTTCAGCAGCCAGCGTTCCCCTTCGTTGTCGCCGAAGCCGATCGTGTGGATCGGGATCTCCCGCGTGTTGGCCCTGCGGACCGTTTCGGTCACGCGGTAAGCGAAGGCCCCATCGGTCAGGAAGTAGACGACATCGGGATCCAGTTGCAGCGAAAGCAGCAGCGCCTCTTCGGGTTCTGTATCGCCGCCACAAGGCACTTCGGCCATCCAGCGCAGGTACTGCTCCTTGTACCTGGCCTCGGCTGGAATCATGTGATTCACCGGCATCGGCAGCGTGCCGCCGTTGAAGAAGATGATGAAGAACTTTTGCTCAGGCGACATCGCGCCGATTGTTTGCAGCAGTTCGAGCTTTACGCGATTGAAACGGTTGCGCGCGGGTGCCGGATAGTCTCGCCCCATGCTTCCCGATGCGTCGACGACGAACACAAAACGATCGCCCGTCGACTTCAAGCCAAAGAACTTGCCTTCCCCGTCTTCGCCTGCCTCACCTTCGACGGAATCACCTGCTCCGGTTTCCGTCCCGGTTCCAATATTCAGGCCGTCGATTTCCGCGACATGATCGGCCCAACCGATGTCCCCCCATCCGTCGAACTGCGACGGCATCAATTCGGTGACCGGGCCATCCAGATTGGGAGCGGCAACTGATATGGCCGGCAACTCATAGGGCGCCGCCGCCGATTCCGACGTGAGTTCGACGACATGACCGCCCGCCTGGCCGCCGACATCGGGGCTGAGGGACATTTCGTCACCCGGCGAGACCGCGTTGAACTCCAGCGGGGGAGAGTCGTACTCCAGCGATGCGACGAGTTCGCTCCCCAGGTCGATCGACTCGCCGCTGGGTTCGAAGCAGAACAGACCCAGTGCGATGAGGAAGAATCCGTGGAGCAGCCAGGACGCCCCCAAAGAGGCCGCTGCCGAGTACCCGTCTGATGCAGATCGCCACGAGGTGATGCGACTCATCCGATCCTCAACGGTTCCCCATAGACTGAAGCGCACATCCCCAGCATTTCATCGGCAAAAGCGTTCCGCCGCTGCCGATTTCCCGTGGATGCACTCACAACCCGACAGATGAGTGCATCCACTCTACCTATGTCGCCACGTCATGGGAAAGCACCGACTATTCCTCGGCGCGGGTGTAGGTGATCTCCAGGTGCTTCGTGTAGCTTCCATCGGGACCGCCCATGTACATGGTGAAGTGGAACTGATCGTCGCTCAGCTCGCGAGTTTCCATTTTCATGTTCATTTCGCCGCCGGGAATCGCCATCTTGCCCATCTCGGTCATCACGCCGGTCTCTGCGTCGAAGGTGCCTTCCGTGTGCATCATTCCCGTGCTGTAGGAATCGGACCAGACGCCGACGTACTTTTCCTGAGCGCGGTCGTAGCCGTTCATGCCGTGTCCGGAGAACTTCATACCCGCCATTTCGCCTTCGAAGTCCTGCACGAGGAATCTGCCGTCGAGAATCATTTCGAAGTCCGAGTGTCCCTCACTGACGATCGGCTCCTCGACGCCCATGGGATACATATTGATCTCGCAGTCCCAATGACCGACCATGTTCTGAAGCCGCTCGTGTTCTTCGCCGGGTGTGCCGAGTTCCATCATCAATGCCTCGATTTCCTCGGCCGACGGTACGTCATCGTCAGCGACCAGGTGACTGCAGCAAACGAGAGCGAACAGTGTTGCCAATACGTTAAGCGTCTTCATCACATTACCTTCTAAGATAGGGGGAAGCCCGCTGATAGGTGCAGGCTCTATGGTTAACGCCCATGACGCCGGTGCGTCAACCGAACAACCCGTAATGTCGCAATCTTTATGTGATTCTCATCAATCGCGATTTGGCGCGTGATACCTCGCCGGCTTTCTCGCCAGTTTCTTATTCACGTCGTCAGACGACGCCACCAGTCTGTTCAGGAGACAACTCAATGTATGCCTGCCGCCGTTTCGCCGCACCGTTAGTGATGCTTTCTCTCGTTTCCGCAGGATGGCCGGCCGTTGCCGACGACATTCCCGACGATGCCGAATCGATCTTCGGCCATTACACCAGCGAAGGGGATCTCGCGACCTGCACGGCCGAACTTGAAGACCGCCTGACACGTGCACCCGACGACGAAGCGGCGAAATTCGCCCTCGGCATGAGCCAGTTTCTGCAGGCGGTCGAAAGTCTGACCCAGTCGCAGTTCAAACACGGCTTGATGCATCACGACGACTTTCGTCTGCTCTTCGGAACGCTGCCGATTGAATGGAATGAGCGTCCCGAACCCATCTCCTATGAAGAGGCGCGGGCCATCGTCAGTGACTTTCGCGATCGCCTGGCCGCCGTTGAAACCACGCTCGGCGGGGTCGAGACCACCGACATCATGCTGCAAGTTCACTTCGGACGGATCAAACTAGATATCAATGGCGATGGTGAAGCCGCGGAAAACGAACGGTTCTATCAGCTCTTTCGCGCTGTCAACCCGGCGGTAACTGATACCGAAGGGACAAACTTCAAGATTCGTTTCGACGGCGGCGACGTGCATTGGCTCAAGGGATATTGCCACTTCCTGCAGGCCCTCTGCGACTTCACGCTGGCGCACGATTTTCGCGAGGTCTTCGAGCGCTGCGGTCACATGCTCTATCCCGAGGTCGTAAGTCCCTACGAATACCTGGCTGAAGAAGTGGATGCGCTGGGAGCCACTCCACGCAACTTCGACTTTCGCTCGATCGCCGATGTAGTTGCATTCTTTCACCTCATCAACTTCGAAGTGGTCGAGCCGCAGCGACTGCAGTCGTGCCACGCTCACCTCTTGTCGATGGTGGCCGAGAGCCGGTTGTCGTGGGAACGCATCCTCGCAGAGAAGGACGACCATCTCGAATGGCTCCCCGGGCCCGAGCAGACGAGCGTGATCCCCGTCCGCGTGAGCCAGGAAATGATCACCGGCTGGCATACGATGCTCGATGAAATCGAAATGCTGCTTACCGGCGAAAAGCTCGTTCCGTTCTGGCGCGGAGCCAAGCCCGAACAGGTCGCCATGAATGGTCATGGACGCGGCGTCAACCTGGCGCGCGTCTTCAATGAACCGCGAGACTTCGACCTCGTGCTCTGGGTGAGCGGTACGGCTGCTCAGCCCTATCTGGAAGAAGGCGATGTCACCACCTTCGAGTCGTGGGACCGACTGCTCCGGCTGTTCGGCGGCGAATTCTTCGGCTTCGCGGTCTGGTTCAATTGAACGACGCTTGCGGTCAAAACGCCGAAGCTGACCGGTTGCAACCCGCGCTCGATTCGCCGAACCTTGGGGCCTTCCCCGTCAGTGAGATATGGAGCGCAGAACATGAGAGTCGCGATCGGTCAGCTTTGGCAGGAGACGAACACCTTCAACCCGCGCCCGACGACGCGGCAGGACTTCGAAGACTTCGGCGTTTTGCACGGCGATGAACTCGTCGAGAAGATGGCCGATACGAACGAGTTGGGGGCGTTCATTCAGTCGCTGCGCAACTGGCCCAATGCACCGGAGATTGTCGGACTGGTTCGCCTCCCCGCCTGGCCGTCGGGAACCGCCACACGCGAGACGTTCGACTGGATTCGCGGCGAAATCGTCGGCTCGCTGCAGTGGGTCGGCAAGGTCGACGGCGTCTTGTTGGCCCTACACGGCGCAATGGTGGCCGAAGGCGTTCCCGATGTGGAAGGCGAGGTGCTGCGCGCCGTCCGCGCGCAGATCGGCCCCAATGTACCGCTGGTCGCCACGCTCGATCTGCATGCCAACGTCACACGTCTGATGGCCGAATACGCCGATGCGCTCGTGCTGTTTCATACGGCTCCGCACATCGATGTGTTCGAAACCGGCGAGCGCGGGGCCGAGGTGCTGCGGCGCATCCTGTTGGAAGGTGCGAGACCAAAGATGCAGATGGTCAAGCTCCCGATTGTGGCGCCGGTCGAATGTGCGAACAGTCAGGATCCGAACAGCGTCAGTTTCGGCCTCCGCGAACGACTGCAGGAACTTGAACGCCTGCCGGGAGTGCTCACCGCCGGCCTCGCGACCGTGCAGCCCTGGCTCGACATCCCGGAACTGGGGACGGCCGTCATCGTCGCGACCGATGGTGATGCAGCGACTGTGGACGAACTCGCGAACCAGCTCGCCACCCACGTCTGGGAGTCTCGTCACCGTTACATGCCGCGGTTGACCGAACCGACTGATGCAGTGCGAGACGCTTTCCAGACACCGGGCCTCGTCGTGCTCAGCGACCCGGCTGATGCGACCACATCGGGTGCGCCGGGGGACAGCAATCAACTGCTCAACGAACTCCTCAAGTACGACTGGCAGCGGCAAGTGCTCGTGCCGCTCGTCTCGCCCGAGATCGTCGAGCAGGCCCGCCAAGTCGCGAACGGAGCAACAATCAAAGTCGAGGTCGGCGGCCAGCGAGATCCTTACTCGCACCCGCGCACCCTGAACGTCGAGAAAGTGCGCGAGTTCGCGGGCCGGTTCGTCATCTCGGGGCACCTCGCCAGGAACCTGGCGATCGACATGGGAGACTGCGTCGTCCTCAGTCACGGCCACATCTTTCTGCTCGTCACGTCGCGCAGCGGAGCGCACTTCGCTCCCGAGTTCTTTCGCACCGGCGGCTTCGATCCCTTCGCCGACGGGGTCGTCATCGCCAAGAGCCCCTGCGGATTCCGCGCCGCGTATGCTCCGCACGCCGCCCTCATTCACGTCGTTCGCGCTCCCGGTTGCGCGCAGCCCGACTTCTGGAACCTCCCCTATCACAACATTCCCCGCCCCCTCTGGCCTTGGGACGCCGACTGCGAATGGCAGGGCACAGGCTTTCGTCGATAAGGCATTGACCAAAAAACACTTACAGCGAACAATAACGAAAACAGAAGAAATAAAATAATAGTAGAACCAGTTTCAAAACCACTTTAGCAGTAACATCAAGCAGGCCAGGTGGTAGAAGCCTTCGAAGAGTTGAGGATAGTATTCGTAACGGGTGACGAGTCGGCGGTTGTTCTGGAGCCAACTGATGGTGCGCTCGAATTTCCAGCGGCGTGTGTAGCGCCGCAGCGATCGCCGTCCTGCAGCGGCGGCTTCTTGCGGTTCTGGCGATGCGGACAGACGAGTTCAATATCCCGACGTGCGAGGCTCTCGCGGAGCCAGTCGGCATCAACCGCCTTGTCGTAGAGCAGGCGCTAGGGCTGCTTGTCGCAGGCGCGGACTTCGACCAGCGTCTCGATCGTGTTCACTTCGGCGTGTTGGGCGCTGGTGATGATGCCGGAGATGGGCAGTCCGTTTCCGTCGACCATCAGCATCAGCTTGCTGCCCTTGCCCTTCTTGGTGAGGCCGATGTCTTCACCCTTTTTTTTCCGGGAGCAAACGTCCCGTCGGCGATCGCCTCTTCCCAGTCGAGTTCGAAACCCAAACTGCCCTCCAGAAATAAGAGCATGCACTGTCCGCGCAAACTGAAGCACCTCAACGAGGAGTGTGTCACTGACGAGCAATACGACAAGCTACTGAAGGGCAAGTGGATCAGGTATCGACGAGCATGGACGGACGATTAGCTCCGCGCCCCTATCCTTCACTCAGACGGCCGGGAAGGCGGTGCTACGGATAGAGTAGCTCGAATTTCACGCCGCGCGTTGCGAGCGAGCCGCCTGTCGCACCCCCGCCAGCTCTTCATACAGCTCAATCGTCTGCCGCTGCATGTCGCGAAGCTGGAAGTCCTCGAAAGCCGGGACCAGCGCCTTCGGCGCGGTCAGCAGGGCGGCAACGCGATCGACCAGGGCGGGGACGTTGAAGGGCTCGATCCAGCCGTTGGGATAGACCCGCGTGAGGATTTCGCCGACGCCGCCGTGGGCGTAGCCGACGACGGGCGTGCCGATCGAGAGGGCTTCGAGCGTCGTGCGGCCGAACGATTCGGGTTGCGTCGTCAGGCTGCAGACGATGCGTGAGATGGCGTAAATGTCTTTCACATCGCCGCGGTGGCCGGTGAAGGTGATGTGCGCGTTAAGGCCGCGCTGTGCGACGAGCGACTGCAGCTCCGACAAGTACGCTTCCTTGCCGGGTTCGGCTCCGCCGACGATCAGACCGTGGGCGTTGAAGCCGCGATCACGGAGTTGATCGATCAATGTGATGAAGTCGTGATGCCCTTTGAGTCTGGCGATCCGGCCGGGGAGCGTGATGAGCAGCTTGCCGCGCAGTTTTGGATGTTCGGCTTCCCAATTCGCGCGCCATTCGGGCGTCGGCCGATGCCCATGCGGAAACTCGAGCGGATCGCGACCCCGATGGATGACGCGAATTTTTTCTGACGGCGAGCGCGGATAGTTGACACGAACGTACTCGCGAATCGTATCGGACACCGCGATTACGGCTTCGCCGCGCGTCATGATCGCGCTATAGGCGTTCACCGAGTACGCCCCATGCACGGTCGTGACGAATCGCGGCCGCATGACGGGCGGGAGCGACTTCCAGGCCAGCCAGCCGATCCATGCGGGAACCCGCGAGCGAACATGCAGAATGTCGACCCGTTCGGTCCACAGGAATCGCCGCAGTCGGTTCACCAGCCACAGACTGCTGGGCGACTTCTTTCCGACCTGCCAGGTGACATGTTCGCTCCCGGCACGCTCCAGGGCCTCGACGAGACGCCCTCCGGCGGAAATAACGATCGAACGGTACCCGCGCTCGACGAGAGCCAGGGCGATCTCCAGCGTACCGCGCTCGACGCCGCCGCTTTCAAGAGCGGGCAGCATCTGCACCACGGTGAGCGATGAGCGAGAAGCAGGGAGCATGGGCGGGGAGCATAGGGCAGAAAGCGGAGAGCGGTGAAGAGGAGTTGGTTGTCTGTCCGTGCACTCGGAGAATTCGAGGACGACGCATCTCCCTCTCCCCCACGATGCGATTGTGCTTAGAGCAAGGCCAGATTGTGGGGGAGAGGGAATAATCAATCACATTGACTGTCGCGGGCACGCGTTCCATCAGTCTTCGCTTGACTGTGTGGAAGGGGCCGAAACGAGTCGCTAAAGTCTAGGCACGACCTTGAAGGCGAGTCTTTCAGCCGCGTGGACGAGTTCTCGTCGAATGCGGCTTTTTCTGACGAATCACATCATTCAGGAAGGCGCTCGAGGATGGCAAAGCATCAGGTTGAGACGCTGCGCAACGTCGCACTTGTCGGGCATCACCACTGCGGAAAGACGGCCTTGGCCGACCTGATGCTGTTTCTGGCGGGAAAGAACACCCGCATCGGCAGCCCCGAAGACGGCACCTCTCTGCTCGATACCGACGACGACGAAAAAGAACGCAAGCACTCGATTTCGTCGGCGCTCTGCCATTTCGACCACGCCGGCAGCCATATTCAGTTAGTCGACACGCCCGGCATGCCCGAGTTCATGGGGCATTGCATTTCGGCCATGCGTGGCGTCGAAACGGCTGTCATCGTCGTGAACGCTCACAGCGGCATCGAGGTGAACACCCGCAAGATGTTCAAGCAGGCCGAGAACGCCGGTCTGGCGAAGTTCATCGTCATCAACAAGCTCGACACCGACAACATTCACTTCGAGGTGCTGGTGAATGCGTTGCGCGAGACGTTCGGTTCTGCGTGCGCTCTGATGAATGTCCCGATCGGTTTGGGGCAAGATTTCACGGGCGTGGTGGATGCCGTCGTTCTTCCGGCCGAGATTCCCGCTGGCTGCGTGATCGACCCGAAAGCCGCCAATCAGCAGGTCGACGACGCCGCCGTCGAGGCGGACGAGGCGTTGATGGAGCGTTACCTCAACGGCGATGAACTGAGCCACGAGGAACTGGACAATGCGATTCGCGTCGCGGTCGTGGCGGGCACGCTGATTCCGATCTTCTGTATGAGCACACGGAAGCAGATCGGCGTCAAGGAGTTCATGGACGGACTGGCGAAGTACGCGCCCGGGCCGGCGGCTCTCAAGCGCACGGCGCAGCGCGACGGGGACACGGTGACGCTGTCGCCTGATTCGAGCGCGCCGTTCGTGGCGCAGGTCATCAAGACGCGAATCGACCCGTTCGTGGGGCGTATGAACTACATCCGCGTCTTTTCCGGCGAGGCGAAGAAGGACTCGTCGGTAAAGAACGTCCGCACCGGGAAGTCGTTCAAGCTCAGCCAGATTTTCGATGTGCAGGGAAACCACACCGAGCCACTGGAGGCCGTTGTACCCGGTGACATCGCGGCCGTCGTGAAGGTCGACGATCTGAAGACCGGGGACACGTTGACTCATGGAGCCGATGGTATCGTGATGCCCGATCTGGTGTTCCCCACGCCGATGATCGGGCTGGCGGTTGAGCCGAAGAGTCAGGCGGACCAGGCAAAGATTTCGGTCGCGCTGCACAAGATCGAAGAGGAGGATCCCACGTTCGTCGTCAAGCGCAATTCGCAGACGAAAGAGATGGTGATGAACGGCATGAGCGAATTGCACCTGTTGCTCGTGCAACACCGCTTGTCGAAGCGCGAGAAGGTGGAAGTGATTACGCATCCGCCGAAGATTCCGTATCGCGAAACTGTCAGCGGCGACGCGCAGGACTTCTATCGGCACAAGAAGCAGTCGGGAGGCAGCGGCCAGTTCGGCGAAGTGCACTTACGCATTTCTCCTTGCCCGCAGGGGGTGAAGCCCGAGGAATACTTCACCAAGGAACGCTTTGTGAGCTTGCGGGAGTATCACTACGACCCGGTGCTGAACTACTGCTTCATCGACAGGGTCTCTGGGGGAACGGTGCCGAACCAGTTCATTCCTGCCGTCGAGAAGGGAGTGAAGGAACGCATGGAGATGGGCGTCATCGCCGGCTTCCAGGTGCAGTCGGTCGTGGTCGAATTGTTCTTCGGCAAGGATCACCCGGTCGACAGCAACGAAACGGCCTTCAAGACGGCGGCCCGCATGTGCTTCAAGAAGGTCTTCCAGATGGCGAAGCCGTCGCTCCTGGAACCGATCGTGCATCTGGAGATCGTGGTGCCGAGCGAAAAGGTCGGCGACATCACCAGCGACTTGAACACGCGCCGCGGACGAATGGAAGGCATGGATGCCGCTCCGGGCGGGTTCACGACGATCATCGCGCACGCCCCGCTCGCCGAAGTGATGACGTATGCCCGCGTGTTGTCGAGCATTACCGGCGGGCAGGGGTCATTCAGCCTGGAGTTCAGCCATTACGAATTGGTGCCGCCGAACGAGCAACAGAAGATCGTCGCCAACGCCAAGAAGGTGGAGGACGAGGAGGGATGAGAGTCCGACTCGACGGCGTTGCATAGATGAACCATGAAGCGATGCTCGCACTCTTCGCAGCGTGGTACGATTGGTGCAGGAAGCATCAGACACTCGGCACGACGCCTGCCGTGGCTGCTGGCCTCACTGGTGAAGCGTGGACGATCGAAAGACTACTGAGCGAGTCGGCGAAGGCTCTCACGGCATAGACCGAGCCATCTGGATGGCGGTCGGTGCGATCATTGGCCTCATCATCGCTTGGTTGGCTTATCCTGGTTATGCGCGCGTATCTGGATACTGGAGGGGAGTGCCCAACCCATTTCGCGAGGCACTCACTGGCGTTGCCGTGGTGGGAGTTGGTGTCGCGATCGGCTTTGCTTTTGGCACTCTTCGCAATCGCAGATGATTCATCACCCCGTTACAGGGACACTACCTGAATCTGATTCTCATCGGAATTGCCGCGTATTTGCTATGGTTGCGAGAAATGGAATGAGTCGGGCATTCCATCAATTGTGATGGGAGGCCGTCAATTGCCCACTGTTCCGGATTATGCACTTGGGGCGGGAACTTCAACCGCTGCCTAGCACCGAAGTGGAGTGCACCCTCTTCTCTCACGCCATTTGCGACGCCAGCCAGCGGTCGATCACGATGCCGACGAGAATGTCGTAGCAGACGTGGCTGCCGACGGCCACGGCGAGGCCGCGATACACGAACAGCAGGCAGAACGCGATCCCCGCGGTAAAGCGAAATAGCCAGCCGAACCATTGCGCGGGATCGTGCAGCACGCGGGTTCCGGCGGCGAGCAGCTCGCTCGTGGAAAAGGTCTCCGACAGTGGCTCCAAGTAATGCGCCGTCGCGAAGAGAAATGCATTGGCAGCGATTGCAATTCCCCAGGCATAATTGACGGGAACGCGAAACAAGCGCAACACCCCATACGATAAGGGAAGCAGCAACAACCGAAAGAACACTTCTTCGTAGATACCTGCTCCGAGAAACGACGCCAGCGCGTGCCAGGTGGACGAAGTCTGCCCGCCGCTTGCGACATCGAGGCACAGGGCGTTGCCGACCAGTACCAGCAGGCCGGCAATGCAGACGCTTTCCGCGACCACGCCGGCATATGTCGACGTGCGGCAGCGAAAGGGATGCCGCCCCAGCCAATGCCACACCCAGAGTGCCGCCAACAATGCCGCCGGCAAAGCGAGCGACTGACTGAGGCCCAGCGACGACAACGCCGAGCGCAGCCAGAGGTCGGCCGAGTTGCGTACACCGGCTGCATTGCCGCTCAGGGCGGCGAGTTCATAGGCCGCCATCAGGGGCAGCAGGAACAAGATCGCCACACTGGGAAGAATCGATTCGCCCCAGTAGTCGAGCTGCAAATCCGAGGCCGAGGCGGTCGGTGCCTGCTTCCCGCGCAGACGCCGGCCGAAGCGATCGAAATGCAATCGGAGGATCGACGACACGGCAGTGCTTCAACCTGGGCAAGCTTGGCAGACCTTTCCCGTTATGCGGTCTGCGCGGATTGAAGTTTCATCGGCCAGCAGGCACGAAGCTCCGCAGTCAAATCCCCGCAGTGCGATTTGAATCGCGACGCGTCTCGCGCCACCAGAAAGGCGGACTGTGGTCAGAACTGGGACACAGTGACATCACTTTGGCAGCAATCCTTCGCGAATCCATGCGTTTGAAATCATCGAAGTTGCTATGATGGGGCATGTTACGGTGATCGATCGCAATGTCTC
>JANNSB010000229.1:0-28406 GCA_031402175.1 Planctomycetaceae bacterium
CTGCTGCTCGAGGCGACCAACGAACTGACCGCGGCCGGCTACTATGACAATGCCGAGCACTTCGCCTACCAGATGATCGAAATCGCGGGGGACGATCCGGGTGACGTGCCGATCGCCTACGGGCAACTGGGGCTGGCTCAATCCCGTCTCGGCAAATTCGACGAGGCTCTTACGAACTATCACGTCGCCCTGGCGCAATACCAGTCGCTCTACGACCGGATGCTGGCGTTCCCTGAGTCGGAAGAGTTGCTGGAGTTCCGTTCCGGCGTGGCCCGGCTGCTCGGCCTGACGCGAATGCGCATCGGCAATGTCCACAAGGCGGCCGACCAGTATCAGTTGGCACGCGATGCCTACGAGTCGGCCAAAGAGATTCTCGAAGCTCACGACCGCCAGAATGAACTCATCCTGCTGCTGCTCAACTACGGCGGCCTGGAGAGCGAACACGGCCACTACGAACACGCCATCCAGCTTCTGCAGCAGGGGCTGACCATCGCGCAGGCGGCCGGCGCGGCCCAGGAAGAAGCGGAACTGCTGGTGAATCTGGGGAACGCCTACTCCCGCAGCGGCGACAACGGCATCGCGATTCAGAACTACGCGTTGGCCGGCGACAAGGTGACCGTCGAATCGAGTTACCCGCTGCGGTCGGCCCTGTTCTGCAACTGGAGCACGTCACTGCTGGAAGTCGGCGAACACGAGCAGGCGAGACAACTGCTTCTCGAACTGCAATCGTTCGTCCACCCGGATGACGCCGACTCTCAACGGGTGCTGGAAGTGCTCCCCGCCCTGGACCGGGCACTGGAGCAGTGAGGCCAGGAGTCAGGTGTTGCGCGGGCGACGACTGCTGCTGGTAACCCGACGCGTCAGCGAGGGAAACTTGAGCATTCGCGCCGATCAAACCCGGTGCGGGTGGCACGCCGCGAGCGACGTTAGGAGCGAGGGGCGTGGGATGAGTGAGTTGGCGAGATCTACGGGCGGGAGTGATTCGCTGAGAATGACGCGTCAACTGCGCCCCGCCACGCCCCTCCCGTTGGTCGTGGTCGTGCCACCCGACCCGCGCCCGCCACCGCTCACACTGGCGGACAAGCCGTCCAGTGGCACACAATCAGGCGCCATCCCCCGTGGCACCAGGCGATGCAGGCATGGCACACCGACCATGCCACCCCGCCGTCACGAGCGCCCCAGCCACCCCGCCGGAAAGTATTCGGGGCATCGGCCTTGCATGGTTGGCCGGTGTGCGGTGGAGCACTGCCGGTGACGTGAGTGAAGTTGAACAGAACCCTCACGTCACCGCCCGTCCCTGATCGTTACCTCATTGTGATGTAACCCATTCTGCCGCGACGAAGCACAATCGACCGGCGGATTCTCCGTCGAGAATCCTGGCCTCTGTCACAAAAATGCCTGGATTAATCACTCGGCATTTAGTTCCATTCGGCACCGTCCAAGCCAGATCGGCAATCATCAACTGCATGATGCCTTCGTTGTCACGGGCGACGGAGAGTTCCACAAGGCGATCATAAGCCGCTTGGCTACTGGCAACGACAACGTCATCGGAGGCTGTCATTCGCAGGACGCCAATCTCGCCTGTGTGGACGGTATCGCGCTGAGGCCGATCGCCATCGCCATTGCGATTGCCGAAGAGTGCTGGCACTACTACCAGTAGGGCCAAGAAAGCTATGACAGAACATCCACATCCGGCCAATATGTTGCTGGGAGTGAGTTGATTCTGCTGTTTGACATTGGCGCGGACAGGTTGAGCGCTCGACAGGGTTCGTCCCTTTTGTTCAAAGATTATCTTCTTTTGCTGCTGAAACTCCAATTCCGAGAGGACCCCTCTGTCCCGTAAGGCAGCCAACTTCGCGATTTCATCTGCAGCCGATACCGATGACACATTTGCAGTAGGTTGGTGAAGTTGATTCTCAATATGCTTCTTCAGGTGGTCGAATTCCGGCTGTTGAGTTGCGGAGAACATTACTGTGTTTTCATCGCCAACTTTAGCCTCGTTTCCACCCATGACTCCGAACTGGATATATCCATGTATGAAGCCCGCTTTCTTGAACTGAATTGAGGTGATTGAAGAAATCAGAATCTCCTTATCACCTTTAAGCGTGAGCAGTCCCTGGAAGCCTCGCCTGGTGCCACGGGCGAGTAGACCTGAATTGTGTGCCACTGAGCGGCTTGTCCGCCAGTGCCGGGCGCAGGGATGATCGCGATCGCAAGCGGCGGGCCACCCGTACGGGCGGAGTCACTCGCACAAAATGAGGCGTCGACCGCGCCCGCCACGCCACTCCCGTTGGTCGTGGTCGTGCCACCCGACACGCCCCTGCGACATGGATCACCTCGCGTCAGAGCGTGAATCCGATCCCGGTGTGTTCTCGAAGAGTCTGCTCGATCTCGTCGAACATGGTCTGTGACTCGTAGAGATAGGAAGGATCTGACTTCACGCCGCCGACTGTGATCTGCAGGTCCAGTTTCGCATCTCTGAATTTGAACTCGATGCTCGCCTTGCCACACTCGATATCCAGGGTCGGCACTTTTTCAGTGAACGCTGAATTCTTCTTGATTTGGATGTCCGAACGTTTTTTCTCGATCTTCCATCTGCGGAACTTCACCGCGATTCCATCCAGCAATGCGAGTCGAGCTTCAAGGTCTAGCGGCATCGCCGGAGTGTAACAGCCCTGCATTGCATTCGCCTAACCGATTAGCCGACCGGGTCCCACGAATCGAGCTTTCCACCAGCACCGCGTTCTTTGATGTTCTGCCAGTGCGCGCCGCACTCGGTGCACTCGTACTCGTACTCGTTGGTGGTTTCCTTTGCCTTTCCTCCCATGAATTCAGCGAGTTCGCCCCTGCCCACCTTTTCGACGGATTCGCGGGGTGGCCCAGCCGCTTGTTGGCTGGGTGCCGAAGGCACACGAAGCGGTGTCATGTGCCGTCGATCTCTGTGCGGCGTTCCCGAGAGAAGGATCGCCGATGGAGTGGCGTCTTGTCGCTGCGCGACCCGGCCACAAGCGGCCGGGCCACCCAGCGCCAAACGGGTAGTTGGCAAGATTCAACGTGGCCTGAAGATTCCGGATTCCAACAACCAAATCAGTTGCGAATGGAAGGAAGCCGATGGAACGAGAGAAGGGACAAACTGAAGAGGGCGATGGGTGACACTTGCAAGACCTGTCGCACAGCTTCAGAATGCTTGGGCGCGCTCACCGCAGGAGATGACATGACAGCCACGCTGACCTACACATGCGAATCGCCGGAGATGCGCGGAGTGATCGAGTTGGGGGCCGATGCGACGCATGTCGGCCGGTGGACGCCGGAGGGGGACGACGTGCAGGTCGTCAAGCAGCCGCTGGCGGGACCGAACTGCATCCTGGTGACCAGGGAAGGGATTCTCTACGCCGGGTTTCCTTCCGAAAGGATGATGTCCCGGCAGCAGTTCAAGATCAGCCGCGTGACGGGCCCCTCCTCGATTCCCCTCGGGTATCCTACGGGTGCGAGCGAAGCGGGGGACGCCTTTACGATTGAAGACTTGGGTAGCTCGGGCGGGACCTGCGTGAATGAAAAGCGAATTTCAGGCCCGACCGCACTCCTCGACGGGGATCGAATTCACTGCCGTGTCGGGTTTCAATTTCATCTGCATGTGGAAACGCCAGGAGCGCCGGGCGAAATGACCTGAATTGGGTGGCACTGGACGGCTTGGCCGCCAGTGTGAGCGCGGAGTGAGCGTTCGGTTGTGTCGCGTGTTCAACGAACAATGAGAGTCGTCCGACGCTGGCACGGTTAGGCCAGTGAATGTCGCATGTGGCGCGACGCACGAAATAACCGGGCGTTGCGCTTGCCCCTCATCCGCCCTGCGGGCACCTTCTCCCCCGCTGGTGCGCAATGGGCATCAGAAGTCGATTGCGGGGGAGAAGGCCTGCGCAACCGCGACCGTTAGGGTGGAGAGTTCTCGATGTTTGACCACGAATTGACCCCAACCCAAGTTTCGATGGCTGCCGTGCATCGCCGGAATTCAGGCTGGATCGCGGTTTCTGTTCCCCGGTGCAGGGCGTGGGAGACTGCCTGGCCATCGCCGGGCGGGTTGCGCTGGCCCGGCGAGACGCCGAACACCGCGAGCAATTTCGCCGGCCGGCTGTCCCTGTGGTTCTTTCGTTCTTCACCACCTCCTACTTCTTCTTCTGCCGGGAGGGCGCGACAAACGCTGAATTCCGGCCCCTAAACCGACGCATCTTGCGTTGCCAGCGGGATTTGAGGTAAAAATCCGCCTCATTCGGACGGAGGTTGGGAACCTCCATCGGCTTCAACTCGCAGGCAAGGATGCTGCACCGGATCAGACGCTGGCTCTCGCCCCATCTGGGGATCGATCTCGGTACGGCCAACACCATCGTGGCCGTCGAGGGAGAGGGCATTGTCGTCGACGAGCCTTCCGTCGTCGCCTTGAAGAAAGGCTCGCGCGAAATCCTCGGCAAAGGGACCGCCGTCGGCCGGCTTGCCAAGCAGATGCTGGGGCGCACTCCCGAGTCGATCACCGCCGTCAAGCCGCTGAGACACGGCGTCATCACCGACTTCGAATTGTGCGAGGCGATGCTGCGTTACTTCCTGCACAAGGCGCGTCGCGAGCGCACTTCGCGGTCGCGCCCGACCGTGGTGATCGCTGTCCCCGGATGCATCACGCCGGTCGAACGCCGGGCAGTCTTCAACAGTGCCGAGCGGGCGGGAGCGGGAAGGGTCTACCTCATCGAGGAATCGCGAGCGGCGGCCATCGGTTCGGGACTGCCGCTCTCGGAGCCATTGGCTTCGATGGTGTGCGACATCGGCGGCGGTACGACCGAGGCGGCCATCTTCAGCATGGGTGAGATCGTCTCGCAACAATCGAGCCGCGTGGCCGGCGATGAAATGGATGCCGCGATCGTCGAATACTTTCGCAAACGGTATTCAGTGAAGGTTGGCCTGCCGACGGCAGAGCGCATCAAACTCGAGGTCGGCTGCGCGTATCCCTTGAACGAGGCTCTCACGACCGAAGTCCGTGGTCTCGACATGGCGAGCGGCATACCGCGCAAGGCGATGGTGACGAGCGACGAAGTCCGCGAGGCGCTCGAAGGGCCGCTCAATTCGATCTTGGAAACAGTCACGCAGACGATCGAGCGCACGAGTCCCGAACTCGCCGGTGATCTGTCGGAGACCGGCATCGTCCTCAGCGGCGGCGGGGCGCAACTTCGCGGTCTCGATCTGTTGCTGCAGGAACAACTCGGCATTCCCGTGCGCGTCGCCAACGAGCCAAGAACGATTGTCGCGAGAGGAACCACCATCTGCCTGGAGCACCTCGATGAATGGAAATCGCGACTGGATCATGAGTGAAAGAGAGAGGGAATTCGTCGTAGCTGAGTTTGCAAAAACTCAGCATGCCATCCGTGGCCCGGCTGAATTCTTGGGAATTCAGCTACCAACAGGCACCATCGCCCTTCATTAAGCCTCGAGCCTCAAGCCTAAGTGTCCGCCAGCGACGACTCTCGAACCTCGAACCGCTCCGTCGGATCGACGGCGTTGGCGTTGGGAGCGGTCTGGACTGTGGGGATCGTGTTGATGGTCGGCCCGAAGGACTGGATGGGTAAGGTCCGCACGACCTGCGTCGACGCCGCCGCCCCGGGCATCACGCTCGCGCATGCGGCCGACGAGCGCTGGCTGTCCCCGCTTCGCTCACGTATCGACCGCGAACGCAGCCGATTCGTCTCAGGAGTGCAGTCCGATGGCGAATCGTCCGATGACGATGATCATTTCGCGAATTCAGACAATGCTGCCGTTGCAACCGAAGAAGCAAAGCTCTGGCAGGCACGCTGCGAACAACTGCAGGTGCAACTCGCCCACGCCGAGCAGGTCCGTCAACAAGCCGATGCGAGGTTGTCGGCGGTCGATGTGCAGACGGCTGCTTATCTCATTCATCAGCCCGCGCCGTTGATCGCGGACGAACTCATCCCCGCGAACTGGATCGGCCAGATCGGATCGGCAACAGGGGAGCCGCATCCGCTGTTGTCGGTCGGCGCCCGCGAGGGAATCGCGGCCGATGAACTCGTGCTCGATGACGCCGCTCCGCATCTTGATCGTGGAGAACAGTCGGGAGTCGGAACTGATGCGCTGGTGCTCGAAGGTCGCCGGCTCGTGGGGCGAGTCGTCGAGGTTGGACGCTGGACCAGCACTATCCGGCCAATCACCGATCCGGCATTTCGTATGTCGGTGCAATTGTTGCGCACGAACGGCGACCAAAGCCTGCTCGGAGCCCAGGGCGTTCTGTCGGGAGGCGGCGACGGCACCTGCCGCATGACCTATGTCGATGCGACACAGCCAGTGGTCGTCGGGGACTTGATCGTCACTCCTGCAGAAGTTCCTCACGTCCCCGCGATGCTACTGTGCGGCCGGGTGGTCGAAGCCCGACTGCAGGAAGGCAGCCTCGAATGGCTGATCGTCGTCGAACCGGCCGTCTCGATGAATGAACTCACCACCGTCGCCATTCTGCACCAATCATTCCGCAACGAGTTTTCAGATCACTGAATCAAGTTCCCTTTTCCTCAAGCCCCAAGCCCCAAGCCTAACGCCTTTCCCATCGTGCTGCTCGGCCTGTTCATCTACATCGCCTGGGTCGTTGAGTTGTCCGGTCTGTCACGGACGGCTGCAGGAAACTTCTGGCCGTGCTGGCTGCACCTGGCGCTCATCTTCGTCATCTGGCACAAGTCGGGAGTGAGCGCGGTCCTCTGGGGCTCGATCATTGGTTTGCTGCTCGATCTCGCGAGCGGCCAGGTCGGCGTCCACATGCTGCTGGCCGGCACTTTGGCCATGGCCGCCAGCGACTGGCGGGAAGGCAGCCGATGCGAGCACGGCCCCGCGCTGGCGATGCTGGGGACTGTCGTCGTCGCCTCCATTCTGCTCGCCGCGGAGCTATGGAAGGGATGGCCGACGCGCAGCTTTCCGCCGGCTTCGCAACTGGCGGCGATGACGCTCGGGCCGGCAACGTCAGCGGCATTGACCGCCCTCGTCTTGCGCTGGTCGATGCAAATGTCGCGACACTTCATTCGCACGGCGTTGGGACAGGGGGCGGTCAGCGAGTCATGAGAAACCGCCCCTTCTCGACAATCACGGAACAGGAGGCATCCCGCTTCGTCGGGGTCGATGGCTCACCGCGATTGAGATTGCGAATGTTGTGGTGCGCGTTCGCTCTGGCAGCGATCGTCGTCATGGGGAGGTTGATACATCTGCAGGTGATAATCCCCGACCGATTTCTGGTTGATGAGGCGACAACGTTCGAAACGCTGGAAGTGATCCCCAGTCGCGATGGTCGCATCCTCTCCTCTGACGGCCGCGTGCTCGCGTACGACGCCGTCCGCTATGACCTGGAGATGGAATTCCGCTGGCTGGAAGACCCTCCGAATCCGCGCTGGCTGAACCGTCAGGCGCGAGAGATGGCAACACTTTCCGGCGACGAGTTGACCATTGAGGATGCCGGCCTGCGTGTCATCGAATTGCGCGATGCGATGTGGCGGCAGCTTGCGAGCGGAGCCGGGATCAGCGTGGAGGAGTTTGAGGAGATTCGCCAGCGCATTCAGGACCGCGTCGAACGCATTCGCCAGTCGGTCCTCGATCGGCGAGAACGCAACGAGTCGGCTGCTCATGCCGAGCCGCAGTTCACCGCGGAAAGCACCTGGTGGGAGCGCGGCTGGCTGGGGATCGTGCATGAACTCACGACCCCGCCGGAACGCGGTGGCTCAGACGATCCGCTCGTCATTCTGGAAGAACTGGAACATCATGTCGTACTCGAAGGGGTGACGCTCGAACTCATCAGCCAGATCGAATCGCAGCCTGCGTTGTTTCCCGGGACGCGAGTTCATTCCTCCACGACTCGCGAATATCCCCAACACTCGCTGGCCTCGCACATCGTCGGCGTCCGCACGCCCTGGAAGGAAGAAGACGAAGCCGAGGCTGCGGAAGGAGGAGCCGACAACTCTGCCGCCGGCGATGGCACACCCAGCATCGGCGACCGAGTCGGCCGATTTGGCATCGAAGCCAGTTACGACGAAGTCCTGCGCGGCAGGCCAGGACTCAGACGCATCGTTCGCGACGAGGATGGAGAGATCATGCATGAAGAGGTCGTCCGCGAGGTCGTCCACGGCGTCGACATCGTGCTGTCGGTTGATGCTTCGCTGCAGGAACGCTGTGAAGCGCTGCTCGCCGCCGCGCTCACGCCGGCCATCGCCGCTGACTCCGCTGCGACCGAGGAACTGCCGGAAGAAGCCACGACGCCGACCGGAGGCTGCATCGTCGCCATCGATGTCCGCACCGGCCAAGTGCTGGCAGCCGCGTCGGCACCGACGTATGACCTCAATCAACTCGTTCATCCCGATGCCGCGACCTGGCAGGCATTGAACGATGATCCCCGCCGGCCGTTCTTTTCGCGAGCGACTCGGATGACCGCCCCGCCGGGATCTGTGTTCAAGATTCTCACGGCCATCGCCGCGCTCGAGTCGGGAATCATCGAACCCGACACGCTCATTCATTGCCAGGGCTATCTCGACAACCCCGACAGCCATCGCTGCTATCTCTATCGCCGGTTCGGCGGCAGGCATGGCGATCTCGACGTCACCGATGCGTTGTGCCGATCGTGCAATGTGTTCTTCTTCACGGCCGCACGGCAGATGGGACCGGAGCCGATTGTCGACTGGGCGCGTCGCTTCGGTTTCGGCGAACCTGCGGGACTTGACGTGCGGGGCGAGCCGGGAGGCCATCTGCCGCTGCCGCCGGGATACGCGCCACGACCCGCTAGCGATGAATCTGACGACGAGCGCTGGTATCCGGGCACGACGTTGCAAGTGGCGATCGGTCAAGCGTCGCTGACGGTGTCGCCGCTGCAGACGGCCCGCATGCTGGCCGCCGTCGCCAATGGAGGCTGGCTCGTGACGCCGCGACTCGTGGAACGTGTCGAAGACATCGAGGCCGGACCGGAGTCGAGCATGATTCAACTCGCATCGGCCATCATGTCGGGTGATGAGGCGCGGCGCATCGACGGGTTGTCGGAAGAAACACTGGCCGTCATTCAACAAGGTCTGCAGGAAGTGGTCGCCAGCCCTTACGGCACCGGTCACTACGCGAAGATTGATGACCTCGCCATTGCCGGCAAGACCGGCACTGCCGAAGTCGGAGGCGGCCTGCCCGACCACGCGTGGTTCGCCGGGTATGCTCCGGCCGATGCACCAAAGGTCGCGTTCGTCGTGATGCTGGAACACGGCGGCTCCGGCGGCCGAGCGGCAGGCCCGCTGGCCAGAGAACTCGTCTTGGCCCTGCGCGAGTTTGGGCACATCAGCGAGTGAATGACCCGCGCATAGAATCACCCCGGATGCCCCCCAGCACCCGGGATGAATTCCGACCCACACACCTCCCACTCACCACACCTCACTCACTCACCTTTCACCATTTCGTTCCTCCGTTCTTACCTGAAGCCCGAAGCCTGGAGCCTTAGTTCAGGTCATCGATCAACTCGTCCGACAGGTCGGCCCAGAGTTCAAGGACTTCGAGCAGTTCGGCGTTGCCGGCGGCCTGACCGTCGAGGACATTGACCGTCTGGCGAATCTCGCGGGCCAGTTCGAGCATTTCGTCCTGAACGTCGTCTTCATCATCGGCACCCGAAAGGTTGGCAATCTGCTGAGCCTTCTGGGCGATGGACCGGAAGCCGGCCACAAAGATGCGATTCTTGGCGAACGGCACCTCGATCGCTCCCCGGCGGATGTCCTCAATCGCCACCGTCGCCAGAGTCTTGATCTCCAGGGCACCTTCGCGGACGTCTTCATCATCGAAGTTCGCCCTCGCCACGCTGCTCATCATCCCACTCAAAACAACCGCCAGCACCATCGTGTTCATGTAGGCCTTCATCTCTAACTCCTTATTATTCAGTTGGTTAAGGTTTGTTTGAGGCTCAACTTTGTCCTCGTTGCCAAACTGAGCGGAGCCGTGAGATGGTTGTTACATGGAATTCTTGAAAGAGCCTATGGGTCAGGGGGGACGCGCAAGAAAACATCCCGGATGCTCACAGCATCCGGGATGCTTTACTTTCCTTCAGCGTGCAGCCTCTCACGCGATGATGTCCCGAATCACCTGCCCCGCCACGTCCGTCAGCCGGAAGTTGCGGCCGTTGTAACGGTAGGTCAGGCGCTCGTGGTCCATGCCCAGGAGATGCAGGATCGTGGCGTGGAAGTCGTTCAAATGGACGCGATTGACGGCCGCCTTGTAGCCGATCTCGTCGGATTCGCCGTAGCTCACGCCCCCCTTCACGCCGCCGCCGGCCATCCAGGCGGAGAAGCAGTGCGGATTGTGGTCGCGGCCCGGCTGTTCGGAAAGCTGCGCGATCGGCAAGCGTCCGAACTCGCCGCACCAGATGACGAGCGTTTCTTCCAACAGACCCCGCTGCGCCAGGTCCGTGAGCAGCGCGGCCACCGGCTGATCGGTCTCGCCCGCGAACTGCGTGTGGTTGCCGTGAATGTCGGCGTGACCGTCCCACGACCTTTGATTCTCCATTCCGCCGGAATAGATCTGCACGAATCGCACGCCGCGTTCCAGCAAGCGGCGTGTGAGCAGGCACTGCCGCGCGAAGTGATCGCATTCCTCCTTCCCGACGCCGTACAGCTCGTGAATGTGCTGCGGTTCCGTCTCGATCGCCAGCGCTTCGGGGGCGGCGACCTGCATGCGGTAGGCGAGTTCAAAGCTCTCGATGCGGGCCGCCAGTTCGGTGTCGGCCGCGTGCTGATCGCGGTGCAGCGTGTTGAGCTGATTCAACAGATCAAGCTGATTGCGTTGCGATGCTTCGTTGGTCCCCGCCAGGCGATTGAGGTTGTCGATCGGATCGCCCGTCGGCCGCAGATGCGTCCCCTGAAACACCCCCGGCAGAAAACCCGCGCTCCAGTTGGCGGCATGCCCCTTGGGGAGGCCGCGGCCCAGCGGATCGCTCATCACGACGAAGCCGGGGAGGTTGCTGCTCTCGCTCCCCAGTCCATACGTGGCCCACGACCCGACGCAGGGGAAGCCCATGCGTGGAAAGCCGGTGTTGATCGCGAACAGCGCCGGCGAATGGTTGTTCGACTCGGTAAATCCCGAGTGGATGAACGCCATCTTGTCGACGTGCTCGCCGAGATGGGGGAAGATCGACGAGACCATCTTGCCGCACTCGCCGCGCGGGGTGAACTCGAACGGCGAAGCCATCAGGTTGCCCACGGCATCCTTGAAGAACCCGGTCGTGTTCTCGAAGCCCGCATCAAACTCTTTGATCGACTTGCCGTTCCACTCGGTGAGGGCGGGCTTGTAGTCCCAGGTGTCGACATGGCTCGGTCCGCCGTTGATGAAGATCCACACGACGCGAGTGGCCGTCGCGGGGAAGTGCGGGTTCTGCGGCGCGAGCGGATTGAGCGCCCGGGCGGCGAAGTCGTCGGCTGCCGCTTGGCCAATGCGACCGTCCTGCAGCAGCAGGTCGATCAGGCCCAGTGTGCCGAACCCGCAGCCGGCGTGAGAGAGGAGTTGTCGTCGATTGAGCATGGTTGAGTAGGGCTTCGTGAGCGGCGGGGTTAAACCCCGCCGCTCGACTAGATTTTCAATCCACATACACGAATTCATTCATTCCAAACAGAATCTGGCAGAAGTCGATGCGGGCGATCTGTTCGGGATTTGGTTGGCCCGCCGATCGATGTACCTCGGCCTGTTGCTGGAGGAATGCCTGTGACAGTGTCAATTCCTGTTCCGTCGCTTCGCGCCCGAGCGCGAGTGAATAAACCTCCGTGAGAGCGGCCTGATCGTCAAGTGCCGCGACGCGCTGCGCCAGACCTTCCGCATATCGTCGCGACTGGGCGCCGTTGAGGAACATGAGAGCCTGCGGCGCGATCGTCGTCGTCGAACGCTGGCCGATACTGACGAGATGTTCGGGCCAGTCGAAGAGCATCATCATCGGGATCAGTTCGCTGCGCTTGATGAAGAAGTAGACGCTGCGGCGGTTCATGTTCTGGTCGAGAGACCCGGGGCCGAACTGCGTGGCATCGAGCAACCCGGAGACGGCGAGCATGGCATCGCGAATCGCCTCGGCTTCCAGTCGTCTGGGTTCATGTCGCCACAGCCATGTGTTTTCGTTGTCGATCGAGTTGCGCGCCTCGTCGTAGACGGTCGATTGCAGGTAGACGCTGCTGTTCATGATGACGCGGTGCATGTGCTTCGCGCTCCAGCCGTGAGCGATGAACTCGCCCGCCAGCCAGTCGAGCAGTTCGGGATGCGAAGGGCGTTCACCAGGCACGCCAAAATCGTTCGGCGTCGCAACGATGCCCCGGCCAAAGTGATGCTGCCACAGGCGATTCACGAATACCCGGGCGGCGAGATGCCCCGCCCCTTCGTCGAAATCGGTCATCCATTCGGCCAACGCGCTGCGTCGGTAACTCACTCGCGATGCAGCTTCGGTTGGCTCGACGGCCCAATGATCGGGGCCGCAACCATCGGGCATCAGCACCTGCAGGAAACTCGATTCGACCACATCCCCCTTCTGATGCACGTCGCCCCGCACGAGTTCGTGCACCACCGGATAAAAGTGAGGAAAGCCGCGATCATCCGCATGATGCGGCATGTGCGGCAGACCTTCGCTAGTCACCATCACTTTCGTCAGCACCAACCCCGGGCCTGCTGCATCATGCGCGGCGAGGGCCAGTTGCTTTGCCTGCCATTCCGGAAGCATCGTCTGGAACCACGCAATGGCTGTCGACCTCGCGGCGGCGTCATCGGCATTCTGCTTGAGCGTCGCGAGAGCGGCGACCACATCGGCCGGCGGACCGGATGAACCGACGACAGCCGGCGCGTCGGCATCGGTCGCGATCGACAACCGCATGCGGCCGATGGCGTGCTGCGGATTGGGATGGTTGAACGCCAGTTGAATTGTGATTCGCGTCCCCCCTTCGAATCCGAACGGCTGATCGGCCACGAACACAGCCGCCTGATCGTTTCCGATCTGACCATCGACGGCCCAGCCGCTGACGGGGTCGTCATCAATCGACGCCGCCACGGAGAGCGAGCCGCCATCCTGCTGATGCGTGGCCCGGGCCTCGACGAAGGGGACGTCTGTCGGATCGGCGTCGGCATCCAAAGGCATGATCGCGACGGCAATGTCGCCGAGCACAAAGTTGCCGTTGGGAGCGCGACCGGGGCCGCGATTGGGGAGCGATTCATCCGAAAGAGCTTCGATCCGCAGGGCGCGGAGGTTCGTTTGCGTGATGTTGGCGATGAACGTAACGGTTTCCTGATTCGGAACCGTCCCCGTTGCCAGAAAAGAGCCGTCACTTTGTGCCGCGTATACGGTACTCGCGGAGGCCGTCACTTCCCCGGCCAGCGGCAGCCATGTGGCAGGTGGCCCGCTTGCGGCATCGTATGCGGCGAGCCAGGTCTCGAAGGCTGCGGGCACGATTGTCTGCTCACACAACTGCAACTCCGCCAGCAGTTCTGCTCGGTATAGATCAAACGCAAGCTGCCGCTGCTGGTTCGCTACCGGTTCCAGGTCGAGGTCGATCTCGCTGCGGATCGTGGTCGCGAACGCGGCCGCCATCGCGTAGTAGTCGTGGGCGGGGATCGGGTCGAACTTGTGATCGTGGCACCGGGCGCAACCGATCGAGAGGCCGAGAAACGAAACTCCCGTCGTGGCGACCATGTCGTCGAGTTCGTCATAGCGGGATGACTCGAACTCCACTTCAGTGAGCTGCGTCGGGAAGGCGCCGGCACCGAGGAAGCCGGTCGCCATCAATGCGAGTGGATCCTCGGGCGCGAGTTCATCGCCGGCAAGTTGCCAACTGATGAACTGGTCGATCGGCATGTCCTGGTTGAACGCCTTGATCAAAAAGTCGCGGTAGTGATAGGCGTTCGGCCGATCGTAGTCCTGCTCATAGCCGTGCGACTCGGCAAAGCGGGCGATGTCCATCCAATGCCGCGCCCAGCGTTCGCCGTAATGCGGGCTGGCGAGGAGTTCATCGAGCAGGGCGGACCACGCGGCATCGAAGTCGACATCGGCCGCCGCGATGAAGGCGTCAACCTGTTCCGGCGTGGGGGGCAGTCCCAGCAGATCGAAGTACGCGCGACGAACGAGAGTGCGAGCCGGCGCGCGCTCGTTCGGATGCAGGCCGGTTGCTTCCTGCCGAGCGAGAATGTATCGGTCGATTGGCGTGCGGACCCAGTCTGCGTACGTCACTTCGGGAGGAGCGGCGTCGTTCAACGGTTGAAACGACCAGAACGCGCGGCCGGCGTCGATGTCGATCCCTTCGCTGACTTCAGCGACTGAACCTTCGCGCGGATCGGGCGCGCCCATCTCGATCCATTTGACGAAGTCGGCGATGACGTCATCCCCCAGCTTGCCGGCGGGCGGCATCTCGAACGATTCGTACTTGAGGGCCGAGATGATTACGCTCTCCTCGACCGATCCCGGTACGAGTACCGGTCCACTGTCGCCGCCAGCGCGCAGCCCTTCGCGGGTGTCGAGTTGCAGGCCCCCTTTCAGCGTTCCAGCCGTAGCGGCTTCGCGCGAATGGCATTCATAGCAGTTGTCGACCAGCACGGGGCGAATGTGCGTTTCGAAGAACTGCAGTTGTTCGGCGGTGAGGGCCGCTGCCGCATCGTCGGCGCGAGCAGTGGCGGCGGCCAGCATGACGAGAATCGCTGGCAGCCAGTGGCGGCAGTGTGATGTATGGATGAGGTGGGGAATTCGCGGCATGAATCAGTGTTTTCGAACGCGGCGGCTGAATCCAGGCGCTGCGGGTTCCCAGCGCTCAGAAACAATGATGGCTGCCAGCCGTAGCGGCATCAAGCGAGATCGATCCGCATGAGCGAATTGTCGAACCTCACAGCGGAAAGGAACCCGTCGATCTCTGTTGCGCCCGATCGACAGATAGCGTCCATTCGCGTCGCCGCGGCGTCTCGGAGATACGCCGCTACAACGCCGCACGCCCTGACTTCCTTGCGGAACTCAGGGCGTGGCGGCGATTTTTCCGACGAGGACGAGGACGTCCAACGGACTTATTGTCCATCGATGCGGAACAGGTCGAGTGTCTTGCCCGAATCGCTGTACTGGAATTCGTAGCGGAAGCCGGTCATGTCGGTTTCGTATTCGATCTCGTAATACTCGAGTTCGTAATCCTGATAGGTCAGGCGGCTGTCGCCCGCCACGCGGTCGAAGCGCATGTTGGGAACGAGCACCGTTCCATCACGATCGAGATCGAAGAAGACCTGCAGATCCTGGCCCGCTTCGACGACATAGTCGGTCCACGCGTCTTCGTAACCGAGACGCATCTGAAAGCTGAGCGGGTTCTCAGTCGGGTTCATGATGACGACTCCGCCCATCCGCTGCCGTTCTGGACGGTTCTTGGCCGCCTCTGCCTCCGAAGCCGCTGCCGTAAATACGATGGCCAACACCGCGAAGGCCGAAATCCGAGAAAGCTTGCTGGTCCACATGGTCAGTTCCCCCAGAAAAGTGACCTGATTGTTTTGGCTTGCCCCGTCCCCACGATCAGGGCCACTCGCCGTTCATCAGGACAGAGAGGGCGCTACTGACGTCTTGCGCGCAAAACTAGGATTGAACCGGAAGTGCGGAGTGCGCGGGACCGATTCGGAACACGGGCGAGGCGTCCCGGAGATACGCGGTTACAAGCCGTCACACGTCGATCCTCTGCCGGGGATCGACGAACAGCCAGCAGATCGCACCCGTCAGGTAGAGGGCGGCGAACATCAGCAGGACGAGATTCCAGTTGTCCGTCCGCTGGAACAGCTCACCCACCACAATCGGACAGGCGGCGGCGGCCAGATT
This sequence comes from Planctomycetaceae bacterium, assembly GCA_031402175.1. Classification (GTDB taxonomy): domain Bacteria; phylum Planctomycetota; class Planctomycetia; order Planctomycetales; family Planctomycetaceae; genus JANNSB01. Next base: position 15,842 of record JANNSB010000229.1, read on the forward strand.
GCCCATCATGTTCATCAGGCCGAACACCTGCGGGACGTGGCCCCCACCGATGTCGATCGTTGTCACATACGAGCTGGGACCGGCCAGGGCGGCGAAGAACGCGCCGACCGCCAGCAGTGCCACCGCCGCCGTAACGTCCTTCACGAACCAGGCGGAGAGAATCAGCAAACCGCAGGCGAGCAGGCATCCCGCCCCGACGCCGCTGCGGCTCAACTTGACGTTGCCGCTCTTGCGCAAGATCCAGTCGGTCAGCAATCCCCCTCCAAACGAACCGGCCAGAGTGCCGGCGAAGACGAGTGCCTGCAGATAGCCCGAATCGCTCACTGTCATGTTCCGCGCCTTTTGCAGGAACGTCGGAAACCAGGTCGCGAAGAAGATGTAGCCGGCCGCCCGGCACATCTGCTGAGTGCAAAGAAACCAGACGGTGCGGCTCCGGGCAATTGACATCCAGGGAGTCGGCCCGTTGGTGGACGCTGCCGCGCCCGGCGGACCGGCCCCCGACTGAACCAGTTCCCGCTCGACATCATTGACCGTCGCATCGTCAGCAGGCTGGTCCCGAAATCGCGACATGAAGACCAACGCCCACAGGAATCCGGGAATCGCATAGAACATGTACGCCCGACGCCAGCCGATGTCGGCGATCAGCGGTCCGGTCACGACGGCCGCCATGATCGCGCCCACCTGCATCCCAACCGACAGCATCCCGCAGGCAGATGAGCGGCTTGCCTGCGGTATCCAATGCGAGATTGAATAGCATGCGCTGGGAAAGAGACCGGCTTGGGCGGCCCCCATGATCAGGAACGCGGCGATCAACACCCAAAACCAGGGAGCGAAGCCGACACCCAGCGCGGCGGTGGACCAGGTGATCGCGAACAGCGTGAGCATCCGCCGCGTGCCGTATCGCTGAGCGAGCCACCCGGACGGAACCTGCAGGAAGGCATAACTCCAGAAGAACGCGCCCATCAACCAGCCCGACTGCCGCAGATTGAGTTCCATGTCGTCGCGGATCGTGCTCTCCGCCACGCTGAGCGAATTGCGAGCGAGATACGCAATCGTCGCGGCCAGCGCCAGCAAGCCCAGCACCTCGTAACGAGCTTTCGTCGGCTTTGCGCCGGGTTCGTGCTCGCGGAGTGCGGTGGGGTTGTGGCTCATCGGGCGGACGGAATGCTTAGTACGGATCGGGCGCCAGGCTCGCGGTGAGGATCTCCAGCAGCCGGTCGACTTCCTCCTGCGTCTCGTGGTCGAGCGACCACGAATTGGGTTCCCGCCGGCGGTCAGTGGTGAAGATGCCGCGCTGCTTCATGATGTACTTCTCGATCGCCAGAAAGCCATCGAGTCCCGCCTGAAGCTGCAGCGCGACGAGCGCGCAGATCGGAAAGTAAACGCGATAGGCGGTGGCTTCATCGCCGGACTGCATCGCCTTCCAGAGAGTGACGATGCCGTCGAGCAGATCGACACCGGGCATCGTGCCGATGACGCCGCGACGATACGCGTCGATCAGGTAGATGCCGCCAGAGCCGTCGAACATCCGCGCGGCCTTGCCTGTCGCGTCCCTCAACTCTGAGATGTTCGGACCGACCGGCGAGCCTTCGGGTTTGAACAGAATCTTCTCGGGCCCGTATGTCCCCAGCAGCCGGATGTAAAAACTCGTCGGGATCGAGCGCCCGACATACGACGAAGCATCCTGCACGATGAGCGGCACATCGACTGCATCGGCCAGCGCGCTGAAGTAACTCCACAACGCCTCTCTCGGCAGCGCTGTCGAGATCGGCGGGATCGCCATGATCGCATCGCAGCCCGCGTCGACTGCGCTCTTCGCGAAGGCCACCGCCTGCTTCACGCTCTCGGCTCCGACGCTGGCGACGACGGCCCCGCGACCGGCAGTCATCTGCACGATCAGACGATTGAGTTCGTTCCGTTCATCAGTCGTTAGGCGCAGAATCTCGGAGACCATCGCCGAGCAGACGCCGTCGACTCCGACGTGAAAGGCCCAGTCGATCTCGCGCTTGAGACTCGCCTGATCGATCGCGTCGTCGTCATCGAACGGCGTGTGCAGAATGGGCAACACGCCTTCGATCTTGTGCTTGATCTGCATGCCGGGCCGTCATCTCGATTGCGTCGGCTTACTGGCCGAGCAGTTGTTCGATCACATCGGTCATCGCCGCGAGCAGCCGTTCGAGACTGCCGCAGTCGAATGGGGTCTGCCATACAGGATAGACATCGACGTCGTAAAGTTCAGCCGGCGGCAAATACCCGATCGAACCATTGACGAGGTTCATGCAGATGATGGCGTTGTTGGGAAACCGCCGCCGCAGCTCCTGCTGCAGTATTGAATACGGTTCGCAGCAGGAACCGATCAGCACGGCGTCTCCCATCCGCCAGGCATGAACAGGGAGTGAAAACGTGCCGCCGTCCCCGAGGCTGCGGCGGATGTCGCGCTTGCGGCGCAAGCGTTCTGCGAGGGCGCGGTCGATGCAGGCGTTTCGCTGCCGTTCCAGTTCGTCCGCGCTCGGCCAGTCCTTGATCGGCAGTTCCACGCGAGTTTCGACTGCCCGCAGGTTGGACGACACATCGCGCGGTTGATGTCTCCACACGGCCAGCGGCGCGCCAGACTCCATGACTCCCGTGTACCTGAGAGCGGTTCCGGCCGGCACCATGTCGTTCAGCGTTGCCAGAGCCGCGTAACCGAGTTGTCTGCCATGCGCATCGGGCACGCTGCCGTCACCGACGTATTGATGTCTCGACGCAAGATCGCCCGATGCCCCTTGCAGGAAGAATGCCGTCGCGCCGGTCGCGTCCTCCATCGTCTCCCGCATCGCGCCGATGTAGTCGGGGGAGATCGATGTGTTCTCCCACGCCATCGTCGTGGGATGACAGGCGTAGTTCACCAGCGTCGCCTGGAGTTTGCCGGCATCGTCGGTGATGCGCCCGAACAAGAGCGTGTCGTCGGCCGCGGCGTCGGGATTGAAGCCGCACAAGATGCGGTCACGTTCCGGGTCAGGCAGATCGCGCACGCTCGCCAATCCACAACGACCCGTGTGCCAGTCCAGCGTCCCGTCGAATGCATCACGCAGAGCCTGACGAATCGTCGACACCGTTCGCTGATAGATCGTTTCCAGCCAGGGTCCGAGCAGTTCGCCCCCTTGCAGTGATGGATCGGAATCCATCAGCGGGGCGGCGGCATGAGTGTGCGTGAGCGCGAACAGGAACCGCGATGAATCGAGCGACAACTCTTTCAGCAGACGTTGCTGAAATCGCGTGAACACTTCGATCGGCCGCCACCAGCCGAGGTCGGCATCCACCAACACCATCGGGCCGCTGCCGTCGTTCGCGTCGATCGTGAGTGCCGTCAGCATGAGGGGCCGATGGATACTGTCGGCCACATCGTGCTTCGCGGCTCCCCAGTTGCGATTGTAGATCCCGACTGGCGGCGTGATGTCGGCCCGCGCGATGCCGAAACGACCGTGAAACGAACAATGCTGCCTGGCGGCGGGCGAAGGATGGGCGTTGCTCATCACGCTCATGTTGTGCGGCCCCGCGAAGAATGTCCAGCAGACAAGGCCGATGCTCCGTTTCCCTCCCAGTGACGTGCCGGAGTGCAGCGCGCTTGCGCATTCACGAACTCCGTTTGCTGTCGCTGCTTTCGCGGAGCGGCTGTCAGTTTTTGTAGCCGTGTCTGTCCCCAGACACGAGGCGACGCGCGTGGACGTCATCCGGTCGTCGAGTCGCAACAGGGGGAGGGTCGCCTCCTTCGGTCGCGGCGGCGGAGGACAGCCGCCGCTACGCTGCATTAGCGGAGCGAAAGGCGACTAAACGCCGTCGGAATGCGCACTGTCGGGGATCGGCACGATGAAGGTCTCTCCGTAGTGCACATCATCGAGTCCCATTGCGAAGACAAACGCGTTGCTTTCGCAAATCTCGATCGACGTCCCCTCGGTCGCGGCGGGAACGCGCACAGGTTGCACATGAGTGGGCAGCTTGGGAGCCGCCGGCAGATCCAGGGCGCGGGTCGGTTTCTGTTCGTGCGCGCGATGCTCGACGGCAGGGCCGGCGTAGAGACTGCGTGAGTGCCGATTCGCGTCCCACCAGTTGCGGGCTTCCTCGAACGACCACTTGTTCGACGCCTGACACGCCGACAGGAGCGCGGCCAGTTGAATCGCACTGGGTGGCCGGTTGTCGGGGTTTTTCTCCAGGCAGTTGAGAATGACCGCTTCGAGGTCGTCGTCGATCGGGCGTTTCGCGCGAATGGACGGCGGATCCGGCGCTTCCTCGAGATGCGCCTTCAGCAGCTTGGGAACGATCGTGATCGGGAAGACCGGCTGCCCCGTCAACAGGTAATACGCAACGCATCCCAGGGCGTAGACATCGGTGCGATGATCGATTTCACCGGGGCGATAGATCGACTCGGGAGACATGTATTCGGGCGTGCCGGCCAGGAACTTCTGCTCGCCGGCGTCGACCTTGCCGTTGAGGAAGTGCACCAGTCCGAAGTCGAGCACCTTGGCGAAGTCGCACACGCCGCCTGATTCGCACAACGCGATGTTGTCGGGCTTGATGTCGCGGTGAATCAAACCCTTCGAGTGGGCTTCTTCGAGCGAGCCGCATACCTGGCAAAGGACGTGAATCACGCGGCTCTCCGGCTGCGGCCCGAACCGCTCGACGAGATCCCGCAGCGTCATGCCGTTGAGGTATTCCATCACATAGTACAAGACGCCGTTGGTGGTGATTCCGTAATCGTAGACGTGAACGGTGTGGGGGCTTTGCAACTGGCTGGTGGCCTGCGCCTCGCGTTCGAAGCGGTTGAGCGCGGTGGCGTCGAAGTGGGTCGTGTTCATCAGCTTGATGGCGGCGGGCCGGCGGAGCATCGCGTGCCGCGCGCGGTAGACAGTTCCCATCGCTCCCTTGCCGATCTCTTCCTCGATGTAGTAGCGTCCCAGTTGCGACCCGATCCACGAGTCGCGCTTGCGTTGAGATTCGAGAGTGCCGACCGCGAGCCGGTGCAGGGTTTCCGACAGTGGTTCTGACTGGGCCCCTGCTGAATCGCCGCGTTCAAGTTCTTCGTCCGTCTGGGCGGCGATCTGGAAGAAGTCGAAGTCGGGAATCGCCTCCTGTAGATGTACGAGGCTGCGAATGCCGTCAGGCTCCTGGCGCATGCAGTCGGGCAGCAGCGCCGCTCCGATCGATGCCGTGACGATCGAGACTTCGATTTCCGGATCCTGCAGCAGCATGTCGAGATCATGATGAAACGCCACGCAGGCGACGACCTCTTCCGGGAAGTTCCAGGCCCTGAGGAGCCCAGCCGTCACGAGGCCATGATCCCAGCCGAACAATTTGCGCTCTCCGACGGTGACGCTGATGCCGTCGGTCGTGATGGACGAATACTCTTTCGGATAGCCGCGCCTCAGACAAGGAAGCAGCAAGTCCTGCAACATGCCCGCCACGTAAGCGTAGTCGGCGTCGACACCGAGAGTGTCGGCGGCGATGCGGGCGAACATCGCTCGGCGTTGCGCCTCCCAGATGAGGAGCGCGCCGTCGGCTTCGTCCCATTGAAACCGGCGGAGCGAGGCCTGCAGGGCGGCGCTCATCACGAGCATCTTCGAGCGGCGCGCGCCGAGCCTGCCCACCGCGGTGTGCACCAGGTGCGTTTTCGGCATCCAGGCGTTCGCGCTGGAGTTCGCCATCCGCAGAATGCTGGCCGTGAGATCGGGCGCCTTCTCGATCACCTTGCTCAGCACGTTGAGATTGATGTCGGGACGGTCGGCCAGTTCGATGAACTTAGCCACGTCGCGCGGCGGATGCAGGCATTGCAACGAGCGCGGTATCGGCGGAAGTTCCACCGTCTCCAGACGCTCTTTGACAATTTCCAACCACCGCATGAGGGAGTCCCGCGCTGACGGTCCAAATGCTGACAATGATTCCGACGGGGCGCATCGAGATGTCGTCCTATTTAGCTCTACCTTGTCCCGCACGTTCGCGCCGGAACGAATGAGCGACTTGAGCAGAATCCGCGGGAAGTGCGCAAGCTCTAGGGAATCGACTGAGATGCGAGAACAGGCCGATTTTGTGGAGCACCGCCATGTTGTATTCCGAATTCACGCGGCGATCGCCATTTCGTTAGCAAGTCCGCAAGCGGCCTTTCGGCAAGAGGATGCGCCGACCCGATGCACAATCTCCCTGCCAATCGCGGTCATCAGCATGTTGCCGGCACGCAACATCCCGCGTCTTCAGTGCTCAATGAGGCGCCGAAAGTTGCGCCCGGCGCAAATTCAGCGAGAAGTTCCCGGCGAGCCGCGAAGGCAAATTGGCTCAACTCAACCTGAGTCTCGGACGAGGCCCGCAGCCATCATTGTGCCGAGTATGGCAAGTGCCGCTCCGACGATGACGTAGAAGATGCGTGCACCTGTGCGCGAAAGGATCGTGCTCATGAACTGCGCCTTGCGGTGATTCATGAACCACTCCCAATCGAACATTCCACCCGCGGCGCTGAAGAGACCGGCAGCGATGAAGAAGAGGCCCCAAGGATTCATTGATGGCTCCTGCAAGTTGATAAAACAGCTAAGCAACCGTGCAGCCAGGAGGCACGTCGATGGCAATCGCAGGGTGATGCCGCCGCTCGATGAAGCGCGGGGTTAGGCCACGTCATCGGAACTCCCCCTCTTTCCATTTCCAGAAACCGATGGGCAAATCGAGCCGGCATGGGGAAATCTCAATTCGCTCGACGGGTGTCCTGTTCATGTCACTGACACAGACGGAAAGAGTGTATGCAACTCGGTGGTTCGGTCCGGCCTGCGTGGGCCAGAAGCCCTCCAGCAAGTCCATGACGTTGTGGAATGCCGTATCGACCGCCGTCGCGACCTGTTCGCGAAACTCCTCTGCGCTCTGCGGAACCGGGGCGGCCTCGACCTCCTTCAGTGCCTCGGCGCGACAATGCCGCATCAGGTGGTAGCCGAAGGTGTATGCAGCATCCTCGGCACGGTCGATCGGCACTGCGCGCCAGTCCTCGAATGGTTTCGGAGTGCCTGAGTCGCTCATAACCAAGCCTGATCGATGATGGTGAGCAATGATCTGTTCGCGCCGGTGTACAACTCGAACGACCTGAGATTGGGAAAGTAGCCCTGACCAGGAAAGACATTTGTATCGTCCGAATACGCGAAAAAGCCGGGGTCGTCAGTGTACGTTACCAATGAGATAGAGTCCGGGTATTCGCGCGTGACTGGAGGATCCCAAATGATCTGGTCGGCTTCGTGATGGCATTTGGATTGAGTATAGGTGCGCTTGTGCCCAATCAGTTTCGCGACCAGATGTGGCTTTCGAGCTTCGTATTCGTCCAGAAGAGCGAAGAATCGATCGATCGCTTGCTGATTGCTGCTCGTTCGCTCGCAGATCATATTGCACCAACCGGACGTTGCCTCATAGAAATGCAACCGGTATGCAACCCAATCGTGGAATTCACGTGGGAGAACTCGAGCGGGTGTGTCATCGACGTTGTGGAGCGCGCATTCGTATCCCGCGAGAAACGCGGAGATCGAACTAAGCGTGTTCTCACCCGTGTACATGGGTGGACGCTTACGTAATTGCTCAAGAATGTTGTTCGGGCCGGCTAACAAGACTTCCTCCACAGACAGTTTACATTCCGACAGAACAATGCCGCCATCCGGCACCTTCCCGCGCCGGTCGCACCGAAGGATTCTTTCAGGGTGGCGTCACGGTGGGAGGTTTTGATTGCGTGCCGGATTCAAGGCGATGACGCCCGACCGTTGGGAGCCTCGCTGCGACCTCCGATCGACTTCGTTGACCCAGTTTGCACAGCAACTTGGCCGCCCGCAGTTAATGGCCTTCCGGCACCTGCCTGCGGAGTTCGCCGATGGCCTGCCTCGCGCGAGTGAGGTCGGCCTGCCGGACGACGACCTGGACGTTGCTTGGCACTTCTGGCCATGCGGCGCTGGAATTGGCGCCCCACACATGCGCTCTGGTCCCCAGCGACTCCAGATGGCTGGCAAGGATTGCCGCCTCGTGCTCCATCAGTAAGCTGGCCAGCACTTGAGGGCTATCCGGATCAACAGTCATGAATTGCCTCCAAACCCGTCCAAGAAGCTGCAACACCGGTGGCCCCACCGATGTCCCCCTGCTCGCGGCCAACCTGACCGCTGACGTCAGGCCGAGACGCGGCGACAGCATTACGCCTTGGGTGATAACTCTCGGGCACAACGCGGAATGCATTGCTGGATTCTGCGGATTGTACCGGTTGCGCCGCAGGGGCCGATTGACATCGGTTGCCCGAAGTTGCCGAGGATGCCGGTCGATACTGTTTCTTAGGGAGTCTTCGATTGCATCGATCGCGACTTCGCGCGCTTGTGGATGCTGCGTGCTACGAACGAACGCAAACCGCCGACAGGGATGGCACTTACGGCAGTTGATGGGACTGCTGCTGGCGTGCTGCGTTTCGGGCTGCGCGACGGCTTCCCTGGATGAGTGCCACACGTGCGTGCGTCGCGAACTGATAGGACGAGTCGGTTATGACGTTGGCCCGGGGCGTTGTGCGGACGATGTCGCGCTCCCTGCCTTCGTTTCACTCGACGATGGACTGAGCGAGGACGACGCGATTGCTCTCGCCCTCTGGAACAACGCCGATCTGCATACGTCACTCGCGAGACTGGGAATCGCGCGAGGCGACCTGGTGCAGGCCGGCCTGCTCACCAACCCCCAGTTCAACTTCCTGTTCCCGGGAAGCACCAAGCAATTGGAGTGGACGCTCTTTATCCCCGTGGAGGCGCTGCTGCTGCGCGGGAAGCGGATCGAGATCTCTGAACAGGACTACCATCAGGTCGCGAACGAACTCGTGCAAAACGGCTTGAATGTCGCCCGCGATGCGCGACTCGCCTATGCCGACCTGGTGCTGGCGACAGAGCGCGCCCGGTTCGCGAATGAAGTGCTTGCCCTGCGTAAGCAGATTGCCGAGTTCTCCGAGCGACGACTTGCGGCGGGGGACATCACCGGGCTGGATGTCGTCAATGCACGGGTCGATGCACAACGTGCTGAGGCCGATGCTGGAGCGATCGCCCACGACGTGACGCTCGCGGCCGAACGGCTAAGAAACATCCTGGGTCTGAGTCTCGCATCGGTCCAACTGACTCCCAGCGACTTGTCTGCTCCGTCCGTTCCTGTGGTCGAGACCGATTTCCTCGTCGGGGAAGCCTTGAATTCGCGTCCCGATGTTCTGGCGGCCCGCTTCGGAGTTGCGGCAGCCAACAAGCGAGCCGACCTCTCACGGTGGGCGTTCTTGCGAGTGGATGCCGTGCTCGATGCCAATGCGGGTGGCGCAGGCGCCTCGAACTTTGGTCCTGGCTTTCGGATCGATATCCCGATCTTCAATCGCAATGAAGGGGGCGTTTTGCGTGCCGATTGGACCGTCGATCAGGCTTTGCACAACGAGTCGGCCGTCGAACAGCGCGTGGCGATGGAAGTCCGCACTGCGGCGGTGCAGTTGCAGCAGGCCGCCGAAAACCTTGCCTACCTGGAGGCCAATGTAATTCCCTCCGTGCAGGAGTCACTGGATCTCGCGACCACGGCGTTCGACGATGGGGGAACCTCATACTTGTTCGTATTGCAGGCGATGACGCAGTACCTCGATGTTCAAACACAAGAGTTGCAACTGGCCGCCAATGTTCGTCGGTCGCTCGCTGAGTTGGAACGCAGCGTCGGTCGGCGACTCGCCTTCCCGGCTCCTGAGGAACCCTCTCAGATCGAGCAGATCGACGTGCCTCCGCTGCCGCTGGAAACCGAAGCGTCCTCGCCCCTGGACCCCGCAGCGCAACCCGTTGTGTTTGGTCTGGAAAGCCAACAGAATGAGAACGAATGGTCGCTGCCGGGGAGTGTCGACTTCTTCGACAGTGATCAGCATGAACCAACGACAGTCCCTCCCGCGACATCGCTTCCCCGTTCGGATGCCGAGCCAACGCAGATCGATGCAATCGAACGTCACGAGACTGAGACGTTGCAGAATGTCTCCTGGTGGGAAGACGCCGCCGAGGCGGAAGCTTCTTTGGGCGCTGAGCAACCTGAATTGCCACTTGATCCTTCCACGCGATTCGCGACTCAAGTGCGCATTCTGCCTGTCGATGACGATGCTTTGGGTTGGGGCGGCGGGTTGTACGAACAATGGCGATGCGCACCACGCCGATAAAGTCGCCCCCGCCACGTTCGAGGCGGTCGAGCCTCCTCACGAGACCGATCTGGTCATCGTGCATCTGACTTCGGAAGCGGTCGAGCGACTAGGAATCACGACTGCAGCGGTGGAGCGCCAGGCGATGCCCCGCCGTCGCACCTTTGGCGGCGAAATCGTCATTCCGGCGGGCAACACCTTCATTGTGTCGGCTCCGGTCGCGGGGACCGTCGGCGAGGAATCCGGGGTGCCGTTGCCGATTCCGGGTAGTCTCGTCAACGCCGGTAGTCCGGTACTGAGTTTCACTCCACTTCTGTCTCCCGAACGGGATGTCCCAACGCCGGCCGAACAAGTGGCGATGGCTGATGCGCGGGCGTCACTGATATCGCTGCAGATCATGGCGGACGGAGACGTACAGCGCGGCGAAGCCGAGGTGGAAGCAGCCACCATCGCGCTCGATCGCGCGGAGCAGTTGCTGCGGGACCAGGTCGGCAGCGCTCGCGACGTCGACGACGCCCGCGCTCGGCTCGAAGTTGCCCAGACGACGCTCGATGCGGCACGGCTTCGCAAGGAAACCTTGGACGAATTGACGTTGGAATCAACAAGCGAGGCGGTCGCGCAGCCCTTCACGATCGTCGCACCGGAATCTGGCATCGTGCGGACGTTTCATGTGGCCAAGGGCCAGCACGTGACGGCTGGGACGGCGCTGTTCGAAATCGTCGATCTATCACAAGTTTGGATTCGCGTCCCCATCTATGTCGGACAGCAATCCGAGATCGTCGCCGACTCTGAGGCAAACATTGTCGGACTCGAAGGGGACTTCGATTTGGCAGGCCGTGTCGCTCAGGCGGTGGCCGCGCCCCCTTCCGCCGATGCGTTAGCCGCGACAGCCGACCTGTATTTCGAACTCGACAACAGCGATGGCGCCTTCAGACCGGGCGAGCGCATCGGAATGTCCCTGTTGCTGGAAGGCGATGCGGAATCCCTCATCATTCCCAATGCCGCCGTGCTGTATGACATCTACGGCGGGACGTGGGTTTATACAGAGCTTGAAGGGGATCGCTACCAACGCGCGCGAGTTGTCGTGGACCACACGCAAAGAGACATCGCAGTGCTCGCCAGCGGCCCGGAAGTCGGAACCGTGATCGTCGTCGAAGGAGCGGCCGAGTTGTTCGGCACCGAATTCGGAACGGGGAAGTAGCTGATGTCGTGGCTGATCTCCGCATCCCTGCGGTTTCGCCTGCTGGTCGTCGCGATCGCGATCGGTCTGATCGTGCACGGTGTGCGCACGGCGGATGAAATCCCGCTCGATGTGTTCCCGGAGTTCGCACCTCCGGTTGTGGAGATCCAAACCGAAGCGCCAGGATTGTCGACCGAGCAAGTGGAAAGCCTCGTCTCGGTTCCCATCGAGAACTCGCTCACCGGTATTCCCTATGTCGATGTGATTCGCTCGAAGTCGGTGCTGGGATTGTCGTCGATCCGCATTATCTTCGAGCGGGGCACCGATCTTCTGGTCGCCCGGCAACTCGTGCAGGAACGGCTGACCATCAGTTCAGCGCGTTTGCCGACAGTCGCCCGGCCGCCCGTCATCTTGCCTCCACTGTCTTCGCTCAGCCGGGCCATGAAGATCGGCCTGACATCTCCCACGATGTCGCAGATGGACATGACGGTGCTGGCGAAGTGGACGATCCGTCCTCGGCTGATGTCGATCCCCGGCGTCGCCAACGTCGCCATCTGGGGTGAGAAAGACCGCCAGTTTCAGATTCTGGTCGACCCCGACCGGTTGCAGGCGCACGGAGTGACGCTCGACATGATCTCGCTGGCCGTACGGCAGTCGACGCTGGTCGGCTCGGGCGGCTTCGTCGATACCGCCAACCAGCGGTTGGCGATTCAGCATGTGACCACGATGGCCAATGTGGAAGACTTTCAGCAGATCGTTGTCGCCCATCGAGGGGGCGCGCCGCTGCTGTTGGGTGACGTGGCCGAGGTGGTAATCGACCATCCTCCGCCCATTGGCGATGCGGTCATCAACAATCAGTTGGGGATCATGCTGATCGTCGAGAAGCAGCCCTGGGCCAACACTCTCGATCTGACGCATGCCGTCGAAAGCGCGATGACCGACCTGCAACCCGGCCTGGGGGACATCGCGGTCGATACGAAGATCTTTCGCCCCGCGACCTTTATCGAGCGTTCGATCGAAAACCTGACGCATTCCATGTTCTTCGGCTGCATTCTCGTGATCGTCGTGCTGGTGATGTTTCTGTTCGACTGGCGAGCGGCGCTCATTAGCTCAACCGCGATTCCACTTTCGCTGATTACCGCCGCGCTCGTGCTGTACTACCGCGGCGGAACGATCAACACGATGGTGCTCGCGGGTCTGGTGATCGCGCTCGGCGAAGTGGT
>JANNSB010000230.1:0-6484 GCA_031402175.1 Planctomycetaceae bacterium
CACCGCCCTCCGCGCCCAACAACTCAACCGCCAATGGCACACCTTCTGGAAAAACTTAACCCTACCCGCATGACCACCACCAATGAACGGCTACACCCCCTCATGAGAGAGGGCCGGGGGTGAGGTTGCCTGGTTTCGTCTGCGTGTTACACTCGGCCGGCATGCATGATCCCTTGGTGTGGGTCGCTTCGCGTTCCGCGGATCATTTCCGCCGGTTGTACCCGAACGTGAGTTCGCGGTCGTTCGCCTCGACCTGGGCCTTCAAGCGATCGACCGCTGCGGGAGTGACCTTGACATTCCCCAGGCACACGTACCGCAGCGCGGGGAGGCCGGCGATCTCGTCGAGCGCGGCATCGGTGATCTCGGTCGAAGTGAGATTGAGCGACTTGAGTCGCGACAGCTCGCCCAACTGCTCGACGTCGGCATCGGTGACGGCACAGCGGAAGAACACCAGATATTCGAGCGTTTCAATTCGGCCGATGATCGCGAGTCCCCTGATTCCAGCGGCAGCTCACTCAGAGTGAGGGCCGTAATCTCGCCGGCTGCGTTCCGCTCAATCCGCGCAACAGGTTGATCCTGGCTGTCGACGAGCGGCGCGGCCTCGACTCGCGCCAGAAACTCGGCATCGGCAGCCACATCGTCCACGCAAAGAGAGAGGAGTAATGTCGAACAAACGACGTGAGCAAGCATGGGAGACTCCTCGCGTCAAATGGGGCTTCTCGAACAAACAGGCAACCGCCAACCGCTCAGTATATCGACGGTCGCAGCCGAGAAAGTAGGGCGGCCTTCCCAGGCCGCCGTCAGGTAATCGCGTGACGGCCTGGGAAGGCCGCGCTACGACAACGCTCTACATAATCCACTGCGACGCGCCCCACGCGGCGGCGGCGAGGGTGGCGATCATCAGCCAGCCCCACCAGGGGAAGCGAGCCTTTGCCGAATTGCCTGCCGCCGTCGGGTGCGAGAACTTCAGCAGCGCGCCATTGGCCAGCAGCAGCTTGTCGCCGTGCTTGAGCGGCTGGCGATGGGCTGTCTTGCCGTTGAGCTGAATGCCGCCGGGTGCATCAAGCACGGTGACCCACCAGCCATCGGACGCATTAGTGATCCGGCAATGTCTGCCCGCCACTCCAGATTGCTTGAGGACGATGTCACTCTCCGGAGCCGACCCGATCAGGTATTCGGATCGGGTCAGCACGAGCGTCGAACCATCGGGGAGCGCGAGACTGGGAGGAATCGTGGGGGCTTCCACCCGTTGATCCTGCTCCAGCAGACTCTGCGCCAGGTCGGCGCTCGAGACCTGGGGGGCGTGAGGCTTGTTGGCCGCTCGTTTCGCATGGCCGTCGGAATCGATGTCGGTGCGAATCGGCACTTCGGTCGCCCTGAGTGCCGCCATCGATGAACTGAAACGCGCCATCGAAGAACGGGCCGTCGCATTGAGCCGTTTCGAGTAGACGCCGCGCCGGCCGCGACGCAGGCGCTCGATGTCGTATTCGGGCGGCATGCGCCTCGCGAACGGCGTCAGCACGTCGCGCACCTCGGCCAGGCTCGGCCGGTCTTCAGCCTTCTTTGCCAGCATCTGTTGGTAGAGTTGTTCGATTTCGTCGGGAATCTCCAGCCGGTATTTCGAAATCGGCGGCGGCGGTTCCGTGCGATGCGCTTCCAGTGCTTTCACTTTCGACAAACCATGGAACGGCCGCTTGCCAGTCAATGCCATAAAGAGCGAGCAGCCCAGACTGTAGACATCCGCGCTACCCGACACATGCAAACTGTCGAGCGACTGCTCCGGTGCCATGTAGTCGGCCGTGCCGAGACAGTCGTGGCCGAAGATCATGGCCAGCGAGAACTCTTCGCCGACAACTTCCTGATCGACGAGCGTCAGTCCGAAGTCGACGAGCTTGGTGAAGCCGTCATGCCCGATGAGGATGTTATCGGGTTTGACATCGCGATGGACGAGACCCTGCTGGTGAATGTACTCCAGTCCGTCGCAGACCTGGATCAGCGCATCGCTGGCCTGCGACTTGCGCATGGGGCCGTTGAAGGCGATCAGTTCGTGCATGGCGATGCTCTCGAACAGCTCCATCGTCACGAACTCGACTTCGCCGTAGACATCGTCGGTCTGGCCGAGTTCGTACGTCTGCACGAGATGCGGATGCTTGAGCCGCAGTCCTGCACGGGCTTCGATGCGAAAGCGGGCCCGCATGCCGGCATCGTGCTTGAAGGCCTCCGACAACCTCTTAAGTGCAACCACCTTGCCCGTGCGTGTGTCGAGCGTACGGTAGACCGAACCCATACCGCCGACGCCGATCACATCCTGCAGCACGTAATGGTCGGCGATCTTGAGCATGCGCAGGCGGCCACGCATGGCGGCATCGGCCTGAAACAGCGTGAGCATCTTCGACTGCAGGAGGCCCTTGAGCAGAGCCTCTTTCGAAACGTCGCGGCCGTCGACGGCCCGCACCACCTGCTGGTACTGCGACTCGGAGACCAGCCCCGCATGCCGCAGTTGATCCAGCGTCTGCAAGCCTTCTAAAGTCGTGGGCAAGGTGAGTCTCTGGGCGTATCGCCAATCCGTGGGGCTGCGAGATGCATCCGATACCGCTCCGCCACTTATCGTGTGCAGGGAGCGGGCTTCGCAACCTGCGTGGAAGTATAAGTCGCAGTGCCTCTCATCCGCCACTATTTCGCGGCGCGCTCGGCCAATTGCACGAGTTTTCGGGTGTGGCCCGATAGCCGATCCGTCCGTCGACGCGCCCCTAGAGTCGGAACAACTCCACCCGCCCCCTGCGCTTGCCCGCCTTTCCCGAAGAGCACGATCAGGAAATCCGGCAGAGTGACCGATGTTGAAGTGAGAGATCTGAGACGGAGAGAACGAGTGACCGGGAGACAAGGCGACTTGGGGACAAGGTGAATTGCGAAGGGCGAAGTCGCAGGCTCCTTGTCCCCGTGTCGCCCCGTCTCCTTGTCTCTCCACCACTGCATGCCGGATTTCCAATCCACCACGACGGCACACCTCGATCCAGCATCCCCATGCCTCCCCAGACCCCCAGGTCGCAAGCACTGTTGCGAATCGTCAGCCTGCTGCTGGTGACGTTTCTGTTCATCGCGATGACCGAACAAGACGCACGCCACGAAACCCGCCAGCGCTGGCTGGCCGAAGCACGCAGACGACAAGAAACGCAATTGCTGGCGCATGCAATTCCTTCACGCGCAACCGTGGCTGTCGCGCGTCGCATTCATCGCGACTACGGCGCCACCTTCGGAGCGCCGACAGCCGGACACGAGTCAAGCGCATCGCGTTCCCAGCTCAGGGAGAGCAATCGCGTAACCCGTTGATACTCGGTGTTGCAATCGCTGTGCGATGTCGCGCGGACTGATGCGATGCGAACGCAGGCAGCGTTCCCGCGCACGTAGGTGTTCCGTGAACACATGGAAGGCAGCAACGCGCGGCCCATCGGACGCGATGTGCTACCGCCCGTAGGCCATCGTCAGGCTTTGCAGAATGGCCTGTTCCAGTTCGACATCTCGCCCCTGTCGGATCCATTGAGACGGAGCGGTTTGACCGACGACGGGATTGAGATCCCGCTCCAGCGGTGTACTCTCGGAGAAGGTCGCCCCGCCGGGAGAGTTCGCAGCCAGGCCGGGGATGTACTCGATCTCCTTCCAGGCTTCGACGCCGACGCGATAGCCCGTGCCGTTCTCATCCGGGAAGAGGCTGACCTGCACTTTCCTCCGGATCGGCTGCAGCGTGCTTTCGAGACGATTGAACATACCGACCGAGTCGAGATGCCAGGGCTCAAGAATTCCCGAACCGGTGCGGTAATCGGTTTCGATCACCGAAGCGAAGCGGTCTTCGCGCTCGATATTGAAGTGGTAGTCGTGCAGCACGGTGACGGTGCGTTCCCAGAGCCATTCCTGCTGTTGAGGGCCGGCCGACACGCCGACGTGCATCGGGTTTGGCAGGCCGGCTCCCTGGGGCGCATGCACGAGCAGTGGGGAGGTCTCCGAAAAGGTGCATCCCACCTGAATGAAGACCACGCAGACGCAGAGGCTCCGCCAGCGAATGCAGCTGTTTGCAAACGCTGTCGCGCAAGGCCGATCGATGCGGGAAAGGATCGCCATCTCGCCTGTGTTTGCGAGGGCCGAAACGAGGGGATCGTGGAGGTGAGTCTGGCCCGAAGCAGGGAGTGTCCCACAGCTTGCGGGAATGGGACAAGGCCAGTTTGACAGGAGTCAGGAGTCAGGGGAATGTCCCCCAGACCCCTTCTTGACGCCTGAAGCCCGGAGCCTATTGGAACAGCATCGGCGCAAACGTGCCAAGGTAGTCGCGCCAGTTGAGCCAGGTGTGGCCGCCGGCGGTTTCTTCGTAGGTCACGTCGAAGCCGTGCCCCTTGAGCATGTTGACCGATCAAGCTGGCGGTGACCCAGTTTGCGCGAGTTGGGGCGGCGTTTCGCCGACGATTTCACTCATGCGTCATCTTGGACCTGCGGGACATTGCCGAGCAGGCCAAACAGCGGGGGGATCAGAAACAGGTTGAGGAGCGTCGCCGCCGCGATGCCGCCCAGAATGACGAAGGCCATTGGGTATTCGATCTCGTGCCCTGGCAGGTTTCCGGCGACCACCAATGGCACTAGCGCCAGGCCGGTCGTCAGTGCCGTCATCAGGATGGGGGCCAGGCGCTCCTCGGCGCCGCGCAGGACGAGATCGCGCCCGAATGGAACCCCTTCTTCTCGCTGCAGGTGCCGATAGTGATCGAGCAACATGATCGAGTTGCGAATCGTGATGCCAAGCACAGTGACAAACCCGACCAGCGAACCCAGCGAGATCACGCCGCCACACAGGAACGCTCCGACCACGCCTCCCAACAGTGCGAAGGGCAGCGTCAGGATCACCAGCAGCACCAATCGTAACGAGCGAAAGTCGACTTGCAGCAGAATGAAGATGGCCACGACCACCAGGCCGGTCAGCGCGAACATGCGCTGGCGC
Source organism: Planctomycetaceae bacterium (assembly GCA_031402175.1). GTDB lineage: Bacteria > Planctomycetota > Planctomycetia > Planctomycetales > Planctomycetaceae > JANNSB01. The sequence continues at coordinate 4,982 of JANNSB010000230.1, forward strand.
GAGGCCTGCGCTTCGGCATACTCGCCGAGGAACTGGGGGTGGTAGCCAGGGTCGAACATGACCTTCTTGCGCACTTGCTGTTCGATGTCGCGGGCCACGCTCCCCAAGTCGCGCCCCTCGACGTTGCACGACACATCGATCCTGCGCGAAGCCCCTTCCCGCTGAATGACGTTCGGCGTCGGCTCGATGCTGATGTCGGCCACGTCTCCCAACGGGACTTGACCACCGGCGGGAAGATCGATCATCAGGGATCGCAATGCCGCTACGTCGTTGCGAACCGACTCCACGCCCCACACGACGACCGAGAAGATCTTTTGATCTTCATAGATCTCGCCGACCTTCAGTCCGCTCACCAGCGTGGAGGTGGCCGTCAACACATGGCCGGGAGTCAGCCCGAACCGCGAAGCGGCATCGGGTCGCAGCCTCACCACGATTTGAGGCACGAGCACCTGCGGCTCGACCTTGAGCGTAGTGACGCCCTCGATCGTCTGCATCTCGGCTGCCACGCGCTCGGCATGGTTGCGAAGTTCGGTGAGGTTGGGACCAAAGATCCGCACGACGATCGTCGCGCTGGTGCCGGTGAGGACTTCCTTGATGCGCTCGGTTAGGTACGTCAGCAGGTCGCGATACAGCCCCGGGTAGCCATCGACGATTTCCTGCACCTTGGCGACGGTCTGGTCGTAGTCGACATCCTGGTCGATGCTGATCCAGAGTTCAGTGAAGTTCGGCCCGACGACCTCGTCGGCCACTTCCGCGCGGCCAATGTGCGCGCCGAAGTTGAGGACGCCGGGGACGTCCATCATTTCTTCGCTCGCCCGGATAGTGATGCGGTTCATGGCGTCAATCCCGATGCCGGGCTTTTCGACCCAGTGCATCAGGAAGTCGGTCTCCTTGAACTTGGGGAGGAGTTCCTCACCCAGGTACGGGAGAGCCCATGCCCCGACTCCAAAGGTCGCCAACAGAATGACGATGCAAACCCAAGGCGCGGCCACCAGTGTTCGCAGCACGGGGCGGTACAGGGCCTTCAGCCAGCGCACGAGCGGGGCATCCTGCCGCTTTCGCGCCGCCCCCCGCAGCAGCATGAGCGACAACGCGGGCGTGACCGTCAAGGCCACGACCATGGACGCCAAAATCGCGAGCACATACGAAGCTGCCAGCGGACGGAAGAACGAACCCGCAAGTCCCTCCAGAAAAAAGACCGGCAGGAACGCCAACACGACGATCAATGTGGCGTAGACCACCGCCGTGCGGACTTCGAGTGACGCGTCCAGGATAACGCGAAACGGAGACAGCGGCGTTTCACTGGCCGCGTTGAGTCGCAATCTGCGGATGATGTTCTCCACGTCGATGATGGCATCATCTACCACTTCGCCGAGCGCGATCACCAGACCCGCGAGCACCATCGTGTTGATCGTTCCGCCGCGGTAGTACAGCACGAGCGCGGCGGTAATCAGCGAAAGTGGAATCGCGGTTGAGCTAATGAGCGCCGCTCGCCAGTCGAAC
>JANNSB010000231.1:0-2357 GCA_031402175.1 Planctomycetaceae bacterium
GCAAGCTCCGATTGTCACCAGATACCGGCACTGCCGGCGAATTTCCTGGATGCGTTCGGCATCATGGGCGGTCGTCACCGAGCCTTCGACGAGGCCAATGTCGTAAGGCCCCTCGGAGGTTTGCGTCCGTGCTTCGAGGAAGTACGCGATCTCGACACGGTCCGCGATCGGCAGCAGCTCGTCCTCGGCATCGAGCAACGAGAGCTGACACCCGTCGCACGATGAGAATTTGAAGACCGCCAGGTGAGGTTTGTGCTCCATTACAAGTCCTCGAGGTCCAGATAGGGACGCATCTGTCCGTAAGTGAACACCGGTCCGTCCTTGCAGATGAAGGCAGGCCCCAGTTGGCAATGACCGCAGAAACCCAGCGCACAGTTCATATTGCGTTCCATCGTCAGGTAGATGTGATTCTCCGGAACTTTGCGTGAAAGCGCCTCTGAGATGACGAAGCGCATCATGATTTCGGGTCCGCAGGTCAGGACTCGCGTTCGTGAAGCATCGACCTGGAGCCGATTGAACAGTGTGGGTACGACTCCGATGTGCCCCGGCCAGTTCTGGTCGCTGATGTCGACCGTGACATCGACCTCGATGCCGGCCGCGCGCCAGGCATCGAATTCATCCGCATAGAGCAGGTCGCGCGGAGTGCGCGCTCCGTACATCAGCACCACCTTGCCGTATTCCGCGCGGCGATTGATGACGTGATAGAGAATCGGCCGCACAGGCGCGAGACCGACACCGCCGCCGGCAATTACCAGATCGCATCCAAGGCACGCATCCACTGGCCACGCGGAGCCGAACGGTCCGCGCAACAGGAATTGATCGCCCACTTTCAATCGCGCCAGTGCCCGCGTGACGTTGCCGACGACTCGCACGGTGTGCAGCAAGCGATCCGGACGGTCCGGATCCGAACTGATCGAAATCGCCGCCTCGCCGATCCCCGGCAGGTACAGCATGTTGAACTGACCAGGAAGGAAACGAAAGCGCCTGGCAACGTCGGCGTCGGTGAACTCCACTTCGTACGTCGCGATACCCGGCACCTCGGGCTTGATGCCAACGATGCGCACCGCGTGCACGGCCCACGGCTGATGGGGATCGACGGTGGGGGCACACGCGGGGACCGTCAGCATTTGCTCGTCTCCCGAATCGCGGCCACTTCTTCCGTCAGGTCGATCGCGACCGGGCACCAGGTGATGCAGCGGCCACAGCCGACGCAACCCGATGTTTCGAATTGATCGATCCACGTGGCGAGCTTATGCGTCAGCCATTGCCGATAGCGGGACGCCGTCGAGTTCCGAACCGGCCCCGAACTGAGCCAGGAGTGTTCGGTATTGAAGCATGAGGTCCAGGTCCGCTCGCGTTCGACATGGACTCCCGTGAGGTCCGTGACTTCCTGCACGCTACTGCAAAAACAGGTCGGGCAGACCATCGTGCAGTTGGCACACGACAAGCAACGCTGGGCGACTTCTTCCCAGCGGTCGTGAGTCAGGTTATTCATCAGCAGATCGTGAATGCCGGTCGTATCGAGGCTGCGCTGTCGTGGCTGATCGTCGACGAGGGACTCTTGCGATCGCTCGTGCATTGCGCGTTCCAGTTGTCGTGGTACCTCTTGCGCACGCTCGATCTCCGCAGGAGCGCACGGCGGACAGTTCAGCGCAGACACGATTTCACTTCCCTTCTGCGAGCCGACCTCAACGAGGAACTTGTCGTCGAGTTCAGTCAGAGCCAGATCATGGACCTTGTTCACGGCCGGTCCGGTCTGCATGGAATGGCAGAAGCAGGTGGCTGCCGCCCGCCGACAGTTCACAGCCACCAGCAGTAAGCGTTCCCGGCGTGCCTTGTATCCCGGGTCGACGTATGGCCCGCCCAGAAACACACGATCCTGGATCGCCAGCGCATGCAGATCGCAAGAGCGCACACCAATCACGGCTAGTGGCGGCCCGGGATCGGGCGCGGGTTTTGTCTGCCAGCCGTCGTCGTTCCGAGTGAGTTCCTGCAGTGTTTCGCGCGGTGGGAAGAGGTAGTTCTTCAGTGAATGGGGTCCGACGACATGGTCGAAGTAGCCGGCGGAGTCATCCTGATGAAGACGATACCGGCCTCCGTCCTGCTCATCGATCACTCCCAGCGGCAACTGCGAGACCGAGTCGATGTCGGCGTAGATAATCGCCGCGTCGGCCACTCGCGGTCCGATCGTGCGATAACCGAGTTGACGGATGCGATCGATCAACTCCTGCAGGCGTGGTTTCTCCAAGCTGACCCAAGCACCGACAGAATGGGTTGTCGCCGATTGATCCGTCACCAGAGCCTCCCGATTGTGCGAATTGGACTCAGGGCTGATTGGTGACGGACATTGCGGCTGC
>JANNSB010000232.1:0-2040 GCA_031402175.1 Planctomycetaceae bacterium
CCGAACGGCGCGCGACCGAGGACCAGCAGAAACACCGTGGGAAGTCCGAACAACACGAACATCTGTGCCATCGACACCTGGTTCTCGATGCGATTCTTGCTGACATGTTTGAGCGGCGGCCACGCGCGATACCGGTAACTCCAATAAACCATGGGATCGACCCATACCGGCTGACGCTGCATCGACGCCCGGATCACTCCGGCCAACGACAGTATTCCCGCTCCAGTGAAGCCTCCGCCGACCAGAATTCCCATGGCCACGAACAAGTGCGTAGGATCGGCCAGTCGATCGGCCCATGAGAACAGAATGATCAACCCCAGCGTCGTCAGCAGTGCCGCCACCATGACTCGCGACATGGCTGACGAAAGATAAAAGAGCGCGCATGTAACACCGCGGGCCGGATTGGGATCCCGTCGGCATAACCAGAGCGCCGTCAGAAACCATCGCCGGCCGAACTGCAGACAAAAGGCCGTCGCCGCGATCGGCGCGCTGGCCGTGAGGTGAAAGATAAGAACCGCCAGCAGACCGAACAGAGGCCAGGAAAGTTGCGCCGTCCAGAGTGGTTTTTCGGCAAACGGATCGCGCTCTTCCTGTTCCAGGCGATCCGGGCTGATCGGCATGCTTCGCACCGTGCACTATCCCCAAAGTTCCACGCGCCCCTTGAGTGACGCGGGCAGTTTGCGTTCGACCGACCGCTTCAGTTGATCCACATGGTAACGAGTCGAGAAATGGGACAGGATAATCTTCTCGTTCTGAAACCGGTCGGCACGTGCCAGCAGATCGTCGAGATGCGTGTGGCCGAACTTGTGAATCTTCTCCTTCCGATGCTCCGGGCGATAGAACGTCATTTCGGTGATCAATACTTTCGCCTGATACACCGCTGGTTCATTGTCCAGCCCGCTGGGAGCCGTGTCACCACAGTAACACACGATCGGCGTGCGGACTTCGGCGCTCACCTCGGTGCCGGCCAGACGTAAGTCGCGAATCTCGTTGCCCGACAGACCCTGGTATTCGGGTTTGAGTTTCTTGCGACGCTCCCAGATCACATAACCAAGTGAGGGAACCGTGTGCGTGGTCGCGAACGCGGTGACCACGTGCTCCCGCGACAACTCATGTTCCTGGCCCGGTGCCATGCCGATGATGCTGTAAATCATTCGTCCGCGATCGAGCCGCTGCCAGGCACGGAGCATCTTGTCGACGTTCTCGACGATCTCTTCGGGAACAATGAGGACGGGAGGCTCCATCTTCATCATCCGCCGCCGCGAGACGTAGCCGGGCAGCGCGAGCATGTGGTCGAGGTGGGCATGCGAAAACAGAAACGTCTGTGTCCCCGTGAACTCCCAGGGGCTGCCTCCCATGTCGAAACCGAGTTTGAGCTCGGGAATCCGCCAATAGCTCTGCACGGCCGCTCGCGAGTAGCCCTCGATCGTCAGCCCTGCATGCACCAGGGTATGAAACGGCAGGTTGTCGATCATGACTCAGTTTAGGTTGCAAATGACCGACGAAACTGCCGCCGTCGCACCGGCAGGGGCCAACGCAGAATCGCGTGAAATGTTGAATTGTCTGATCTTAGGTGATGGGCCCACGGGGTCAAATTGGTCACATACGGGCTTCCTCGATTGACAATCACGGCTGCTCCGTGGGAAAATGACATCGATCAGTTCCGCTTTGTTCGCCCGGTACCTCACATTCCGTCAGGAGATTGAAATGAAATCCGCAGTCGCGATTGCCGTGTTGATGCTTTCGAGTTCGTTTGCGCTTGCGGGTGAGTGCAAGGTTGAGGGTGTGCATATCTGCTGTGGGGCCTGTGTGAGAGCAATCAATGCGGTCTTGGCCGATGTCGAAGGCGTATCCGGAGGTGCCGCCGATGCGGACGCAGGCACAGTGACCTTCCAGGCGACTGATGCCGAAGCCGCGAACCGCGGACTGGCTGCACTGGGCGAAGCCGGCTTCCATGGTGCCGCCACTCATGGCGAAGACGAAGTCGCGTTCCCGGCCTCAGGTGCGGAAGAAGACGAAACGGGTGACAGCGTCGTGATT
>JANNSB010000233.1:0-5302 GCA_031402175.1 Planctomycetaceae bacterium
ACCGACTTCGTCGTCCCCGACAGCAAAAGCTATCGGGGCCACCCGCGAAAGAGAACTACGCAGTCGTGGTTTCACGAAGGGAGATCGTACCGGGGCGAAAGCGCTATTGTCAGCCGCTCGAACGCGAAGGCACAGGCGGTATAGAATGTGAGTGATCGCACTCATTTTCCTGAAACCTGAAACCTGAAACCTGAAACCTGAAACCTGTAGCCTGAAGCCTGAAGCCTGAAGCCTGAAGCCTCTCCCCATGTCCAGTCTCTTCGAAGCCGCCGAAACCGCTGCCCTCGATGGGGCGCTGCCGCTGGCGGCGCGGATGCGGCCGCGGACACTCGATGAGTTTGTCGGCCAGACGCACTTTCTCGGCGAGGGAAAGCTGCTCCGCCGCATGCTGCAGGCGGGGCGCTTGCAGTCGCTGATCTTTCATGGCCCGCCGGGGACCGGGAAGACGACGCTCGCTGAGATTATCGCCCATCACATCGCGGCCAAATTCGTGTCCCTGAATGCGGCTTCGTGTGGAGTGAAGGAACTCCGCGAGGCACTTGATGAGGCCCGGCATCGGCTGACCGTGCAGCAGTCAAAGACGATTCTGTTCGTTGATGAACTGCACCACTTCAATCGCACACAGCAGGATGTGCTGCTCCCCGATGTGGAGCGCGGGATCGTCACGCTCATCGGGGCGACGACGCTCAACCCGAGTTTTTCATTGGTGAGCGCGCTTCTCAGCCGCAGCCAGTTGTTTCTGTTCGAGCCGTTGTCGGAGGCGGATATCCTGGCTTTGATGCGGCGCGCCCTGGGCGACCCGATACGCGGCCTGGGGCGATCGAACGTCACCTGTACTGACGAAGCCTTGGAGTTTCTGGCCCGAATCTGCGACGGCGACGCCCGCCGCGCGTTGACGGCCCTGGAGATCGCCGTCGGCTCGGTGACATCGACCGCATCAGACAACAAGGCGACGGCCGGCGTCGTCGAGTTGGCCGTGGCCGAGGAGTCGATTCAGCGCAAGGCCGTGGTTTACGACCGCGCCGGGGACATGCACTACGACGTGGCGAGCGCGTTCATCAAAAGCATGCGGGTCAGCGATGCCGACGGGGCGATCGCCTGGCTGGCCCGAATGCTCGAAGGTGGCGAGGATCCCAGATTCATCTCCCGCCGGCTCGTCATTTTCGCCGCCGAGGATGTGGGCCTGGCCGACCCGCAGGCCCTGGCGATCGCCAACGCAGCGGCCGAGGCGACCGATCGCGTCGGCATGCCCGAATGCCGCATCATCCTCGCCGAAGCGACCGTCTACCTCGCCCGAGCCGCCAAGTCTCGCGAAGCCTACGACGCGATCGAAGCCGCCATCGAGTCAATCCGCACCGGCCGCAGCGAGCAGGTGCCAATGGAACTCAAAACCGAGACGGCGAAGCGCATCCAGAACAAGTCGCATCACGCCGGGAAGGAGTGATCGCATCGCCCCAACAGTGGCCTGATGCACAGCTCGACGACTGGTTCATGGATTCGCGTGTGGGGCGAACATCGCCTAACATCTGTCGACTCACGGGAAATCAACACACCAACGTCGCGCATCGGGATCCGAAAATGCTAGACATTATTCACCGCGAAATTGCTACCGACCCATTCTTCAAAAACAACTTTCCGAACGACGGGCAGCGATTCGTCGCGTGGTATCTAAGGCGTGTCCTCTTACGCGACGATGCGGAAACCCGGGACGATATCACGGACGGCGCGGACGACAAGCAGATTGACGCGGTGATTGTTGACGATACTGAACAGCGAATTCTGATCGTTCAAGGGAAATTCATCGGAGAAGGGCAGGTAAATGCGGAGCCCCTTCGTGAGGTACTTAGCGCCTGGGTTCGCCTTCAGGATCTTGCTGCGTTACAGAAGGACTGCAATGATCGCCTGAAAAAGAAGATCGAGGCCATCCGAGTCGGCTTGGATGACGATTACCGTGTGGATTTTGAACTGCTGACCACCGGAACCTTAACCGACGCGGCCCAAGCGGACTTAATGGCGTTTTCGGACAAGTTCAGTGAATTCGATGGATTCACGGCCAGTCTCCACCTGATCGACACAGCGGCTTTGGAGACAAGGCTTGCCGAAGCCGAAGCGCGAGTGTTGCCATCGATCAAACACACGATCAATCTCGATCCAGGCAAGACGCTCTCAATGGTCCTTCCAGGCGCGAGAACCGTCATCGCTGCACTACCCCTCCGAGAATGCCTCAACCTGCCCGGGATCACTGACGGGAAACTCTTCGCGAAGAACGTCCGGCAATCACTCGGCTCCTCCAATAAGGTCAATCGGGAGCTTTCCAAGACGATTCACACAGACAAGGTGCGGGACTTCTTCTTCTACCACAACGGCGTGACGGCTCTTTGCGATTCGATGCTACTAAGTGAGGACGGCAAGACACTAATCGTTGACGGTCTAAGCGTCGTTAACGGGTGCCAGTCGCTAAACACCATCTACTCAGCATCGGAGCGCGTCCGCTCGCACGAGGCCAAGGATGCCCACGTTCTTTTCCGCTTTTACGAGATTAAGGATCGCGCCTTCGGCGACCGCATTAGCATCAACACCAACTCACAGAGCGCTGTGAAGCCGCGTGACCTGCGGAGCAACGATCGTGTCATGGTCGGGCTTAAGAAAGCCTATGAAACACGGTATCCAGATGGCATGTTCATGACAAAGCGTGGTGAGGTCGCACCAGCGAGCAAGGATCATGCAAAGGTCATCGACGCTGCCGCACTCGCGAAAATGCTCATGGCTTGGCATTGCCAACGTCCGAACTACTCCGCCAATGAAAAGAAGCTATTCGATGAATACTACAAGACGCTGTTCAAGACCGGCTATCCTCCCGAATCAATGTTCGCACTCCACGGCTGGCTCAGCGCAATTGAAGCCGCATGGCCAAATCTAAACCTGAACAACGAACTCAAGGCGGGTAGGATGCTCGTCAAGTATCACGTCTTGTTCTCCGTGTCGGCGCTCATCAACGCCGTCAACAAGCAACCGACGCTGGTTGTCGCACCGAGTGCGACGCTCAGTGCGCTGGAAGCGGCGGGCGAGATTCTGCCGATGGCAGCGAACTGCATTGAAAACGCGATGCAGGCTTCGTTGATGCAGGATCAATCAGCAGGAAAGGTATTCAGCCCTCAGAACTGGCTGAAGAGTAACAGGAGTTGGCAGGGCGAAACATTGGTCGCGGGAACTCAGGCAGGAATGCTGCACGGTTTTCCCACTGGTCCAGCACTTATCGAGCGCATGAAGGCGCCCGTCAGTGCGTTCGGCGCTCGATGGTCCGCCGATTGAGTCGTGCCTCTGCCGCCACTTCGCGGCTCGTGATCCGTCGTCGCCAAATCCCGCGGGCTTGCGCCCGCGGCTAATTGCTGCCGCCGCTTCGCGGCTTTGCCGCGACCACAGAATCTTCAACCATCGACCCATCACCCCTCCAGCCAGTCACACGTCTCATCTTCCAGCGGCTGCCGGGCTTCCTTCAGGAGTTCGATGAGCTGTCGCTGTCTGGCCTTTGAGAGATGGCCCAGTTGGCGTTCGTGCATGTCGCTCACGGCGTCGGACAGTTCATCCAGCAGCAACCTGCCGGCCGCCGTGATCGAGATCTCGACGACGCGGCGATTTTCGGTGCGGCGCTCGCGGCGGATCAGGCCGCGCTTCTCGAGCCGGTCGAGCATGCGGGTCATGTCGGGACTCCGCGAGATGAGCCTGCGTCCGAGCGCGAGCGTCGGCAGCGTCTCCGGATGGGCCGACCTCAACAGTCTGAGGGCGTTGTACTGCTGCGCTGACAACTGATGCTGACCGAACAGTTCGTCTTCCAGCGACTTGAGCCGGTCGTAGGTTCGCCAGAGTTGCAGAAAGACCTCTTGGACCGAGGAATCGAAGTGCGGATGCTGCTTGCCCCGTCGGCGATTCCTGGGAGTGGCCTGTGCCATGTCCTGGAAAATAGTTCTTTCAACAACTGTTCACAAGTAGCGGCGTCTGTCCCCAGACGCCGAGGCGACGTGCCAAGGCGTGATCCGTTTGCAGAGCCTCAACAACGAATTACGCGATTCTCGTTGGTCTGCGGCGTCTCGGAGATCCGCCGCTACGATGCGAAAGCGGCCCGGCACATGTGCCGGGCCGCTTTGGGCCTCACTCCTCACAGCGACTCAGTGTGTGTGTGTGTGTTGCTAGAGCCAGTTGCGAAGCCGGGAGGGCGAGTCTCCCGCCGAGCCGGCACCACTGATGGATGTCGCTACCTCGTGCGGCTCCGCAGAAGCGTCGCCCTCCCATCCCAGGGTTTTGCAATCACTTCTGCGAAGCTGATTGATCTCTTGCTGCCTGATAGAGCACAGAACGCCGAGATTCTGCGAGGCAAATGCGCACGCAACCCGAAATGGGACAAACGAGCGGTTGCGCAGGGCGTTTGAACGTCGTATTCCAACCGGCAGCGCCTCAGAACGAGCCTGCAAGCCGCGAGCCTCTTTGCCTTTAGTGCAGGTGCGGGGTATAGTGCAGATGTCCCTTTTCGCACTTCCTGCACATGGGCCTGAGTCGTAGCGAGCGGATGCAATGCCACCGGACCCGACTTCTCAGGCGCACGATCACGACGGAGAGCACGACCACCTCAAAAAGCTCGGCAAATACCAGATTCAGAAGAAACTGGGGGCCGGTGGAATGGGGACGGTCTTTCTCGCGGTCGACACCGATCTCAAACGCACCGTCGCGCTCAAGGTGCTCGCCAAGGAACGGGCCGAAAACCCCATCCTGGTCAAACGCTTCAAGGCTGAAGCGCAGTCGGCGGCTCAACTGACGCATCCGAACATCGTGTCGGTGTATGAAGCCGGCCAAGCCGACGGCTTTCTCTTTATCGCCCTGGAATACGTCGACGGCATCGATACGCTCGAACTGCTGCGCAAGCGCGGGATCGTTCCCGTCAAGCGCAGCATCGACATCATCAAGCAGACCTGCCAGGCGCTACAGCATGCGTATGAAAAGGGAATCGTCCACCGGGACATCAAGCCGTCGAACCTGATGATCCGTCAGGATGGAACCGTCAAGCTGGCCGACATGGGTCTCGCCCGCAGCGTCGACGATACGATCGACACAAACATCACCCGCGCGGGAACGACGGTCGGCACGGTGGACTACATGTCGCCAGAGCAGGCGCGCGACAGTCGGGCCGCCGACATCCGCAGCGACATCTATTCGCTGGGATGCACTTGGTATCACCTGCTGACGGGCGTGATTCCCTATCCTGAAGGGAGCCTGACCAACAAACTGCAGGCACATGCCGTGGGCAAGA
>JANNSB010000234.1:0-3249 GCA_031402175.1 Planctomycetaceae bacterium
CTTCCACATTGGAGAGCATGCCTTACTCGTTGGCGCGCTGGATCGACTGGACCGAGTTCGAGGAGGGAAATGTCGTGCTGCCCGGCGGCTCACGAGTGATGGTCGATCACCGGGGCGCCCACATGCTGCTCTTCAGCAGCGAATGGTCTCTGGAGTATTTCCGCAAGAATCATCCCAAGATAAAGCTGTTGACCGCTCGTCCATTAAACTGACGTGGAACAGGCTTGTCCGTATGGAAACGTTGTTTGGAGAGCCGATCTCCGAGTGCCCGCACAACCAACTGCATCGTCTGAGGAGTCACCCCGCGGTCGATCGGTCATGAGAATTACAGCCCGTCACGTTTGGGGGCGGTTGCGTGCAGCTCAAAAGTTGGTAGATCCCCTCTCCCCCGCCAACCTGTTCTGCTACGGCCAGGTCGAAAGCCCCTACGGCTCCGGCGACTTCATCAAGGAACTCCGCCGGATCGTGAAGGACAATGAAAACCTGATCCTCAGCGAAATCGCCGGCAAGGATGCCATCTACGACTCGATCCGCACGTTCCTCGGCAAGGGGAAGTGAGCGGCGGGGTTCAACCCCGCCGTTCGGGGACGAAATCGCTCTGACTTCCCCCCGTCCACGGGGGGACCGAGGGGGGCGAATCGAAAAGACGTTCGGCAACCTCGAAAGGTCTCTTCAAGTCGTCGGCCCGAAGGGCCGCTTCCGTCAGCCCAGGCCGCGAGGCCTGGGTCGATGGAAGTGTGATCGTCGCCGGCCCTGAAAGGGCCGTTCACGCGTGCTCTGCAGGTTGCGCGCTGTAACGCCCAGCGACGTTCGGCATGCCGGCCCTGCTTCGCGTTGCAGGCATGGCACCCAAAACATGCCACCCCGCCGAATCGACGATACGCACAGAATTCGTAGTTAGGTCATGAATCACGCACCTCGCGGTGTCCCCGATGGATCCTTTCGGGGATACGCGAGTGCTATTCATTATTTAATCGATTTCTGAGGTTCTGGCAGTGAATGTTTCCGGGATCCTTCCTAAGACCGATCTTGACCAGTTCCTCAACTTTTTCAAGGTTCTGCAGCGACAGATACAGCCACGCAAGTCGGGACAGATCGGTCGTGTCGCAATCGGAGACGCGCATCACCATTACGTCCGCCAGTTCTCGCACCAACTGACGGCGATCATCTGCATCGAGAACATACTTTGACGAACGCAGAAGTCCGTTGACCCGATTGACCGCATTGCTGATCAAAATCGTCGGCACGCCTTCGGCCTTCGAAAGACCAACGAGTGCATTGATTTCTTCGTGGACCATACCAGCGGCTGAAAACGAATCTGCGAGCCGCCTCCAGGCTCGTGTGTCATTCCTGCCATCCCCCTGGAGGTAATGTGAAAGGCAATTTCGCACGTACTCAGCTGGATTCGGCAGCCGGTCCTCACAAAGCTCTGCCAGATACAACCATGCCTGTGGCATCTTTCTGGCAACGTACTCAACCGTCGGAAGGCAATCTTCCAGGGTTCGCTCACCCGACGCAACGAGCGTGGCGATGTTGCGAAAAAGAGTGTTCAGGCGTGCTTCGACTCCACGTCCGACATCATGCTTTTGTGCAGCGCCAAACTGCTGCAAGAGCTTGATGTCTTCGGCAATCGAGCCGCGATATGGACTCGCGGGCAGCTTCTTCTGGCCGAATACCTGCGCGACAAGCGGCACGGAAAGGAAGTACTCATCGGTGTGGGAGACAACTTCATCGACAAGCGAGCTACTTACAAGCTCTTCGATGGCCGCTCGGACATCGATCTTCTCGTTTCCTGGTCGAATCAGGACTGCTTCAACGGCCAGCTCGGGAATGATACTCCTCCATCCAGCAAGTGTCAGGAAGATACGTCGCGCCGCCGGAGATATGGCATCGAACGTTCGTTCAAACAGCGCTTCGAGAATGTCGTCTCGCGACGCCATCACTCGAGCAACTTTGCGCACCTTTGGAGTTCTGGCAACTTCACCAAGGAGAACCTTCACTACGTAGGGGTGTCCCTCTGACTCCTCAATCAGACTTGCGACAAATACTTGGTCTAATGCAGCACTGACGCCGATTCGATGAGCGGTCTGCGTAATGAGCATTTCACACTCAGGGTCAGTCATTCCTCCGACATGAATAGGAAAGTCTGCTCGGAAGTTTCCGCGAATGCGGGTCGTGATCAACACCTTGTTCGGCAATCGCAAGTACGTGTCAACCCACGAAAACGCTTCCGCAGGTGAGACGACAGTTTCAAAATTGTCAAAGACGAACAGTGTTGGCCCGTCCCCACTGTCGGAGAGTGCATTGCCAAACGCTGCGCGTGCATTGAACGACTTTTCCTTACGATCCGGCAGTTCCATGAGTGAAGCGTACTGGCCGGCGAAATCGTCGATTGTGACTCCAGCGGGTCTGACTAATTTTGCGCCTTCCGGGATCAGATCGATATCTCGCGCACTGAACCAAAGGATTGTGGAGAAGGGGCATTCATCGGACTCGGCAAGTCTCGAGATGACCTGCAGCGCTGTTGATGTCTTTCCAATTCCTCCCCGACCATCCAGAGTCACAATGGGATGGTTTTGTGCGCAAAGCAATTCGTAAGACAACTCCCTCTCCAACTCGCTTCGCGACACATAATCCGCCTGCTTCTCCGGCAGATTGGTAAAGGCATTGCCAAGGACATCAAGCTGCGTGCTGCCTTCGGTAACGCTGCCGGGTAACCGTTCGGCAGGTTTGAGATAATAGTGCGAAGGAACAAGTTCAACGGCACCAGTGATATAAGACAGAGCTTCATATCGATTGTCGTTGAAACCGCCGTTGGCTAGGTAGAAGTCAGACAGATCCTGATCTGTGTGAATGAGGCGAGAGTGCCGTATTACGTCCATTGCAATATAGACGCCGTCTTCGTAATTCAGATCCTTGTTGGACTTGAGATGCGCAAACGGTTCAGCGTCGCCACCAATCCGACAGACGCGATACTTGTTGGTAAGGTTGCGACGAATGAACGCCCACGGAGCGTGGAACAGCGACATGTTCTGGACCACTAGCGAGAGTGATTCTCCCAGTGGCCCGCATGCTGAATCGAGGCAAGCCTGTGATGGAGCGCCGTGTCCGCGAGTCTTGTTTCGCAGCACTGCGAAGTCGCGAAACCATTGCAGAAGCTGAGATTTATTCGGCTGAAGCTCGGACTCAATGGACAGCTCGATCAGTGCATTTCTCAGGAAGCGACTGGCCTCGTACTGCCACTCCCCC
>JANNSB010000235.1:0-7721 GCA_031402175.1 Planctomycetaceae bacterium
CGATCTGCTGGTTCTCACGCCCCTCCGCGGCGGCCAGCACGATCTTCGCCCGCAGCACCAGCCGCGCCGGCGTCCGGCGTCCCCGCGACCACCGCGCCAACGTCGAGCGCTGTTCGTCCGTCAATGGAATCACCTGGGCCACACGCATCGTCTGATCCTCCCTGCTCAGAGCATCAGACACCACCACCGCCAATTAAGTTCCCTTATTTAAGCGACAATACACTAGCTTCCTAAAGCCCAGAGCCTCAAGCCCCAAGCCTCCCTCAAAACTCCGCATTCTTCGGCGTCCGGGGGAACGGGATCACGTCGCGGATGTTCTGCATGCCGGTCACCAGCAGCAGCATGCGTTCCATGCCGAGGCCGAAGCCGGCGTGGGGGACGGTGCCATAGCGGCGCAGGTCGAGATACCACCAGTAGTCGGCTTCATTCAGTCCGCATTCGGCCAGCCGCTTGGTAAGCATGTCGAGCCGATGCTCGCGCTGGCTGCCGCCGATGATCTCGCCGACGCGGGGGACCAGCACGTCCATCGCCCGCACCGTCTTGCCGTCTTCGTTGCAGTACATGTAGAACGGCTTGATCGAGCGCGGATAGTCGTACACGATGATCGGCTGCTTGAAGTGCTCTTCGGTCAGAAACCGTTCGTGCTCCGCCTGCAGGTTGGCTCCCCATTGCACGGGGTAGTCCCACGTCTTGCCGCTCTTGGTGACGATGTCGACCGCGTCGGTGTAGCTCACCCGCAGGAATTCGTGGTCGAGAATGTTCTTGAGCGTCTCGAGCACCGTCGTGTCGATGCGTTCATTGAAGAACGCCATGTCTTCGCCGCAGTGTTCCAGGCAATCGCGGACGATCGTCTGAATGAAGTCCTGTGCGAGAGCCATGTTGTCGGGGAGTTCATAGAAGGGCATCTCGGGTTCGACCATCCAGAATTCGGCAAGGTGCCGCGTCGTGTTCGAGTTCTCCGCCCGAAACGTCGGTCCGAACGTGTAGACGGGACCGACGGCACAGGCGTAGATCTCGGCCTCCAACTGCCCCGACACGGTGAGCGACGCCTTCTTGCCGAAGAAGTCATTGGCGTAGTCGACTGGGGCCGATGGTTTCGCCGCCGCCTCGCCGCTGTGCGCCTTCGCATCAGCGGCGAGCGTGGTGACGGTGAACATCTCGCCCGCCCCTTCGCAGTCGCTGGTGGTGATGATCGGCGTCTGCAGGTTGAGGAACCCTCGCTCCTGGAAGAAGCGATGGATCGACCACGACACGCAGTTTCTTACGCGGGCGATGGCCCCGAACGTGTTCGTTCGCGGACGCAGGTGGGCGATGTCTCTCAGAAACTCGAACGTGTGCCGCTTCTTTTGCAAAGGGTACTTGTCAGCATCCGACTCGCCGAGCAGTTCCAGCGACTCTGCCATCACCTCGACTCGCTGCTTCGCGCCGGGCGAGGCCTGCAGGGTGCCTTTGACCCGCAGGCTCGCTCCGGTGGTGACGTGATGTATCAGGTCCGAGTACTTCGCTAATTCGACGGGGACGATGATCTGCAGCGACGACATCGCAGAGCCGTCGTTGAGTTCAACGAACGAGAAGCCTTCTTTCGAGTCCCGGCGGGTGCGGACCCAGCCCGCGACATCGACGGGGCTGCCGGGTTGTCCATGTTGCAGAAGCGCGGCAATCCGTTGTGTGGGGGCAGGCATGGCGATGAATCAATGAGGTACTCGACGACAGTACGAGAATTGTACCGAAGCAAGTTGCGAGTGGCGAACCGCGAACAGGAGAAGGAACAGGCAGGTGTGAGCCACAATCCTCAAGCTCATTTGACACCCGCCTCGCGACTTGTATTCTCGAAGCGGGGCCGCTGGCGCAGTCGTCAGTCCGTCAACAACTTGTGCGCATCCACCATGTCCAGACCTCTCTTCGTTTCGCCGAGCGAGCGTTCCACGCACGACCTCTTTCCCGGGGTGCAGGTGCATGCGGCGGCGGGCGAGCGCGTGAGCCTGTCGCTGGCGGTGTTCGAACCGCATGCGATCGTCGAACGCCATTCGCACCCGCACGAACAGGTCGGCATGGTCATCGAGGGGAGCGCCCTGTTTCAGGTCGGCGACGTCGAGAAGGTGCTCCGCCCGGGGGACATGTACTTCATCCCCGGCGGCGTCCCGCACCGCGTCGTGGCCGAAGGCGACGGCCTGCAGGCGCTCGACGTGTTTCATCCCGTGCGGGAAGAGTACCTGTAGCGCCGATCGCGTTGAGAGCCGCGCCCATCAGGAAGCGGTTAGACGACGGGCGAGGAAGCTCGCTCATACTGCTTTCAATCGGTTCGCTCCGTCGCCGCTTCGTAGTCCTCCAGCGTGTTCAGATTCCTCAGCGATTCGAGCTGAGGATCGACCGTTCGCAGGTCGTTCACATCGACCCGCAGGCTACGCGCCTGTTCGATGAGTGCGAGGGGGCGCCTGCCTCCTGCGTCGAGTATCTCTCGAGCCTTCGCCGCCAGTGGGACGCGGTAGACGCCGGCCAATGGATGCACGAAGCCGTTCTCATCGGGCACGACGATCTCATGATCTGCCAGTCGACGGACCAATTCGCGAACGAACTCCGGCCGCAGCAGCGGCACATCACACGAGGAGACATACGCGGCATCCGCCAGGCCTTGCAGATATTCGAGCCCGCAGGCGATACCACGGAGCGGGCCGTCATGAGGCCGATCGTCCCGCGTGATGAACACGCCGTCGGGCAGCGCCGGCAACTCCTGATCGGGGGCCGCCACCACGACGATCGGCTGCACCACTTGAGAGAGGATCCGCACGATGCGGGGAAGCATCAGTTCGCCCGCGAAGGGGAGCGACAACTTGGGCCGACCCATCCGCGTGCTCTGTCCGCCGCACAACACGACCCCCCCGACCCGTGACTTCGCGGCATCGCTCGCATCGGCGGTATCATTCATCTCTCACTCATCCCTTCCCCGGAACTTCCAGTCCCATCTCTTTGAGCAGGAACTTCATGTCCTCCCACACGGGCTTCTTCGCGGCGGGGTTGCGTAGGAGATAGGACGGGTGGTACGTACAGAGGACTTTCGCCCGGCCGTGTTGGAACCATTTCTGACGCATCTTGCCGATTGCTTCGAGCGAATCGAGCAGGTTGCCCGCCGCACACGAGCCCCAGCAGACGATGTACTCCGGGTCGACGATCGCGATCTGAGCATCGAGGTACTCGCGGCAGTTCCCGGCTTCTTCCTTCGAAGGGGTGCGGTTGCCGGGCGGACGGCAGCGGAGGATGTTGCAGATGTAGATCTCCTCGCGCTTCCAGCCGCAGGCCTTGATGATGTCGTTCAAGAGTTGCCCGGCCCGACCGACGAAGGGCTCGCCCTGCTTGTCTTCGTCAGCCCCCGGCGCTTCGCCGATGAACAACACGCGGGCATGCGGGTTGCCAACGCCGAAGACGGTTTGCGTTCGCGTTCCCGCGAGTTCGCGACAGCGGACGCAGAGCGCAACCTGGTCGGCCACTTGTTTGAGTTGCGCGGCGCGATCGTCTGAGTCAGCGGTACGAGCCGGAAGGGATGGTGAGGGAGCCTGTCGCGGCATCGGTGTATCGATCAAAGGTGTCGCTGCGGGAAGAGGCGTGGACGCGACCGACTCTGGTTCAGAAGGAGGCGACTCAGGATCAGCGGCGCGCGGCACATCCGCGGGCCGCGTCCAGTGCGTCACGCCAGCCGACTGCCAGTCGCGGAGGAGTTGTTGAATCTCGCGTTGCATTGGAATGGACCGAGAATGTAGCTGAATTCGCAAGAATTCAGCCTGATCTGAATATCGAGTGCTGAGTTTTTGCAAACTCAGCTACAACGGCTCCTCATCCGGCGGCGCTCGCAGCGATGCGAGGTACGCCACGAGGTCGCGGATGTCGGAACGGGTGAGTTGTTTCCACGCATCGTCCGGCATGCCCGAGCGGCCGACGGCTTGTTCCTCGATGTGCGATTTCTCGACGACGATCACTTCGCCGGTGCCGACGACGATGCGGTAGGTGTGCTCATCCTCGCCGCGGACGATGCCGGTGATGACGCGGCCGTCGTCCATCGCCAGCAGCACCGATTCAAAGCCCTTCGCGATCTTGGCGTTCGGCAGGACGATGGCTTCCAATAGATACTCGAGCGGCTTTTGCAGACCGATGGATGACAGGTTCGGCCCCACATTGCCGCCGGAACCATCGACGATATGACAGCGTCGGCAACTCGCGGCCGCGCTGCCGAAAAAGACTTCGCGGCCATTTTCTGTGTCGCCTCCTTCGAGACATTCGAGCCAGGGACCCAGCGGGTTGTCACTGGGCCGGGCGGCTTCGTAGGCTTCGCGATGCGCGAGCATGTCGGCTGTGGCGCGCGTTTCGGCCGCTGTGAGCAGATCAAGATGAATCTCCGCGGGGGCCTCGCCGGCGTTGAGTTTATTGAGCCACTCTTGAAGGACCGCGTCGGCGTCGCCGCGGTTCATGCCGGCCAGGACGCTGACTGCGGATTGACGCTCCGCTTGCGTGCCGTCGGCGATGACGGCGCTCAGTCGCGGGACTGCCTCAGCCGGCGAGCGCTGAGCAAGCAGCGAGAGCGCTGTCGAACGGACAGCGGGGTCATCATCATCGAGCGTGCGATTGAGAATATCGTCAAGGTCAACGCCGCGAAGGGACGACATGCCTTCGAGCGATGCGACTCGTACGGATGTGGGTTGTTCGAAGTCGAGCACGAACTCTGTCAGCAGCGGGCCGATTTCGTCGATGCCGTAGTCAGCTGCCAGAGTGATGCCTTCGCGGCGCACGCTTTCAGGTCCGGAGAGGATGCCACCGAGATTCGCACGGATGGCGGCCTCGGCCACGCTCTTGTCGCGAGCTCCAACCGGTCGGAATTCGTTCGTGACGCGGTCGAGCACGGGCGGCTCGCCCCACGCCCGCAGTTCGCGAATTGCCTCGACGCGCAGATGTTCGGGCCAGTCGGATGATGCGGCCATCGCGGCGACGGCAGCGGCGTTGCCGGCCGAGCCGAGGCGGAAGTTGGCGTTCATCACTCGACGGGCGAGGGCGTCGCTCATACCCGGCCGGGCGGCCAAGGCGGCAAGGGAGGGCAGGGCATCGGCGATCGGCAAGTCGTGAATGGCCCGGGCCGCTTCTTCGACCACCTGCGGCTCGGCATCATCGAGAAACGCCGCGACATGGGGGTGATGCAACCGCAGCAGCGCCACAATCGCGGCAACGCGGACGGCACGCGAGTCGTGTGTGGACAGTGCGACGAGATCATCGGCGGCAGTCGCACAACCGGCCAGGCCGCAAATGCCCGCATGCCGCAGCGCGGGGTCCGCGTCGTTGTTCGTTTCCAGCAGCGTGATGATCGCGGGAAGCGCGCTGGGGTCGCCGATCTTTCCCAGAGCCATTGCGCAGTGATACTTCACACGCGCTGATGGGGTGGAGGAAAGGAGATCGATCAATCGCGGCACGGCTTCGTCAAATTGAACATCCCCCAGAATCAGTGCGGCTTGTGCCTGTAACTCTTCGCTGTCGTCGTTAAGGAACCTCGCGACGTTGTGCGCATAGACGCGGTCGATGCGGACGAGTTGCCCCAATCCCCAGAGAGCGTGCAGCCTCGCGATTTCGTTTTCGCCACCGGCAGCGAGTTGAAGCAGTGCTCCGTTTGTCTCGATATCGTTCTGCCGAACGAGCGCGAACTGCGCCTCCAATCGGACGCGGCGATCGGGATGGCCAAGGAGATTCAATAGCTCATGCATCTCCAGCCCGTCCATTCCTTCCGCCATCATCCGTACCGTCTCGTCACGCACCGCGTCATTCTCGGTCGCTTCATGCACCAGCCGATAGATGCGGCCCTTGCCAGGGCCGTTCCAGCCGTCGACCCAGTCGAGGATGTACATGTTGCCGTCCCAGCCGAAGTCGACGTCGCTGGCAAGGATCGACCACAGGAACTCCTCGGAGTCGACGAGATCGAACGTCGCGCCGTTCGGCTCCATCGCAAATGAACGAATGCCGCTGTTCCCCGCGCCGCCGCGAAAGTCGACGAGAAAGAAATGGCCGTTGTATTCGTCCGGCAAGCCGACGCCGGGATAGTAGACGAGGCCGGATGGGCCGTCGGAGATGTTGAGCCTCGGCGGGTTGATGTACGCAGGCTGATTGCGGGTCGTCTCTTCATCATTCTGATACGGATGCCACATCCGTTCGCGGTTCCAGGGGCCGCGGTCGTCGAGATACTGGTAGTACATCCGCCAGCCGGCATCGCTCCCTTCGAGAATGTGATACCACTTCGCCTGGTCTCCGCTGTCGGAGTTGTTGTCGCACGTAAACAAGTTGCCATAGTCGTCGAAGGCGATCTCCTGGGGGTTGCGCAGCCCGGTGGCGAAGACCTCCATGCCGGTGCCATCGGGCCAGCAGCGAAAGACGGCTCCGGTGTC
Organism: Planctomycetaceae bacterium; assembly: GCA_031402175.1. GTDB lineage: Bacteria > Planctomycetota > Planctomycetia > Planctomycetales > Planctomycetaceae > JANNSB01. Next base: position 6,414 of record JANNSB010000235.1, read on the forward strand.
GGGCTGCTTGAGCGTTTCGCCATCGAGCGTCGTGACGTTGAAGCCCCGGTCCCCCTGACTGAAGTAGATGCGGCCATCGGGCCCCCAGGTCAATCCGTGCAGGTCGTGACCGCGAAACGCCACTCGCACGCCGAAGCCCTCGGCCAGCGAAGTACGTTCATCCGCGACGCCGTCATCGTTAGTGTCCCGTAGTCGCCACAGATGCGGGATGCAGGTGTAGTAGACGTCGCCGTGATAGGCGAGGACGCCCGAGCCGGTTCCATCCTCGATCTCGTTGAAGCCGTCGGCGAACACGGTACTCTGATCGACGACGCCGTCGCCATCGGTGTCTGCCAGCAGGCGGATGCGGTCGTGCTCGCGGCGAAAGCCCTCAGCCTCGTCACCCAGAAACTCGCGAAACATCTCGACCCGCTCTTCGACGGTTTGCAGCGAGAGGTCTCGCTCCAGCCAGTTCATGTGATTGCGGTTGTCCTCGACCCCCTTCCCCTGACGAAACGTCTCGCAGACATAAAATCGTCCCTGCTCATCGATGCAGAAGGCGACAGGGTTCGCCAGATCGGGTTCGGCCGCCACCAGTTCGAGCCGATAACCCTCGGGAATGCGAAACTGCCCAATCGCCAGTTCACCTTCGTTCGAGGGTCCGTGAATCTCGGGACAATAGTCGTCGGCTCGCGCTGCGCAGGCGGCGAAGGATAGGAGGAGCAGACAGAAAACGCGGGCCAGCGGCGTATGGGTCAAGTGCATCTATCAATTGGGGTGAATGGAGCGTTGTTGGTTGATACCGCAGTGTAGCGTGCGGAGCAGTTGCCGGAAGCAGCGTCGCCTTTCGCTCCGCGAAAGTCGCGGAGGAGCGCGAATCGACTTGCGAGGCGAACACAATCGCAATCAATTTGCAACATCCAACGCTTCTTTCGCGGAGCAAAAGGCGACTATCAGTTATGGCAATACATCGCTGATGATCGTCGGATTCGTCGCCGTCGGCGAGTTCCGATCGAACCGCTGCACGAACCGCAGGAACGGCAGGTGTTCCATCTCGCGGGTCTGCCAAGTGTCGAGGTATTCCTGGTAATCGGGACCGCTGGGAGCCTCATCCGGCGGATAAGGGTAGGCCGACATGCCGACGAAGGGATACGGCTCGGTCGTTCTGCCGAGCACGCCGTTCGTGTTGCAGTCTTTCTCCCAGCCGATGTTGTAGAGGACGAAGTCGCGCGTCCACCCTTCGGGTAGGGGTTCATTGGGCACCGCGAACTCGAGCGTCATCTCATCACCGCAGCCGAAGACGACATGGCGGGCATCGATCTCGGTGAG